>JBEKAL010000298.1:0-4223 GCA_050015935.1 Roseiarcus sp.
CGCTGGATGACGAACATCACGTCGGGGCGGCCGGCGTCATATTCGTCGAAACACAGGGCGATATTGTTCTGCAGCGCCCAGGGCAGCATGCCGTCGCGAAATTCGGTGATCTGCTTGCCGTCCTTCAGCACGATCGCGTCCTTGCCGACCAGATCGATGCGCGAGACGTGGCTGTCGAGATTGATGCGCACCAGGGGCCAGTTCAGCCGCGCGGCGACCTGTTCGATATGCGTCGACTTGCCGGTGCCGTGATAGCCGGCGATCATGACGCGGCGATTGAAGGCGAAGCCGGCGAGGATCGCGAGCGTCGTGTCGCGATCGAAGAGATAGTCGGGATCGAGGTCCGGCACATGCTCGTCCGCGGCCGAATAGGCCGGCGCCTCCATGTCCGAATCGATGCGGAAGGCTTTTCGAACGGAAATTCGCTTGTCCGGCGCCCCCGCGACCATTGGCGGCGTTTCGATCGGCGACGGCGTATGCGCGGCTATCATCTGTCCTCCATGCCCCGTCGCCCGGGCGGCGGGGCGCCAATCCTAACCAGGCGACCCCGCCCCGGCAAAACGCCGGCCGCGACCTCGCGTTTTCGCAAATTCCTGCGCGGGGAGGCCTCCGGGCGGCTTTCAAACCAGCTTGTTCGCCCTCAGGTAATTATAAGCCTGAATGATTTCGCGCAATTTGTCTTCGGACGAACGGTCGCCGCCGTTGGCGTCGGGATGATGGCGCTTGACCAGCTCCTTATAGCGCGCCTTGATCGTGATTTCGGTCGCGTTGGCGTCGAGTTCGAGGGCGTCGAGAGCCTTGAGCGCCAGCGCGTTGTAGCGCGGCGCATCCGGCGCGCCGCCGGAGCGCCGCGCGCCGCGCCGGCGCATCGCGCGAGCCTCGGCGTAGATCGTTTCGTCGACGTATTGCGCCCCCTGCGCGCCCCCGCGCGGACCCATTTTCCAGGTCGGCCGGTGGCCGATCGTTTCCGCCTGACGAAACTTGGCGAACGATTCCTCGTCCATCCCACGAAAATAATCGTAAGTGGAGTTATATTCCCGGACATGGTCGATGCAGAAACAGAAATATTCGCCCTCGCGGTCGCGCCCTTTGGGCGCGCGGAACACGCCGTCGGCCTTGCAGCCGGGAAAACTGCAGGGGGCGGCCGAGGCCGGCTCGGCGGTTTTACGCGTGGGCTTGACCCGTATCCGATCGAAAAAACGCGAATTGAGATCCATCGCGAAACCTTAGGCGCCGACTCGCCGCCCGGCAAGCGTCGAGTTGCGGAACGCCTCATTTTGGCGCCGAGGCGATAACGTCCCGTGACCAAAACGCGGCGCGCGCGCCCCTCTTTGATAACTCGCGCGTCCCGGGGCAAGTCGCGCGGCCAATCACGAAAGGGTCAACTTCCATGATCACGAAGGAGCGGATCGCGGCCAAATTGACGCAGGGCCTGCGTCCGATAACGCTCGATATCGTCGACGACTCGCATCGCCACGGGGGCCATGCGGGCGCACGCGAGGGCGGTGAGACGCATTACCGCATTCATATCGTCAGCGAAAGCTTCGCCGGCAAGGGCAGACTGGAGCGTCATCGCATCGTTTACGACCTGTTGGCCGACGAATTGGCGGCGGGCGTCCACGCCCTCGCGTTGCAGACGCTGGCGCCCGGCGAAGCATGAGTCAATTGCGCCCGGCGCCGGGCTTCGGGCCTTACGCTTTCGAACTCGCCGAGGACGAGGCGCGCATCGCCGCGGCGCGGCGCGCCAGCTTCGACGAAATCGAGGCGATGCGCGGCGCGGGGCGGCTCGGTCGCCGGCAAGACCATCGCCGCGCTCGGCCTGACCTACAAGCCGAACACCGACGACATGCGCGACGCCCCCAGTCTGGTCATCGTCCCCATCCTGCAAGCGGCGGGCGCGCGGATCGTCGCCTTCGACCCGGAAGGCGCCAAGTCGGCCGAGGCGCTGCCGCCCGGCGTCGAATTCGCCAGTGGCCCTCACGCCTGCCTCGAAGGGGCGGACGCGCTGGTCGTCATCACCGAATGGGACGCGTTCCGCGCGCTCGACCTCGCCCGCGTCAAGGCCGCCCTGCGCGAGCCGGTGGTCGTCGACTTGCGCAACATCTATTCCATGGAGACGATGAGCGCGCTCGGCTTCCGCTATGAGGGCGTCGGGCGGGGGGCGGGCGTGTAACGCCAATTCTTTAAGGACTTGCAACCGCCGTCATGCCCGGCCGCGACCAGTCGCCAGTTCCGAGCCCTGGCGCAAGTCGGCCGGCCATGTCCCTCCGGTCGGCCTTGGGGGCGGGGCTGCCATTTGACTTCCGCTCCCCGCGCGCTTAAGAGCCGCGGCGTTCTTCGTCAGGTTCTCGCCTCGTCGATAGGCCGTCTGTCCCCTTCGAGGCCAGCGGTCGCCGTCCGGCAGCGCGTCGCGCCCCCGGGCGCGTTGGGCGTTGCGCAAGACTCGGCGAACAGACAGGAGCGAACCCATGTTCGAGAGCCTTTCGGAAAAGCTCTCCGGCATATTGGATAAACTGACCGGCCGCGGTGCCCTCTCGGAGGAGGACGTCAACGCCGCGATGCGCGAAGTGCGCCGCGCGCTCATCGAGGCGGACGTGGCGCTCGAGGTCGTGCGCTCGTTCATCGACCGCACGCGCGCCAAGGCGGTCGGCGCGGCGGTGATCAAGTCGGTCACGCCCGGCCAGATGGTGGTGAAGATCGTCCACGATTCGCTGGTCGAGACGCTCGGCGGGCAATCCCAGGCGATCGATCTCAACGCGCCGGCGCCGGTGGCGATCATGCTGGTCGGCCTGCAGGGCGCGGGCAAGACGACGACCGCCGCCAAGATCGCCAAGCGCCTAGCCGAACGCAACAAGGTCAAGGTGCTGATGGCCTCGCTCGACGTGAAGCGTCCGGCCGCCCAAGAGCAGCTCGCGGCGCTCGGCCGCCAGGTCGGCGTCGACACGCTTCCGTTCGCGCCGGATCAGGGCCCGGTGGCGATCGCGCGGCGCGCCGAGAGCGTCGCGCGGTTGCAGGGCTACGACGTGGTGCTGCTCGACACCGCGGGCCGCACCCATATCGACGAGCCGCTGATGGCCGAAATGGCCGAGATCCGCGACGCCGCCAAGCCGCACGAGATCCTGCTGGTCGCAGACGCCCTCACCGGCCAGGACGCGGTCAATCTGGCCAAGAATTTCAACCAGCGCGTCGGAGTCACCGGCATCGTGCTGACGCGCGCCGAGGGCGACGGGCGCGGCGGCGCGGCGCTCTCCATGCGCGCGGTCACCGGCAAGCCGATCAAGCTTCTCGGCGTCGGCGAAAAGATGGACGCTCTGGAGGAATTCCATCCCCAGCGCCTCGCCGACCGCATTCTCGGCATGGGCGACATCGTCAGCCTGGTCGAGAAGGCGGCCGAGGCGATCGACGCGGAGAAGGCGGCCAAGATGGCCGAGAAGATGCGCAAAGGCGTCTTCGACCTCTCCGATCTCAGCGAACAGCTCGCGCAGATCGAAAAGCTCGGCGGCATGGGCGGCGTGATGGGCATGTTGCCGGGCATGGCCAAGCTCAAGGATCACATCGCCTCCGCCCATTTCGACGAAAAGGCGATCAAGCGCCAGCGCGCCATCATCTCCTCGATGACGCCCAAGGAGCGGCGCAACCCCGACCTGATGAAGGCCTCGCGCAAGAAGCGCATCGCGGCCGGCGCCGGCGTCGGCGTCGAAATGGTCAATCGCCTGCTCAAGCAGCATCGCCAGATGGCCGACATGATGAAGGCGATGGGCGCCTCGGCCGGCAAGCGCGGCATGATGGGCCAGCTCGGCCAGATGATGGGTTTTGGCGGCGGCGCGCCCATGCCGGGCCCCGAACAAATGGCGGCGATGCAGAAGCGGTTCGGCGGCGCCGGCGCTGCGCCCGCCGGCATTCCCGACTCGCCCCCGCCGGGCGCGTTCAATCTGCCGCCGACCTTTCCCGGGCTCGGCGGCGCGCCGAAACTGCCGGGCCTCGGCGGCGGGTTCGGTCCGTTCGGGGGCAAGAAGAAATGACGGGGCTCGTTTTCCCCTCTCCCCTTGCGGGAGAGGGGTCGGGGGCAAGGGGTCGGCGCGCAAGCGCCTTACGGCGCGACCCCTTGCATGTTCGCGTTGGCCCGAATCAGCGAAGATGTCGAGCTGACGCTCGGGGGATGGCCATCCCCCGAGCGTCGGGCGGGCGGGACCGTGACCCCCCTGGCTTGAAACCGTGGATGA
>JBEKAL010000299.1:0-4195 GCA_050015935.1 Roseiarcus sp.
CGAATGCGGCGCTCAGTAGAGCGATGACGCCGACGCCGATAATGTAGGACAGCGCAAGCGGCCGGAATCGCATCAGCTGGCTCTCCTCTCGTCCCTTGTCGGCGTTCGCGCAGGCTTCGGGAAGAGCCGATACGAACTACGGGCGGCGTCCGGTTCGAGGCAGGAGTTATTCGGCCCGGAGTCCCGATGCCGATCGGTTTCGCAACCCCTTGCATTCGTTGAGGATGTTGCGGTCAAGACACCGAGCCTGTTCACATCGGCGTTCATCTCCAGTGGGTCGACCGCGTAGGCGACGCTCACCAGCCGCGCATAACTCTTCCCCAGCCCTACGGCGTCGGCGTCGAGGGTGTCGTGGTTGTCGATCGTCGATCGGAACTTAACCTTCCATTCCGCGTACGCTGCGACTGCGCTGTTCCGATTCATGGATGCCTCCGAACTGCCGTCTCGCTAGGGCAAACGATTACTACAGAAGCTATAATAATCGCTGAAGGGACGACCGAATAATGTATTCTCGACCCTTAACGGCAGTTCGCATTTGCCCGACGATCGACGGCCCTCGATTGAGTGTGCTCCCTAAAGGGACACGGAAAGGCGTTGGTTCGTTTCAGCAACCACGCGCCAACGATCGCCTGCAAAGCCGCTACTCCCGCAATCGCCGCCGCCAGCGCCACTGAGGCAATCGGATGCGAAGCCGATTCGAGCTGCAGACGGAGCCCGAGATTGATGGGGAATGAGCCGAGCGCGACGCCCGGCTAAATGCGAGACCGCGCCAGAATCGTCGCGGCCAGGGCGATGCCGGCGGGCGGCCAGATGACCGCCGCATAGCCGGGAGGAATGGTGAGCGCCAAGCCGAGCCGGCCGGTCAGATAGTACGCGGCCGCCGTCGCTAGGACGACAGTGGCTAACGAAGGTTGTCGACGCTCCGCGTTGTTATGGGCCGCGCTCGCTGGCGTTTACGAACCTGACACTGCCTTCGCCCCTTTCAGAGCCCCTCGACCGCCGGGAAGCCGTCGCGAAGGCCACAGGCGGAGCGCGAGCGACGCTCGATCCCGTAGCGTTTGCGTTAAGGCGTGCTTGGCATGCGCCTTGATCTCTGACGACAGGCGACGCGACCTTGGCTGCGCCGCCGGTAGAACCTGTCTTCCACCAAGCAGCTCACGTGAAAGGTTCTCGACTCAATAGCGACGGTGGTTCCTGACTATCTCTGCGAGGCTGAAATCCGAGATGGTCTGCTTGTCAGATTGCTTCCGAACCATCTGCCGCCGGACGTCCGCTCCGGCGTTTTGATTGCCCGAAGCCGCCAGTGCGCTCCCGGCCACGATGCGCCCATCCTCGCCGTTCAGCCGATGGTCGCGGCGCCTCCGAAGCGGACGTTGAGCCGACGGGCCCGCTCGGCTGTTGTGGGCGGAGGCTGTGTGAAAACTCTGGCGATTGGTGGGCCGTGCCGGTTTTCGTCAATTTTTCGAGCATTGTGGGCGACCAGAGGCGCGCCAATCGGCAAAAATCGTGTTGAGCGCGGTCATTTTCAGGCGAAAGAGGAGTTTTCACACGGCCTCGGCGGAGAGCGGCCATTCCGACCGTATCCAGCCGCTCATCCCGCGCGAGATCAAAGGGATGCGCCGGCCGTCGCTCGGCGATCGCCGTTGTCCGGCCTTGTCGCCCGGCGTTTGCAGGGGCGGCGCGGTCTGCTTCAGCGCGTTGGGGCGACTGCGGACAGGCGTTCAGTCTTGACGTCTTCGTCCACACCGAATGCAATGGATGGGGCGCCGACGGGCGTCGCGACCCGATTCTAAATCGCCGGTCTCGCTTCGCCTCTCCGTCTCTTGGAGACAGCGAACTCGGAAATCGAGGGGTGGACGAAAGACGCCATGTCGGAGTCCCCAACAGCAGTCCTCACAACGCCGCACATCGACGACTTGGGCCTCAAGCGGATCGTCAACCGCAGCGGACTGTCGATCGGCCTGCTGCCGAACGGCGCGGTCTTCTCTCTCGAACACGCCGAAGGCGCCTGCCGGATCGTCATCAATCAGGCGTTCGCATCGCCAATCGCCGGCGGGATGGGGCGCCTTCTTCTTCGAATCGGCGGCGCGGACCCCACGATCCTGGCGTGCGCCGGCGCCGAGGCGTCGCGCCGCATCGGCGTCGCGGACGACCGCTTCGTCTGGGAGGGAGAACAGCGCGGCGTCCTCTGCCGGGTCGCCCTTTGGCTCGCCCCCGATTCGAACGTCTGGCTATGGCGGCTCGTGGTCGTGAACCGACGCGAAACTGAGCTGCCCTGCGACGCTTTGTTCATTCAGGATCTCGGTCTCGGCGATCCGGGTTTCCTGATGGCCAACGAGGCCTATGCGTGCCAGTATCTCGATCACTTCGTCGCGCGCCATCCGCGCGCCAATTCGATCGTGATGAGCCGACAGAATCTCGCTCAGGGCGGCGCGCACCCCTGGACCGCGCACGGCTGTCTCGAGGGCGCTGCCGGATTCGCCACCGACCTCAGCGAGCTGATGGGTCCCGCCTGCCGCGACGCCGATGGAATTGCGCTTGGGTTCGGCGTGAGCCTCTCCTCGCAGCGCCTGCAGTACGAGACCGGCTGCGCTGCGCTTCAGTCGAGAGCGGTGACCCTCGCGCCGGGGTCGGCGACGACGTGGACCTTCTTCGGCGCTTTCCAACCCGATCATCCCGCTGCGTCGTCCGACGCCGACCTCGCTCTCGTAGACGAGGTCGAGCGGATCGCCGCAGGCTGGCGGGAGCGCGAGGTCGTCCTCATCCGGCCTGAGCGCACCGTCGTCCATGAAGCGCCGGTCGCCGTCGCCGACCGTTTGGACGATCGGGCTATCGGCGAGCGCTACCGCCGCCGCGCGCATGTCGAACGCCGCGCCGGCGAGGCGCTGTCGTTCTTCACGCCGGCGGGCGGCCACAATCGTCACGTCGTGTTGCGCGACAAGGAGCGCAGGATCGCGCGCCGCCACGGCGCGATGCTGCTGAGCGGCGCGGAGATGCTGCCGACCGATGAGACCTTATGCGCCACCGCCTGGATGCACGGCGTTTTTGGCGCGCACCTCACCATCGGCAACACGACGTTCCACAAGCTCTTTTCCGTCTCGCGCGACCCCTACAACGTCGTGCGCGGGAGCGGCCTGCGAATCCTCGTCGATTTGGGCCGCGGATGGCGGTTGCTGTCCGTGCCGTCGGCCTTCGAAATGGGCCTTTGCGACTGTCGCTGGCTCTATCGATTGGGAGACCGAACCATAACCGTCTCGGCGCGCGTCTCGAGCCGGGAGCCCGCCCTGCAGTGGCGGGTCGCCGCCGAAGGCGGCAAATGCCGCTTCCTCGTCTTTGGCCACCTCGCCCTCGGCGAGCATGAGTACACAAGTCGCGGCCGCGTCGAGATCGACGCGCATAAGAAGCAATTCGTCCTTCGGCCCGATCCCGAGGACTTGTGGGGACGACGATACCCGCGCGCCTCCTACCGCCTCGTGACGAGCACGCCCAAGGAGGTCGAGGCGATCGGCGGCGACGAATTGCTCTACCTCGATGGCAAGCGGCGCGGCGGCGGCTACGTCGTCATCCGCACCCGGCCGACGTGTTCCCTCGTGTTCGCGGTCGTCGGGTCCCTGACCGACGAGAGGCAAGCGGAGGCGCTCGCGGCCAAATACGCCGATGGAGTCGACGAGAGCGTCCTGTCAGCCCAATCGACGCGCGCGTGGCGTCGGATCACCCGCGGCCTTCGTCTGCTGAACGCAAGCGCCGAGGCCAAGGATGTCGACGCGATACTCCCCTGGCTTGCGCATGACGCGATGATCCATCTCACCACGCCGCACGGCCTCGAGCAGTATTCGGTTGCGGCCTGGGGCACGCGCGACGTCTGCCAAGGTCCCCTGGAACTGCTGCTGTCGCTCGAACACGATCGCGCAGCCAAGGCGATCCTGCGCGTCGTCTTCGCCCAGCAGTACGAGAAACGGTGCGACTGGCCGCAATGGTTCATGCTCGAGCCCTATTCCGCGATCCAAGACAAGGAGGCGCACGGGGACATCGTCGTCTGGCCGCTGAAGGCGCTGTGCGACTATGTCGAAGCGACCGGCGACTTCGCGTTCCTTGATGAGCCCATCGTCTGGCGGCGCGACGACGATTTCCAAACGACCGCTCACGCCGACCCGGTCGCCGCCCATGTCGCGAAGCTGGTCGCGACCGTCCGCGA
>JBEKAL010000300.1:0-4182 GCA_050015935.1 Roseiarcus sp.
CCATCATTTCCGAGCGCTGCGCTCATCTCGCCAACGACCGACAAACCCTAAAGGGCAGAGCCGGCTTCCACTGGTGGCCGCCCATCGCCAATGCGAGCTGATCGCCCGGAAACCGTATCATTCGCGGAATCGCGAGCGGGTCAGAACGTCGGCGGCGTGCAGGCGGAGACGACCACCAGTTCGCCGTCGCCGGCGTTGCGGAAGGCGTGCGGCCTGCGGCTGTCGAAGCAATAGGCGTCGCCCGTCTGCAACTCGTAGCGCCGGCCGTCGACTTCCAGCGACAGGCGGCCTTTGATCACCAGGCCCGCCTCCTCGCCCAGGTGCGAGAGCATCTTGGCGCCGGACTGCGCGCCGGGCTTATAGCGCTCGTGAATCATCTGCAGCGCGCGGCCCTTCAGGTTGGCGCCGACCTGACGGTAGGACACCGCGCCGCCGGCGATCTCCGTCAATTCGTCGGCGCGAAAGACGATTGTTTCGCTTTGTTCCTCTGCGGAGGCGAAAAACTCTGCGATGCCGACCCCCAACGCCGACAGAATTTGGCGCAGCGCCGAAATCGACGGGCTGACATGGTCGGCTTCGATCATCGAGATCGTGGCGTTCGACACGCCCGCGCGGCGCGCCAGTTCGCGCTGGGAAAGCCCCTGGCGCATGCGCTGCGCCCTGAGGCGAGGCCCGACTTCGATATCGCGATCGCCCGTGTTCATGTGTTCACTATTTAAAACAGCGTGAACAGAGCGACAACTGGACAATGGGCATGAGCGCGGGCATTGTTTAGAAAATCAATCGAGTCCGGGAGACAAGCGATGTCCGCCGCCGCCCAGCGCGCCGAAGTTCCCAACGATCTCGCCGCGTTCTGGATGCCGTTCACGCCCAATCGCGCGTTCAAGAAGCGGCCGCGCCTGATCTCGCGCGCCAAGGACATGCATTTCTACACGCCGGACGGGCGCGCCATTCTCGACGCGACGGCGGCGCTGTGGTGCTGCAACGCCGGCCACAACCGCCCCTCGATCGTCGCGGCGATCCAGCGCCAGGCGGCCGAACTCGACTTCTCCCCGAATTTCCAGTTCGCGCATCCCATGGCCTTTCAGCTGTCCTCGCGCCTCGCCGCGCTGGCGCCGGGCGATCTCGACCACGTGTTCTTCGCCAATTCCGGCTCGGAGGCCGCCGACACGGCTCTCAAGATCGCCATCGCCTATCACAACGTGCGTGGGGCTGGCTCGCGCCAGCGCTTGATCGGGCGCGAGCGCGCCTATCACGGCGTCGGCTTCGGCGGCATTTCCGTCGGCGGCATGGTCGCCAACCGCAAGTTCTTCGGCTCGTTAATCGCCGGCGTCGATCATTTGCCGGCGACCTACAGCCGCGAGCGTCAGGCCTTCACCAAGGGCGAGCCGGAATGGGGCGGGCATCTCGCCGACGCGCTCGAGGGGCTCGTCGGCCTGCACGACGCCTCGACCATCGCCGCCGTCATCGTCGAGCCGATGGCGGGCTCGACCGGCGTGCTGCCGGCGCCCAAGGGCTATCTCAAGAAGCTGCGCGCGATCTGCGACAAATACGGCATTCTGCTGATTTTCGACGAAGTCATCACCGGCTTCGGCCGCCTCGGCTTCCCCTTCGCCGCCGAGCGCTACGGCGTCATGCCCGACATCATCACCTTCGCCAAGGGCGTCACCTCCGGCACGGTGCCGATGGGCGGCGTCATCGTGCGCAAACATGTGCACGACGCGTTCATGCAGGGGCCCGAGTCGGCGATCGAACTGTTCCACGGCTACACCTATTCCGGCCATCCGTTGGCTTGCGCGGCGAGCCTGGCGGCGCTGGACGTCTATCGCGACGAAAAGCTGTTCGAGCGCGCGCGCGCGCTGGAGCCCAAGTGGTGCGACGCGCTGATGACCCTCAGAGACCTGCCGAACGTCCTCGACATCCGCTGCGTCGGCCTCGCCGGCGCGATCGACCTCGCGCCGTCGAGCGGCCCGGGCGTGCGCGGCTACGCCGCCCTCGAATATTCCTTCCACGAGGCGGGGATCATGCTGCGTCTCTCCGGCGACACGATCGAACTGACCCCGCCGCTCATCGTCAGCGAAGATCAGATCGGCGAAATCGTCGACAAGGTCGCTCGCACGATCAAGGCGGTGGCGTGAGGGCGAGGATCGGCGCCGCGCGAGTTCGATCCTATCCGCGCGAGAGCGGCAAGATTCGAATTCGCGTCCGACGCGGGTCGATCGTCAGCAAAGCCCCGGAGCGCAACTCCGCGGCCATCTGCTCGAGGGCGTCGGCGACGTATCGCGCCGCGCGCTCTGGGCTAATCTCGCCGCCGCGAATCTGCACGACGCTGGGCTTGAGTCCGTGGGTGACGGCGAGGATCGCGCCGAAATCCAAATCGTGCGTAAAGACGACGAGGCCGCGCGCGGCGGCGTAACCGAAGATTTCAGCGTCGGGCGCGTTCCCAGCGCCGATCTTCGACCAATGCGTCGCCTCGAAACCGGCCTCCGCCAACGCTTCAACCCAACGCGGCGACAGATTCATGTCGATGAGAAGCTTCACGCGCTGCGGAGCGTCACTTCGCGCTCCTCGGCTCGCCACGCCGCATAGCGCAACGCCTGCATGACATCTTCGCGATCGAGGTAGGGATAGTCGGCGAGGATTTCCTCGACGCTCCGTCCCGTCCCGACCTGTCCGACGATGGCGCCGACGGTGACGCGCAACCCGCGAATGCAAGGTCTGCCGCCCATGACGGCCGGATCCTGCGTGATCCGTTCGAATTCCGGCATCTCGAAGCCCTCGCGACGAAGTCAACCACCGCACGATAGCACGTAAAGGTCGGCCATGCAGGCGCGTCCGCGCGGCGAGAGCGTTCTAATTTGACCGGCCTATTTTCTCAGGATCGAGGATCGCGGTTCGATGGTCGGCCAAAGCCCAGCAATCTGGTTACATGCGCCGCGAATCTGTTTCAGCCGAGTCGAGTGGTCATCGGCGGGGCCGATCCTTTCGCCCAATCGAACATCGGCGACCAAGCAAAGATCGCGGTCTGGAGTTCCCAATCCGCCTTGTTGCGCCTCCAGAAGCATTTGCAGCATCGCAACGATGTATCTGGCCATTTCGCGCCGATGGTCGCCGCGTTTCCGACGTGTCTCATCAAGCTTGCGCGCGTCAGGGTCCGGAGCCTTTGCAACACGCAATATCCCGGCGCCTACTCGTTGGCCTGCCCACCGCTGCCACAAAGTCAGGCGATGGGTCCATTTGAGAATGAGCCCCATTACCGGCCGCGAGCGCGACGCGACTTGCCGGGGCATCGTCGCCTGTCCGAACGCAAAACGGGCGGCGCGAAGACCGCGCCGCCCGAAACCATCAGTCCATGCTCAATGGACGAAACCGCCCTCAGCCCTCGGCGGACGCCTTTTCCGCCACCGGCCCCGAATCCTTGCCCTTGGCCTCGACGTCGCGGTCGACGAATTCGATCACCGCCATCGCCGCGTTGTCGCCGTGGCGGAAGCCGGCCTTCATGATGCGGGTGTAGCCGCCGTTGCGCGTCTTGTAGCGCGGGCCGAGGACGTCGATCAGCTTCTTGACCAGATCGGCGTCGCGCAGGCGCGAAATGGCGATGCGGCGGGCGTGCAGGTCGCCACGCTTGCCCAGCGTCACCAGTTTCTCGACGACCGGGCGAAGATCCTTCGCCTTGGGCAGCGTGGTGACGATCTGCTCGTGCTTGATCAGGGCCTGCGCCATATTGGCGAACATCGCCTGACGGTGTTCGGCGGTGCGGTTGAACCGACGCTTCGCGTGTCCGTGATACATTAGGCTCTCCAGTTATCACGGCCGCCGCGCCACGGTACGGCCGTTCGTCTTATTCTCCCCCTCTCCCGCTTTGCGGGCGAACAGGCTCATGCCGCTATTCCCCGTCATGGCCGGGCTTGTCCCGGCCATCACGGCAGTGAGCGCTTTCGGCCACTGACTTCAGTAGTGCTCCTCGAACCGCTTCGCCAGTTCCTCGATGTTCTCGGGCGGCCAACCCGTGACTTCCATGCCTAAGTGCAGACCCATCTGCGCCAGCACTTCCTTGATCTCGTTGAGCGACTTGCGGCCGAAATTCGGCGTGCGCAGCATTTCGCTTTCCGACTTCTGGATGAGGTCGCCGATATAGGTGATGTTGTCGTTCTTCAGGCAATTGGCCGAGCGCACGGAAAG
>JBEKAL010000301.1:0-4169 GCA_050015935.1 Roseiarcus sp.
AACCGCCTCCGGCAAAAGCAAAAGTTGGGAGCGTTCGAATCCCGAAACGTGCGTCATGGGTGATTCTAACTCGATGCACGCGCCGAGGGAATCCGCTCAGTCAGAGTTTTCGCACGGTCTGCAAGATATTTGCAACGCGCGGCGACCATAGGAATATCAAACGCTTAATCGCTGCAAATCTCTGTTGGAAATATCCGCTCGCCACCCAAAGCGGACAGGCGCCTCAATCAATCTTGCCGCGCCGCCGGTCCCGGCTTCGCGCCCGGCGCTTTCCATCCGCGCAGGATGCTGGCGACGCTGACGTCCTCGTCGATCGCCGGCCAATGAAGCCCGAGCGGCGACGTCTCGATCGCCGCGCGCTCCGCCGCGGTCGCCGCCAGCAGGCGCGGATACCACGACAATGGCGCGCGCAGGACGCGCCCGTCGCCGAGCGTCGCGTTGAGATAGGCGTCGTCACAGCGCGCGGCGACGGGGCTTGCATTCGACGGAGGCGACCGCCTCACCCGCTCAATCCCCCCGCCAGCGTCGGCATTTCGAGCGGCTTGAAGCCGTAGTGGTCGATCCAGCGCAGATCGGCGTCGAAGAAGTCGCGCAGGTCCGGCAGGCCGTATTTGAGCATCGCCAGGCGGTCGACGCCGACGCCCCAGGCGAAGCCCTGATAGACTTCCGGATCGATGCCGCAATTTTTCAGCACATTGGCGTGCACCATGCCGCAGCCCAGGATTTCCAGCCAATCCTCGCCCTCGCCGAAGCGAATTTCGCCGCCCGAGCGCCGGCATTGGATGTCGACCTCCATCGAGGGCGAGGTGAAGGGGAAGAAGCTCGGCCGGAAGCGCATGCCGACGTGCGGCACTTCGAAGAACGCCTTGCAGAATTCCTCCAGCACCCACTTGAGGTTGGCGAGCGTCGCCGACGTGTCGATCACCAGCCCCTCGACCTGATGGAACATCGGCGTGTGCGTCTGGTCGGCGTCGCAGCGGTAGGTGCGGCCGGGACAGATGACGCGGATCGGCGGCTTCTGCGACAGCATGACGCGCACCTGCACCGGGCTGGTGTGGGTGCGCAGCAGCTTGCGCTCGCCCGCCGGGTCCCGCGCGAAGAAGAAGGTGTCGTGCATTTCGCGCGCGGGGTGGTCCGGCGGGAAGTTGAGCTTGGTGAAGTTATAGTCGTCGCTTTCGATGTCCGGGCCTTCGGCGATCGAGAAGCCCATGTCGGCGAAGATCGTGGTGATTTCGTCGAACACCTGGCTGATGGGGTGAATGCGCCCGCGCTCAATCCCAGCGCGGGGCGCCGGCAGCGTCACGTCGAGCGCCTCGCGCTCGAGCTGCGAGCGCAACGCCGCCGCCTTCAGCACCGCCCGGCGTGCGCCGAGCGCCTCGGCGACCTCATCCTTGAGGGCGTTGATCGCGGCGCCGTTGGCCTTGCGCTGCTCGGGCGACATCTTGCCCAAACTGGCGAGCAGGGCGGAAATCGCGCCCTTCTTGCCCAGCGCCGCGACGCGCACGCCTTCCAGCGTGGCTTCGTCGCCGGCCTCGGCGATTGAAGCGAGAGTGTGTTGTCGCAGGGCGGAAAGGTCGGTCATGACGGGGGCCTGTCGGAAAGAAGCGGCGCCGATGCCCTTCTCCCGCGTGCGGGAGAAGGTGGCGCGCAGCGCCGGATGAGGGTTCTCGGGGACAACGTTCGCGGCGGCGGCCCGCCCCTCACCCCAGCCCTCTCCCGCGAGCGGGAGAGGGGACTGAACCGTTACGCCGCCTTGGGCAGGCGCCCTTTGGCCTTTTCGACGATCGCGGCGAAGGCCGCCGGCTCGCTGATGGCGAGGTCCGAAAGCACCTTGCGGTCGACTTCGACGCCGGCGGTGATCAGGCCGGAAATGAATCGGCTGTAGGTGAGGCCGTGCTCGCGCGCCGCCGCGTTGATGCGCTGGATCCACAGCGCGCGGAACTCGCGCTTGCGGTTCTTGCGGTCGCGATAGGAATATTGCATCGCCTTTTCGACCGCCTGCTTGGCGGCGCGAATGGTGTTCTTGCGGCGGCCGAAATAGCCTTTAGCGGCCTTGAGGATTTTCTTGTGCTTGGCGTGGCTGGTTACGCCGCGTTTGACGCGTGACATGGATCTTCTCCGGGAAATTCAGGGCAGGGGCGGGTCAGCCGTTCGGCAGGAAGAATTTCTTGACCTTGTCGCCGTCGGTCTTGAACATGACGGCCGTGCCGCGCAGATTGCGGATCTGCTTGGTCGTGCGCTTGATCATGCCGTGTTGCTTGCCCGCCTGGGCATAGAGCACTTTGCCGGTTCCCGTGATCTTGAAGCGCTTTTTCGCGCCCGATTTCGTCTTCAGCTTGGGCATTTGGCTCTCCTGGGCTTGACGCCCTCTTGGATTGGCGGGCGTGAACGGCCCGTTCGCGTCGCGATGAGCGAAAAGAACCGCCACGGCAGCCCTATACGGCCGGGCGGTTCGGAGCGACGCGCGCTTTTATGCGAAAGGGGCCGCGCGCGCAAGAGCGGCGCCGACGACGACATTGGCGTCAGTCGTGAGCAAACCGGCGGCGCGCCTCGGCGAGCACCGCTCGGTCCATTTCTTCGAGGCTGACGGTGTGGCCGATCGAAGGCAGGCGCCCGCGGACGCTGGTGAACTCGGTCGGCGCGATGCGCGGCGCGCGGGTCAGCAGGACGCCCGCCGGCGTATCCTCGACCACGAGCTCGGTTCCCGCGGTCCACTTTCGCTTGTCGCGGATCGCTTTGGGCAAAATAACTCGACCCTTGGTCGAGACTTTGGTTCTTGCCCCCGCGCTCTTCGTCACCAGCCGCCCCTGTCCGTATGGAATATGGAAGCAAGATAAATCAACACGAGGCCCTCGGGAAGACCCATTCGATCAGGCGAGGGATGCGCTGGCGCCGCCCCGTTCGGCGCCGTAGCATGGCGCGATGACCGACGCCGCGCGCCCATCCGATCCGCCAACCCGCCTCACCGCGCGCGCGCTCATCGTCGGCGAGCGCATCGACACGGCGGGACTGGAGCGGCCGGACATGATTTCCTCGCTGCCGCTGGCCTTTCGCGTCGGCCCGACCGGCATGGTCGCGCTGTTCCGCTTCGGCGCCGCGGTCATGGTCGGTCTGACGCCGCTCGAAGAAGAAGATACGCTCGCCAAGTTGAAGGCGCGCGTCGCCGGCGCGCGCGCGCGCGGCGACGACGAGACCGCGGTGTTCGAAATCGCGCCCGAGGGCGAGGGCGAGGGCCAGGTCGAGGCGGGCGGGCCGATCCAGATCAAGAACCTTTCGCCGCAACGCTTTCTCGTCATCGCCGACACGCTCGCCAAGACGGTGGCGCTGGCGCGCGACGAGCGCGAGGTCAACGCCGTCTTCGACGTCATCGAGCCGTTCGCGTTCCAGCTCGCCCATAGCGGCAGGCCGCCGTTCCGCCGGAGGGCCATGCTGCGCCTGATCGGCCAGGTGCTGCTCGCCCAGCATCGCGTCTCCGGCCGGGTCGCGGTGGAGGAAAAGCCCGACGTGCTGTGGGACCGCCCCGACCTCGAGCGCCTCTACGCGCGCCTCGAAGACGAATACGAATTGAAGGAGCGCGCCGCCGTCTTGAAGCGCAAGCTCGACGTCATCGTCGAAACCGCCCATGCCCTGACCGACATCATCGACGCCGACCGCGCGACGCGGCTGGAGGCGACGATCGTGGTGCTGATCGTGTTCGAGCTGATCGCGTCGGCGTACCAGATTTATCTGGCGCTGCACGGGGGGTGAGGGGGTCGGGCGAGTTTCCGCTTGAAGGCGCACGGCGATTCGTAATGGCGGACGCCATTGGGGATTTGCGGACGCGTCACCGGAATATCGCGCCGGTGCGGCCTTTGCGCCACAGGTTAGCGGCGCGTTAGCTGGGGTAATCCGATCCTGGCCCCTCCTCCGGCTACCTTTGGTGCTGGGATTTGATTCGTCCCAGCAGCAGAGGGAACCTCACCATGGCTTATTTCGTCGGATTGGACGTATCGCTGAAAATGATCTCGATCTGCATCGTCGATGTGGATGGAACTATTGTCTGGCAAGGCAAGGTCCTGAGTGTCCGTCCAGAGACTTTTCGAGTCATTTGAGTCGGTTGTCGGCGGTGGAGAAAATCGCTTGAAGAGCCCGACTCTTTTGTGATTCCTTGCGTGGCGTCGATTCGTGAG
>JBEKAL010000302.1:0-4166 GCA_050015935.1 Roseiarcus sp.
TGCGCGCCGACGAACTTAGGGAGGTGATGGACAACCCGGAATTGTGACCCTCGAAGCCGTCAAGGACCGCAAAATCGGTCACGAGCCAGCGCGCTCCGTGATTTGTTCGGGAATTGTGGATGGCCCCCAGTCTTGACGAGAACGCACGATGGACATATCATGAACATCTTTCGTACGCGGGAGGGCAGTATGGCTCGGGTGATGGTCTCCGCTTTGCGCGATCTCTGGGAGTTGGCTTCGCTCGCCGCGTTTCTGGCGATGATCGCGATGGCCGCGCGGGCTTTGGGGGCCTGAGCGCCAATCGCGACGCCGACGATTGGGCCGCCCCCGACTCTCTCCCCGCGAGCGGCGAGAGGGGGCATCATCCCGCTTGGCGAACGCCGCGCGCTGCTTTATCTCTGCGCCGCCGGGGCGAATGCGCCTCGGCCCTTTCAGTTCGCCGGAGTCCTGCGCGCTTGCCGCCTCGCGTTTCCCTCATTGTCGTCGCGGCCGGACGCGGCGCGCGGCTCGGCGCGGCGACGCCGAAGCAATATCTCGATTGCGCGGGAAAGCCCTTGCTCTGCCACGCGCTCGAGGCGCTGGCGTCGACGCACGACTATAGCGCGGCGACAGTGGTCATTCACCCCGACGATCGCGCGGCCTATGAGGCCGCGCTCGCGTTTCTCTCGCCCACCGCCGCCGCCTGCTTCGGGCCGCCGGCGTTGGGCGGCGCCAGCCGGCAGCAGAGCGTGCTCGCCGGGCTCGAAGCGCAGAGCGCGGCGGCGCCCGATCTCGTCCTCATCCACGACGGCGTGCGCGTCTTTCCCTCGCGCGCGCTGATCGCCCGCGCGATCGAAGCCGCTGAACGCACCGGCGCGGCGCTCCCGGCGACCCCGCTCCGCGACACCATCAAGCATGTCGACGAGGCGGGCCGCATCCTCGCTTCGCCGGATCGCGCGTCGTTGCGCGCGGTGCAGACGCCGCAGACGTTCCGCTTCGATCTGATCCTCGCGGCGCATCGGCGCGCCGCGCGCGAAGGCGTCGCCGATCTGACCGACGACGGCGCGGTCGCCGCCTGGGCCGGCCATCCGACTTACGTCTTCGACGGCGACCCGGAAAACGCCAAAGTGACCACGCTGCAAGATTTGCGCGCGGCCGAGGCGCGACTGACGAACGCGGCGAGCGACATCCGCGTCGGCCAGGGTTTCGACGTCCACGCCTTCGCGCCCGGCGACTGCGTCTGGCTCGGCGGCGTCCGAATCCCGCACGACCAGGCCTTGAGCGGCCATTCCGACGCCGACGCGGCGCTGCACGCGATCGCCGACGCGCTCTACGGCGCGCTCGGCGAAGGCGACATCGGCGCGCATTTTCCCCCCTCCGACCCGCGCTGGCGCGCCGCCGCCTCTTCGATCTTCCTCGGCCACGCCGCCGAGCGGGTGCGCGCGCGCGGCGGGATCGTCGCCCATCTCGACGCCACCTTGATTTGCGAGGCGCCGAAGATCGGTCCGTTCCGCGAAGCGATGCGCGCGCGCATCGCCGAGATCGTCGGCGTCGCGATCGATCGCGTCGGCGTCAAGGCGACAACCTCGGAAGGGCTCGGCTTCACCGGACGGCGCGAGGGGATCGCCTGCCTCGCGAGCGCGACGATCCGCCTGCCCCGGCGATAGGGGCGCGCGGGAAGCGCGTCGGATCAATGCGGCCCGGCGGGTCCGGGCGGAAAAGGAACGTGTCTTGCGCGCCGACCAACCCGCCGAGTCGGATATGGCGATGGCGGGCGCGCGCCGGCTTCATTCGGCGGATCGACCGGCGAATTCACCATGGAGACCCGACGATGCCCTTCCTCGATCGCGCGGACGCCGGCCGGAAACTGGCGCGAGCCTTGGCCTCGTATAAGGATCGAAATCCGGTGGTGCTCGCTCTGCCCCGCGGCGGCGTGCCGGTCGCGGCCGAGATCGCGGCGGCGCTCGAGGCTCCGCTCGATATCGTTCTCGTGCGCAAGGTCGGCGCGCCCGACCAGCCGGAACTCGCGATGGGCGCGGTCGTGGACGGCGACGAACCCATCGCGGTGCGCAACGACGAGGTCATCCGCGCCGCGGGGGTGAGCGAACCCCAATTCGAGGCCGCGTGCTCGCGCGAACTCGCCGAGATCGAGCGGCGGCGGCTGCGCTTCCTCGGAAATAGACGCCGCGCCGAAATCGCCGGACGCACGGCGATCGTCACCGACGACGGCGTCGCGACGGGCGCGACCGCCCGCGCCGCCTTGCAAGCGATCCGCAAGCGCGGCCCCAGGGAGCTCGTGCTCGCCGTTCCCGTCGCCGCGAGGGAAACGATCGCCGCGCTGCGAAACGAGGTCGACGCCCTAGTCTGTCTCGAGACGCCGCGACGCTTCGGCGCGGTCGGTTCGTTTTACGCCGATTTCCGGCAGGTGCGGGACGAAGAAGTCAGCGCCATCCTCGCCCGCTTCCCCGTCGAAGCGCTGGGGAAGGCGTAGCCGCGCCGATCATCCCTCCCGCGCGATGACATCGCTTTCCTAAATAGGATAAAACAGGCGGCGCTCGACGCGGTCGCCGTGAAGCGCTCGAGAAACGACCGAAGTCAGATCGAGGAGTCCCCCATGCGCTGGTCGTTGACGATAGGCCGCTTCGGCGGAACGGCCGTGAAGATTCACGTGACCTTCCTGCTCTTGCTCGCCTGGATCGGCTTCAGCGCCTGGCGACAGCAGGGCGCGGCGGCGGCCCTCGACAGCCTGGTCTTCATCGTGCTCCTCTTCGCTTGCGTCGTGCTGCACGAATTCGGCCATATCCTGGTGGCGCGCCAATTCGGAATCGCGACCCCCGAAGTCACTTTGTTGCCCATCGGCGGGGTCGCGAGCATGCAGAGAATGCCCGAAAAGCCCACGCAGGAGCTCGCCATCGCGATCGCCGGGCCCGCGGTCAATTTCGTCATCGCCATCGTGCTTCTGCTGTTCGTTGGCGAGATCAACGCGGCCGACTTCGCGCGGCTCGACGACCCCCAGCTTTCGCTTCTCGCGCGGCTCGCCGCGGCCAACGTCTTTCTCGCTGTCTTCAATCTCGTCCCCGCGTTTCCCATGGACGGCGGCCGTGCGCTGCGCGCGCTGCTCGCAATGCAATTGGGCCGGTCGAGAGCGACCCGGATCGCCGCTTCGATCGGACAGGCCTTTGCGTTCGTCCTCGGCTTTCTCGGTCTCTTCGACAATCCCCTGCTCATCTTCATCGCGATTTTCATCTATGTCGCCGCGGCGGGGGAGGCCCAGATGACCGCCGTTCACGAAACGGCGCGGGGCCTCAGGGTGGCCCAGGCGATGGAGACCCGCTTCGCCGCGGTCCCGGCAAACGCCAGACTGTCCGATGCGGTCGAGACGCTGCTCGCCACCGCGCAGCACGAGTTCCCGGTCGTCGACGCGTTCGGCAAGCCAATAGGCCTGCTGGCGCGCGAGGATATTCTCGCGGCGTTGAAGGACCATGATCGCGCGGCGGCGGTCGCCGGCTTCATGCGCGCGCCGATCGAGACTTTGCCGGGAACGACGCCGCTCGAAGCCGCGGTCGATCGCCTCTATCAACGGGACTCTTCGGCGCTTTGCGTCGTCGATGGCCAGGGAGTCCTCGTCGGCCTGCTCACGCGTCAGAACCTCGCGGAAATGATGATGATCAAGTCGATGCGCCCGGACTGGCGCTTCGAGCGGTCGCGCGCCTCGAGCGTCGCGGCCGACTGAACCGGCGGCGCCTTCCGGCAAAATCGGGCTCGGGGCCGACGCCGCCATCGCGCCGACGCCTTGAGGTCTTCACGGCGAGGCCTTGTTCCGGCGGCGCGTCGCTCGAGCCGCTGCGCCAAGAAGGCGGTCGGCGAATCTCCTGACTGACAACGGACGTCTCGCGAGCGATCGCGTGGGCGTCGTTCGCGGCTTTTTCGCCCCGACAGCGAGCCTCTGTGGGAAATTCCTAGTTCGCCTGCTTCCACGTCACCTTGACGCCGCCTGTGGCGCCGTCCGGCTTCTGGCTCTCCACGATCAGTTCATCGCCGCTGAATGCGATGAATCGTTTCACGTCGGGCCGGACGACATTGCCGTTGCCGCCGGCGTCGACATGCAGCGTCATCGAGCTGTCGGCGTCGTCGACCGTGTAAGTGCCGAAATAGGCGATATTCCTCGCTTTGCCGGCGGTGACCAC
>JBEKAL010000303.1:0-5419 GCA_050015935.1 Roseiarcus sp.
CGCCTACAACTTGATCAGAGCCGACGGCGCCGTAAACGTCCGCAACACCCGATGGCGCGCCGCCCTCGATCTCAACTTCGTGCTCAAAATGCCCCAGTTAACATGAGAACTGAACAGCCCCGCTGCAGAACGGCATCCCGGAAGAATCGGTCGCATCGATCGTGGGCCGCGGACGCACGATCGGCGGCGCGGTCGGTTTCGGCGCCACGTGGCTGAAGCCGGGGGTTTCCTCGCTCACCTCCAGCTACGAAAGCGTGGAGAAGTTCGCCTTCGAAATCGGTGAGATGGACGGCGTCGTCCGTCCGCGGCTCAACGTGGTTAGAGAATACCTGGAATGTGTGGGCAAGACCGAAATCCGCGCCAACTTTATGGGGATAAGGTTCACGAAGCTCCTGATGAACGCCACCTTCAGCGGTATGTCCGCGTCGCTCGGCTGCACCTTCGGCGATGTCCTTGAAAATGCCAAGGCCATGACTTGCTTGGCGTTCGTGGCCGACGAATGCATCAAGGCGGCGCACGCCCGCGGCGTTCGGTTGGTGGAGATGCAGGGCGAGGATCTGGAGTTCTTCGAGCTGAACAGCGCCGCGGATATCCCGGCGAAGATGCCCCTTTATAGGAAGATCTGGGGACCGCATGTGAAGCTGAAAGCAAGCATGTTGCAAGACCTGGAAAAGGGTCGCGACTGTGAAATAAATTACATCAACGGGGTTGTCCGCCAGCAGGGCCGCGCATGCGGTGTGGCCACTCCGTTCAATGACAAAATTGTCGAACTTGTAACAGAAGCGCAGAACCGACGTGGTGTGAACGACTTCAGTTATCTGAGCCGTTTTGACGGCCTGCTGGAGAAATACGCCAAAGACGTCGCCTTGGCGTTCTAGGCTCCGGTCTCAAGAACCAATAGCTATAGATAACAAGATCATGTTCCTCTCTCTGTCAGTTAGAAAAAATCGAGGTTTCGATGCCGAAGACCACCATCACGGTCGCGCCGACGGGGGCATGGCCAACCAAGGAACATAATCCCAATATCCCGCTCACTCCCCGCGAGATCGCCGAGGACGTCTATGAGTACGGCGATCAAGCCGGCCGGGTTGGCGCGCGGATGCGCCCGGCGACGTCCTCTCGGGCGGCGAGCAGCAGACGCGGACCATCTGCGGCACGCTCGCCAGTGCGAGACACGCCAAACCCAAAAAGGGGACACGCCCCCATTTCCTTCGGCCGCACGGCGGCGAATGGCCGAAGCGCGCCTCCCTCGTCGGAGCGACGCAACCCATTGACGTTGCGAATAAGTTTGTCTCGACTATGAGTCCGGATCGGCGCTCCGGATGCGGAGGCATCGTCAGCCCGGTGTGTATGCCTCAGACATGAATTATTCGATCTTATAGATGCCATGAACATTCACTTTGGTCGCGCGACGTGCGCTTAACGCGGCCGCCTCGGACGAGGCGACTCATTCGCAGTCGCCTAGGCCGCCTGTTTGATATCGATCAGCGTCGCCCGGCGCCGATGATGTAGAGGGACGGCGAAGCAAAGGAGCGCGGGCGCCAATTTCGGCGCCCTCGCGGTTTTCATTTTAAGGAGCGGCCCATGTCGGCATCGGAAATCGTCATCGTCAGCGCGAAGAGAACCGCGATCGGTTCGTTCAACGGCGCTTTCGGCAATACGCCCGCGCACGAACTGGGCGCTGTGGCGATCACCGCCGCGCTCAAGGCGGCGAAGGTCGAACCCGCCGAAGTCGATGAAGTCATTCTCGGCCAGATCCTGAGCGCGGCGCAAGGGCAGGGCCCCGCGCGCCAAGCGGCGATGAAGGCCGGCGTTCCCCAGGAAAAGACCGCCTTCAGCATCAATCAATTGTGCGGCAGCGGCCTGCGCGCGGTCGCGCTCGGCCTGCAGCAGATCGTCAACGGCGACGCGAGCATCATCGTCGCCGGCGGTCAGGAATCGATGTCGCTGGCGCCTCACGCCGCGCACCTGCGCAATGGCGTCAAGATGGGCGATGCGAAGTTCGTCGACACCATGATCAGCGACGGACTGACCGATGTCTTCAATCACTACCACATGGGCGTTACCGCCGAGAACATCGCCGCCAAATGGCAGATCACCCGCGAGGAACAGGATCGTTTCGCCACCCGCTCGCAGAACAAGGCCGAAGCGGCGCAGAAGGCCGGCCGGTTCAAGGACGAGATCGTGCCGTTCACCATTTCGTCCCGCAAGGGCGACGTCGTCGTCGACGCCGACGAGTTCATCCGCGCGGGCGCGACCTATGAGGCGCTCGCCAAGCTGCGCCCCGCCTTCGCCAAGGACGGCACGGTCACGGCCGGCAACGCGTCCGGCATCAACGACGGCGCCGCGGCGCTGGTCCTGATGACGGCTGCCGAGGCGAAGCGCCGCAACCTGACTCCGCTCGCGCGCATCGCCTCCTGGGCGACCGCCGGCGTCGACCCGGCGATCATGGGCTCGGGCCCGATCCCGGCGTCGCGCAAGGCGCTGGCGCGCGCGGGCTGGACGGTCAAGGATCTCGATCTGATCGAGGGGAACGAAGCCTTCGCCGCCCAGGCGCTCGCGGTCGACAAGGAAATGGGCTGGGATCAGGCGATCGTCAACGTCAACGGCGGCGCGATCGCGCTCGGCCACCCGATCGGCGCCTCGGGCGCGCGCATACTGGTCACGCTGCTGCACGAAATGGCGCGCCGCGGCGCCAAGAAGGGCCTGGCGACGTTGTGCATCGGCGGCGGCATGGGCATCGCGATGACGGTCGAGCGCTGAGGCGAAGCGCGGCCGCGGCGGCGGGGTCGAGGCATAGAAGGGGGCGCCGTCCCGTCCGGGCGGCGCTCGAGACCAAGCGCGTCAGCAAAGAGAGGATGGTATGGGCAGAGTCGCAGTCGTCACCGGAGGCACGCGCGGCATCGGCGCCGCCGTTTCCAAAGCGCTCGTGGCGGCCGGCCACAGCGTCGCGGCGATCTACCACGGCAACGACGAGGCGGCGGCCAAGTTCAAGGCCGAGACCGGCGTCCGCGTCTACAAGTGGGACGTCGCCAACTTCGGGGCCTGCTCGGCCGGCCTCGCTGAGGTGGCAAAGGATCTCGGCCCGGTCGAAATCCTCGTCAACAACGCCGGGATCGCCAAGGACGGCATGTTCCACAAGATGACGCCCGAGCAATGGTACGGCGTCATCAACACCAATCTCAATTCGCTCTACAATATGTGCCGCCCGGTGATCGAGGGCATGCGCGAGCGCGGCTTCGGCCGCATCATCAACATCTCCTCGATCAACGGCCAGAAGGGGCAGATGGGGCAGGTCAATTATTCCGCCTCGAAAGCGGGCGACCTCGGCTTCACCAAGGCGCTGGCGCAGGAAAGCGCCAGCAGGGGGATCACCGTCAACGCGATCTGCCCGGGCTACATCGCCACCGAAATGATGATGGCGGTGCCTAGGGAAGTGCTGGAGAAGGCGATCCTGCCGCAGATTCCGGTGCGCCGGCTCGGCCAGCCCGAGGAGATCGGGCGCTGCGCCGTCTTCCTCGCCTCCGACGACGCCGGCTTCATCACCGGCTCGACGCTGAGCGCCAACGGCGGGCAGTACATGGCGTGAGGCCCTATTCGACGAGAACACCGCCGTCGTCATGGCCGTCCCCGGACTTGATCCCATAGGCGCTAAAATAAGCGTGTCATTTTCTGATAGCTGCGCCAGCTCGTCGCCACGCTTCGTCAAGCCATTATTCCTCAACCGACGATCACCCGCCTCCGACGCTGCTCGTCAGCGCTGCGGCGACGCCTCCACGAGCCGCCCCGCCAACGCAGCTATCAGAAAATGACACGCTTATTTTAGCGCATATGGGTCACAGCCCGGGGGTTCGCGACCCATCTGCTGGAAGATGGCGTCGATATCCGCGTCATTCAGGTCCTGCTGGGCTACGCCAAGCTCGACAACACCGCGCTGTATGCCAAGGTGGCGACGCGGACGGTGCGGGCCGTCACCAGTCCGCTCGACAAGATCGCGGGCCTGATCGGCGAGAAGGCGCAAGGCGACGGCTGAAGTATCGTGCGGACCTCCTCGCTGGAGGTCGCCGATATCTTCCGGGCCGCAGGGACCAGCTACCGTCTCGCCCAGGCAGGGCGCCTGAGCCTCGCCCAATTGAAGGTCATGTCGGCGATCCAGAATCGGGTCGCCTACAACAGTTGTCGCAACCGACACTGCCCGAAATGCCAAGGGGCCGCCGCGCGAGCCTGGCTCGCCGAGCGCAAGGCCGACCTGTCGCCGGTCGGTTATTTCCACGTCGTGTTCACGCTGCCGGCCGAGGTCGCCGACGTCGCTTGGCGGAACAAGGCGGTCGTCTACGACCTGTTGTTCCGGGCCGCCTCCGAGACGATGATGACGATCGCCGCCGATCCCAGGCGTCTTGGCGCCCGGATCGGCGTCACCGCCGTGCTCCACACCTGGGGCTCGGCGATGAGGCGCCATCCGCATGTCCACATGATCGCGCCGGGCGGCGGCGTCGCGCGCGACGGAGAGCGCTGGATCAACGCACGCCCGGCCTTCCTCCTGCCGGTCCGGGTGCTGGGCAAGCTCTTCCGCCGACTGTTTCTGACCCAGTTGATCGAGTCGCACGATGCCGGCAAGCTCGTCTTCTGCGGCGCTCAGGCCGATCTCGCCGACCAGCGCCGCTTCCTGCGCCATCTCGCGCCGGTCAGGAAGAAGCAAGGGGTGGTCTATGCCAAGGCGCCATTCGCCGGCCCCGAAGCGGCGCTCGCCTATCTGTCCCGCCACAGGCGCCGGGTCGCGATCGGCAACAGCCGCCTGATTGCCTTCGACAAGGCCGGCGTGACCTTCCCCTACAAGGATTACCGCCGCAGCGGCCCGCAGCGCCAGCAGGTCATGACGCTCGATGCCCACGAGTTCATGCGCCGCTTCCTGCTGCATGTGCTGCCACGCGGCTTCCACCGCATCCGACACTACGGGTTGTTCGCGAGCGCGACACGCAAGACCACCATCGCCCGCGTCCGCGAACTGCTGACCGTATCGCCGCCGCCGGAACCCATCGAGGCCGAAGAGCCGCCTGATCGGCTCCGACCCTGTCCTTGCTGCGGCGGGCGCATGCGCATCATCGAGACCTTCGAGCGCTGGATGCAGCCGCGCGCGCCGCCCCACGCTCCCGCAGCAACCGGGACGCCGTCGTGACCCGGCGCGGCCTGATCCTCCTCCACGTCGAAGCCATGCCGCTCCAGCGAATGACCGGATGTGCGTCTTTCGCTCCCGGCAGAGCAAAAGGTGGTCCAATCCCCGGCGCCCAAGCCAGGCTTCAACGTCAATCTGCCCGAATATCTGACCGTTCAGGTCATGCCGAACAGCGTCGCGCCAACGAAAACGCGCACCCTGGCCCCAACGAAATCCTCAAACACCCATAGGGCGCCGCATCCGGCC
>JBEKAL010000304.1:0-4152 GCA_050015935.1 Roseiarcus sp.
CAAGCCTCTTCGGTAAGCCGACCTTTGGAGGGCCGACAGAGACGAAAAAGCCCGGTCCGTCGTTGCTTCAAGTCGCGTCCCCCGTTTGGCGGGGTGCGCCGGTTTGCCTCCGGCTGCCGGTCCTGTCGAAGGGCGGTTGACTGGCCTCTTGTCCAGATCCCCGCCGACCGACACGCGACCACAGGCACGTGCGTATTGGGCGGTTCGTTATTTGAGCGAATCGTCGGCGAACGCAAGCGATTTTTTGCCTCCGCGGCGTTTTTTTCGCTTCGTCATAAATGATTCATAAACCAACCGCGGCGCGCGGCCGAAATCGGCGCGGCGGCGGGCGGGAAAGAGGCGTTGGCGCTCCTGAGAGCGAAAGCAGGCGCCGAGCGGGCGCCGCGTCCGCGCGCCGCTCGGCGGCAAGGGCGAGTTCGATCCGATCGATCTCGACGCCAGAAACGCGAACGGCGATCCAGTCGTCCCGAGAATTCGTACGTCGGGATCGCCCATCGGATGGCCAGGGAAGGCCCGAGAATTCTCAGACGCTGCTATTCGTGCAACGACGGCGCCGTTGTCGCCGCCGAGCGACGGCCCGCTGGCGTCAGGGCATGGAGTTCGACGCGGGGCTCGTCTTCGTCTGCTTCCAGGCGTCGTCTCGCTCTGGAGCGACACGGCGTGGGACGCTTCGGCGATCCTTTCCGACACGAGCCTGCTCGGTCGCGCGCTGCATACGTTGGTCGGCTATGCGGACCAGCCGTCGGTGTTGCAGGCGGTCGTCTACGCGGCGACGCTCGCAACGATTTTCACGCTCTCGAAGGCCTTCGCGCCGCGTGCAATCCGGACTTCCACGGCGTCGCCGCGAATGTCATAATTTCGAGTCAGTCTCAGCCGACACTTGCGCGCCGTCCGCAAAACTCGGATGGTTCGCCGCCCTGAACCCCGGAGGATGTAATGGCTCGTTTCAGTCGCTCGCTCGCCACGGCCTTGAGCATCGCTTGCCTCGCCCCCTTGGCGATCGTCGCCGCGCCCAGCGCCGCCTTCGCGCAGACCCAGCCCCCCGGCGCGCCGGAGGAACCGCTCAAGCAGGTCGCGCTGAGCGAAGCCCAGGTCCAGGCGTATCTCGCCGCTGAGGCCGAGATCGAGCCGATCATGGCGAAGCTGCCGGAGAACGCGACCGCCAAGCCGGACCCGAAAGTGATGGCGCAGCTGGACGCGATCGCCAAGAAATACAAATTCGCCTCTTACGACGAATTTGACGATATCGGCGCGAACATCGGCCTCGTATCCGACGGCGTCGATCCGCAGACCAAGAAATACGTCGGCGCCGACGTCCTGCTCAAGAAACAGATCGCCGACGTTCAGGCCGACAAGAAGATGTCCGCGGCCGACAAGAAAGAGGCGCTCGAAGAGCTGAACGACGCGCTCAAGTCCGTCGAGCCGGTCCAGTTCCCCGGCAACATCGACCTCGTCGTCAAATATTACGACAAGATCGTCGCGGCGATGCCGCAGTCCCCGGACAAGTAGCGCGCGACGGCTGCGCGCGCCGCGTTCAACGGCTCAGCGCATCCATGACGCGCCGGATCGCATCGGCGCGCGCGGCCGGGTTCGTTCCGCTATGCGCCCGACGGCCCCCGTCGGCGGTGAAAGCGAGGCCGCCGACGGTGTGCACGGGCAGATCGGGGTGGTCGAAGTCGTGATAGGCGCCGGCGTAGGTCACGATTTCGACCGGCTCGCCCTTCGCCGTGGCGTCGGCGATCAGCTCGGCGCAGGGCTCGGCGGGGGTCCAGTCGTCGATCGCGCCGATGAGCACCAGCAGCGGCAGGCGAGTGCGCCAACGGCCGCTCTCCAGCGGCGTGCGGCAGCCCGGATAGAATGCGATGGCGCGCGCGAAATCGGCGCCGGCCGGCGCGCGCTTCGGTTCGACCGCGTAGAGCGTCGTCGAGCCGCCGTTCGACCAGCCGACGAGCGCAATGCGCTTGGCGTCGACGTCGGGGCGCGCGGCGAGGAATCTGAGCGCCGCGTCGGCGTCCTCGACGCGCTCGCGGCTCGGATGCGCTTCGCGGCCGCCGACCTTGCATTGCGGGCCGAGGCCTCGCGAGCCGAAACTGTCGGGGAACAGGGCGAGGAAGCCCGCCTCGGCCCAGCGCTCGCCCCAGTCCTCGTGGCGCGAGCTGGGCAGGCCTTCGGAATTGACGAGGCCGGCGCAGCCGTGCAGCGCGACGATGGCGCGATGCGGCCCTTCGCCGGTCGGCGCGTAGAGCCAGCCTTGCAGCGTCAGGCCGTCGGCGCCGGAAAAGGCGACGCGTCGCGGCGACGCGTCAGCCCCGGCGCCTATGAGAGCCGCGAAGGCGGCGGCGAGGGCGACGAACAGGCGCTTCATCACCGGGCGGGCTTTCCTTGCAGCGCGACGATCCGCTGGATCGCGCGGATCTGCGCGGCGAAGTCGCCCGCGGGCGCGGCGAAGGCCCCCTCGATCGCCGCCGAACCGACGGTGAAACCCGCCGCGCCGCTGGCGGCGACGGCGGCGATGCGGTCCGCGTCATTGATCGAGCCGGCGACGATGACCGGCTTAGCCACCGCACCGACGACCGCGCGCATCAGGGCGGGAACGTCGCCGGAACGGCGAAAGGCTAACAGATCGAGCCCGGCGACGCCCTCGATTGAAGCGAGCGCCCGGGCGCTCGCCTCGATCTCTTCGTCCGACCCGACGAGCGCGCTGGGGTGGCCGACGACCGCGCCGGGAAACGGCGCATAGAGGATGCCCGCGCTTCTCGCGATCGGCGCGACCTCGCCCGCGCGCACGCCGCCGAGCAGCCAGTCGACGCCGAAATCGGCCGCCGCCCCGGCGGAAGCAAGTTCGCTTTCGCGATCGAGCGAAACGACCTCGAAAAACGCCCGCGCCCCGCCCGCATGAATCGCACGCGCCAATTCCTTCAGCGCCTCGCGCGGCAGGCCGATGTCCTTGAAGCCGATGTTGGCGACGCCGAGCGCCAGCGCTTCCTCGATCAGCGCGCGCGCCTGCGGCACGGTGCGGTCCTGCCGCGTCGCCATGAAGATGAAGCCGAAGGGCATCGACATCGGCGCTTCTCTCCTGGCCGCCTCGAGCGCAATTCATCAGAGCGCCCCCCGACAGGGAAAGCAAGGGGCGGTTCGGCGTCGCGGCGGCGACGCAATTCGAAATTGGCGGCGTTCGATGATCGCTCGCGCAGCTCCGCATGTTGACGATCGTGAAAAAGATGACCGTCCGGCGCAAGCGCGCGTCGCGACATGAGAGCCGCCATGCACGCCCCTGCCCTCCCGATCACGGTCTCCGGCGCTCAGCCGGTAAGCGCCATGACCGGCCCGCTTGCGACGCCGCCTGAGAACGAAGAGGAGTACGCGACGCCATCGAGCGCGTGACGATCGGTAGGACGGCGATCGAGGGACGTCTGCGGCGCGGCTTCGGCGTCAAGCGCCTCGTCGATCCGCCGATGGCGTGGTCGGATCAATGGGCCGCGCTCGGGCCGTCGGCAAAGCCTGAATCGCGGCTCTTGGCCGACGTCGGCCGCCGCACTTCGTCCGGCGAACGACAAACAAGCCTCGGTTCATCGGCACAAATGCATATCGGCGCCGAGCTGCGCGGCGATCGCGTCGATGAACGGCTCGGCGGTCCAATGGCCGGCCAGCAGCAGCAGGCAAAGCGCATAGAGCACGGCCAATGGCGACATTTGAACGGCCGTTCGCGAAGAAAATTCCAGGCGCTCAGGGCTGACGCGGAGCGCAATGAACAGCGCGATCGACATGGCGCCGACGAAGAAGCCGACCACGACTTCCGTCGCGTTGTGGGCTTGGAGCGCGACCCGGCTGGCGCCGATAGCCAAGGCGAGCGCGGCCGCCCCGCCGTACAGCGCCAACCGCCATCGGGTCGCTCGTCCCGCGCCGAACAACGCGGCAAGGCAACCATAGAACGTCGCGCCGAAGGCTGCATGGCCGCTCGGGCTTTCCACGCCGAAAACGGCATGGTTCCCGCCGCAAGCCGCGAAAGCGAATTTGGCGAACAGCGCCGCTGTCACGCACGCGGCCACGGCCGCCGCATAGGCCGCAGCGTCCTGTCGCCAGCCGATCCAGGCCAGAAACACGATCAGGCCGAGAGACGCCGGCAGGAGAACGGCGATATCGCCGAGATTG
>JBEKAL010000305.1:0-4113 GCA_050015935.1 Roseiarcus sp.
TACGCGCGGCATGGCGGCGCGGCGGCCTTGCGCAACCGCCTGCGCCAACGTGACGACGACGTCCTGGTAAAGCGGCTCGCCGCTCGCGCCAGGCTCCTTGTTCTGTTCCAGCACGGCCACCGCACGCACCGAAGCCGGCAAAGCAGCGATGAACGAGTCGGCGTCGAACGGACGAAACAGATGGACCTGAAGCACCCCGACCCGCTCGCCGCGCCGGCGCAACTCCTTGGCTGTCTCGCGCGCGGTCTCGGCGCCTGACCCCATTAGCACCACCACGCGCTCGGCATCCTCGGGGCCGTCGTAGTCGAACAGATGGTATTGCCGCCCGGTGAGCGCAGCGAGGCGGTCCATCGCCGACTGCAGGTGGCCGGGAGCGGCGGCGTAGAATGGGTTGGCGGTTTCCCGCGCCTGGAAGAAGGTATCAGGATTGTGCGCCGTGCCGCGGACGAACGGCCGTTCGGGGTCAAGGGCACGGGCGCGATGAGCGCGCACCAGGTCGTCATCGATCATCGCGCGGATCTGCTCGTCCTGAAGCAGCTCGAGCGTATTCAGCTCGTGGCTGGTGCGGAAGCCGTCAAAGAAATGCAAGAACGGAATGCGCGAAACCAATGTCGCGGCCTGCGCCACTAGCGCCAAGTCGTGCGCCTCCTGTACCGAACCGGAAGACAGCAACGCAAAGCCGGTGGTCCGCGCAGCCATGATATCGCTGTGGTCGCCGAAGATCGACAGGGCCTGAGTGGCGAGCGCGCGCGCGGCGACGTGGAACACTGTCGGAGTGAGTTCACCCGCGATCTTGTACATGTTCGGCAGCATGAGCATGAGCCCCTGCGACGCCGTGAATGTCGTCGTCATGGCGCCCGACTGCAGAGCCCCGTGCACCGCTCCCGCCGCGCCGCCCTCGCTCTGCATCTCCTGCACCACCGGCACGATGCCCCAGATATTGGTCAGCCCTTCGGCAGCCCACTGGTCGGCCAGCTCAGCCATGGTGGAGCTGGGGGTGATCGGATATATCGCACACACCTCAGCGGTGCGGTAAGCGACGTGCGCGGCCGCCATGTTGCCGTCCATGATCGCCCGTTGGCCCGGCTTGTTCATCGCACCGCCTCCGCCTGCATCTCGAACGCGTGGCATGGGCATTGTTCGTAACAGGTCGCACAGCCCGTGCAGCGGTCGGCGATCAATCGATAGCCGCGGCCTAGGCCGAGTTTCATGATGGCGTCCTCCGGGCAGGCGGCGAAACAATTATCGCACTCGAAGCAGCGGCCGCAGGACAGGCAGCGCTGCGCCTCTCGCCGCGCCTCGGACTCGGACAGTCCGGCAATGATTTCGGTAAAGCCAACTTCGGGGGCTGTGACCTGCAGGCGCTTCTGCGGAGTCGGCTCCGCGTCGCTGAACACGGGTAGGTTCGGAATCGGCCAGGTCACCAGGCGCGGCTTCGGCGGGGGCGTGTATGGTATGCGGCGAAGCCAACCGTCGATGTGCCGCGCCGCCAGCTTGCCGTGACCCACCGCGACGGTCACGGTGCGCTCGCTCGGCACCATGTCGCCGCCGGCGAACACGCCGGAAGCGCCGGTCATCATGTCCGGCCCGACGATGACAGTGCCGTCGGTCTTCACTTCCACGCCCGGCAGTTTGCGGATGAAGTCGCTGTCCGTCTCCTGGCCGAGCGCAAGCACGACAGCGTCAGCCTGTAGTGTCTCGAACTCGCCGGTTGGAACCGGGCGGCCGTCAGGGGCGACGTTCATGCGCTCGACGGTCAGTGTGTCGCCCGCAAAATCCTTGATCGTGGTTAGCCATTTGATCTTGACGCCTTCCTCGACCGCTTCGTCAGCCTCGAAGGAATGCGCCGGCATGTGCGCGCGGTCGCGGCGGTAGACGATCATCGCCTCGTCGACACCGAGTCGGCGGGCGGTACGGGCGGCGTCCATCGCGGTATTGCCCCCACCGTAGATGACCACGCGGCGACCGAGCAGTGATGGCGCGCCAGCGGCCACGCCGCGCAGATAGCCGACCGCATCGAGCACCCGCGCAGCGTCGCGGGCCGGAATTTCAACATGTTTCGACGACTGCGCTCCGATCGCCACGAAGACCGCGTCGAAGCCTCCCTCCTGTTTCTCGGCGGCGATATCGTCGACGCGCCGGTTCAGCACGATATGCACGCCCATGCGCTCGATACGCTCGATCTCCTTCGTCAGGCTCGGGCGCGGCAGGCGATAGGCGGGAATGCCGAATCGCATCATGCCGCCAGGCGCCGGTCCGGCCTCGTGAATTTCCACGCTGTGCCCCAGGCGAGTCAGATGATAGGCGGCTGACAGGCCGGCGGGGCCGGCACCGATCACCAGGACACGCTTGCCCGACGCTGCTGCGTCAAAGCTCGGCGCCCATCCTTGTTCGGCCGCCAAGTCGCCAAGAAAGCGCTCGACGGCATGGATGGTCACCGCGCCGCTGAGTTCGTTGCGATTGCACGCGCCTTCGCAGGGATGGTAGCAGACCCTGCCGTGCACGGCGGGCATTGGGTTGTCGCGCATTAGCACGTCCCATGCCTGACGATATTTCCCCACCTGCGCCAGCGCCAACCAGGCCTGGATATCCTCTCCGACCGGACAAGCGTTGTTGCAGGGCGGCAAAAGGTTCATCCATTCGGGGTGGCTGGTTCGAACCGGGCCCGCGCCCCGCTGAATTGTCAGGTCGACGGCGCGCGTCATGTCCGCTGACGGACTGGTCATTGCCGTGTCACGTTTTGCCGTTGCTCCGGCCGGCGTCGTCTGCCGTTCCGTCGGCGCCAAGTCAGTTGTCGGGTTGGAGACGGTGTCGGCGCTCTTCATGTCATCTCCCCGAAAGCTTATTCTATCCTGCCCCGCCGGGTGGCGCGGGTTGAATGTTAGTGCATCTGTCCGCCTGCGACCACTGTTGGGGTGGGCGGGCACGAGGCCGCGACAGCAAACACGCCCGCCGACGGCGCGATCGAGCCGCCGCGCGGAACGATCGTCTGGGGCGCCCGCGGTTGGTAGCCGAGCGCGCTGTGACCGCGCGGTATTGTGCAATCACGTTTGCTGACGCCCACAGGACCGCTTGCTGGAAGCTATTGTATCGACTTCATCCGTGGTTCGGGCGCGATGTCTTGATTCGCGCGGCGATCGACAAGACCAATGGCGCCGTCTTCCGTTGCGCGTTGGGCGGCTGGAAGGTCGAACGGGGGGCTGGATATCCCAGCATGAATGTTCGATCGCGTCGCGTATGCGGCCAGCGTGCGTTTTTCGGCCGATCCGCTTCCGCGCCGTGCCCGGGTCACCGCCGCGCGGCTGTGAAGCGACGTAGGGTCCGGGAGCCGATCGGCGTGGCGACCTTTTGATTGGTTTTGCTTCGGCGGGATCGACTTTCAGCGCCTGTTCACAGGGCGGTTTCCGGCAACTTCTGCCGGCGAGCGTTGGCCGAAGAACAGCCGGTTGGGGCGCACAACGGCAACGAGCTGACTTTCGCTCATGGGGCATGCCACCAGCAGGCCGCCGCCAATGCGCAGCGCCCGTGCGCGCCAGACCGGGGATCCTTGCCAAGAATGTCGGCAGCATCGCCGATGCGGCACGGCGTTTGCTTGCGCGCGCTCCTTTGTCTTTGGCTCGCGGGATAGACCGGCCGGACCGCCATGTCGCGCCATCGGGCCGCGTTGCGCGGCGAAGCTGCTTGCCAATATGGTCGGCCGACCAACGGCGCGGGAGCGGCCATGTCGCGGGAAACCATTGTGCGGAAAGGGACGACATGGCGGAACTGATCGCCTCGGGCGCCGGGTTGCGCAGACTGGCCAGCCGCGTCAGCCTGATCGTGGCGGTGGGCCTGGTCGTGGTGAAGCTCGGCGCCTGGCTGATGACGGGCTCGGTGGCGCTGCTGGCCTCCGCCGCCGACGCGCTGGTGGATACCGCCGCCAGCCTGGTCACGTTCTTCTGGCTCCGCTACGCCGAAAGGCCGCCGGACCTGGAACATCGTTTCGGTCACGGTGTCAACGGCGGAGTAAAATCCGGCCACTGGGGCGGAGTAAAAGTCGGCCATTTGGGGGTGTCGTAGGGCACGAAGGCGAGACGACCGCCCGGCTGAGCTGGTCGGGGTTGCTCGGCCGGG
>JBEKAL010000306.1:0-4096 GCA_050015935.1 Roseiarcus sp.
CTGCAGGTCGAGAAGCGCATCCGCACGCGCGTCAAGCGCCAGATGGAGAAGACGCAGCGCGAATACTATCTCAACGAGCAGATGAAGGCGATCCAGAAGGAGCTCGGCGACGAAGAGGGCAAGGACGAAATGTCCGAGCTCGAGGATCGCATCAAGACGACCAAGCTCAGCAAGGAGGCGCGCGAGAAGGCGCTGGGCGAAGTCAAGAAGCTGCGTCAGATGTCGCCGATGTCCGCCGAGGCGACGGTGGTGCGCAATTATCTCGATTGGCTGCTGTCGATCCCCTGGCAAAAGAAGTCGAAGATCAAGAAGGACCTGGCTGCCGCGCAGGCGATCCTCGACGCCGATCATTTCGGCCTCGACAAGGTCAAGGACCGCATTGTCGAGTATCTGGCCGTGCAGCAGCGCGCCAACAAGCTGACGGGGCCGATTCTGTGCCTCGTCGGCCCTCCCGGCGTCGGCAAGACCTCGCTCGGCAAATCGATCGCCAAGGCGACGGGGCGCGAATTCGTGCGCATGTCGCTCGGCGGCGTGCGCGACGAAGCGGAGATCCGCGGTCATCGCCGCACTTACATCGGCTCGATGCCCGGCAAGGTCATCCAGTCGATGCGCAAGGCGAAGACCTCCAACCCGCTCTTCCTGCTCGATGAGATCGACAAGATGGGGACGGACTTTCGCGGCGATCCGTCGTCGGCGCTGCTCGAGGTGCTCGATCCCGAGCAGAACTCGGTGTTCAACGACCATTATCTCGAGGTCGATTACGATCTTTCGAGCGTGATGTTCGTGACCACCGCGAACACGCTCAACATCCCGCCGGCGTTGATGGACCGCATGGAGATCATCCGCATCGCCGGCTACACGGAGGACGAGAAGCTCGAAATCGCCAAGCGGCACCTGCTGCCCAATTCGATGGTCAAGCACGGCCTCGATGCGAAGGAATGGGTCGTGGAGGACAGCGCTCTGATGGAGCTCGTGCGCCGCTACACGCGCGAGGCGGGCGTGCGCAACCTCGAACGCGAGATCTCCAATCTCGCGCGCAAGGCGGTGAAGGATATCCTCACCAACAAGAAGAAGAAGATCGTCGTCTCCGCGGCCAACGTCGCGGAATATCTCGGCGTGCCGAGATATCGTTACGGCGAGATCGAGGCGGACGATCAGGTCGGCCTGGTGACCGGTCTCGCGTGGACGGAAGTCGGCGGCGAGCTGTTGACGATCGAAGGCGTGATGATGCCGGGCAAGGGACGCATGACCGTGACCGGCAACTTGAGGGACGTGATGAAGGAATCGATTTCGGCAGCGGCGTCTTATGTGCGCTCGCGCGCGGTCGATTTCGGCATCGAGCCGCCCTTGTTCGATCGGCGCGACATCCATGTCCACGTTCCCGAAGGCGCGACCCCGAAGGACGGGCCGTCGGCGGGCGTGGCGATGGCGACGGTCATCGTTTCCATGCTCACGGGCATTCCCGTTCGGCGCGACCTCGCCATGACCGGCGAGATCACGTTGCGCGGCCGCGTGCTGCCGATCGGCGGCTTGAAGGAAAAGCTGCTGGCGGCGCTGCGCGGCGGCATCAAGAAGGTGTTGATTCCCGAAGACAACGCCAAGGATCTCGCGGACATCCCCAACTCCGTGAAGAACGGCCTCGAGATCGTTCCGGTTTCGCGGATGGAGGAAGTGCTGGCGAACGCGCTCGTGCGCCAGCCGAAGGCCATCGAATGGGAAGAGAGCGTCAAGGCCGTTGCGGCGCCGCCGTCCGCCGACGACGAGGGCGCCGGAATCCTCGCGCACTAGAGTCGATGCGACCGGCGCCCCTTGGGCGCCGTCGGAAAAAGGGCCGCGAATCCTCGGGATTCGCGGCTTTTTTGCATTCGAACGCCTCGAATCGCCGGGAAGACCGATATTTTTGTGGGGTGAACCGTGGCGGAGCCTTGCTTTCGGGCGACTAATTGGCGAGCAATGAGATCACCTCGAGCGTCGATTCGCCGAAGCGGGCGACGGCCGGCTTCGGGCGATCGGCGGGAGTGAGCGCACGGCGTCGCGGTGACGTCGCAACAGGCAAAGGAGAGGCCAAATGAACAAACTCGAGCTCGTCGAGCACATCGCGAAGGAAGCGGAATTGACCAAGGTGAGCGCCGCCGCAGCGCTCGAAGCCACGCTCGACGGCATCGCCAAGGCGCTTAAGAAGGGCGACGAAGTGCGCCTCGTCGGCTTCGGCACGTTCTCGGTGCGCGAACGCGCCGGCGGCAAAGGCCGCAACCCGGCGACCGGCAAGGAAATCAAGATTCAGGCCTCGAAGAACGCCCGCTTCAAGGCCGGCGCCGCGCTCAAGGCGAGCCTGAACAAGAAGGGCGCCAAGAAATAAGCGCAATCCGCCGCCGAAGAGCGGCGCGATCAACGTGCTTCGAGGGCGGCCCGAGGCCGCCCTTTTCGTCGATCGTCACCGCGTTGGATCAGGCTTGGCCTGCGAAGCGCGACTGTGTAGGCTGCTTGGCGCGCCGCGCCGCGCCGTGAAGTTCAAGGGCGGTTAGCTCAGTTGGCAGAGCATCTCGTTTACACCGAGAGGGTCGGCGGTTCGAGCCCGTCACCGCCCACCAGTCCGCGTCGAGACGAGGGCGCCCTCGAGGCGGCGGCGCGCAAATTGCTGTGGCTCGCCGCGTTGCTCGCGATCGCGGCGGCCGGCGCGATCGGAGGCGCGGTCGCCTCGTGGTCCGAACAAGCGCCGATGACGTTCCGCACGGTCAGCCTCGAAACGCCGAATTGCGGTTCGAAATGTCCGGAGGTCGTCGTCGCCGACGGCGTGATCGAAGAGAGCACGCCTCAGGCGTTCATCGATTTCGCCAGAGGGGCTTCCCTGTCGCAGAGGCTGCGAAGCGTCATCTTCATCAATTCGCCCGGCGGCAACGTCGTCGCTTCCATGGAGCTGGGAATCGCGTTTCGCCGCCTGCGCTCGGCCGCCATCGTCGCGGGATTCGCCTCGCAGGGCGGACGTTCCGGTCCGGTCTCCGGGCAATGCCTGTCCGCCTGCGTCTATGCGCTCATGGGCGCGTTTCGGCGCGTCGTGCCGAGCGCGAGCCGCGTCGGACTGCATCGCATGTCGATCGCTCCGCGCGAGGAGGGCGAAAGGCGCGGCGCCGCGTCTGTAGGGCGCGGCTTGGCCGACCCCCGTCTTGTCGCCGTGCTGGCCAAATACGCGGCGCGCATGGGCGTCGACCCGGCCCTCGTCCGGCGCGCCGAATCGCTTTCTCCCGGCGTGCTCCTCATCCTCGGCGCGCGGGACATCGCGCGCTGGCGTCTGGGCTCGGCGCAATTGTGAGAGCCTCGCGCGCACGGGACGCCGTTCGCGGCCGCGTGGGTCGCGTCGCCCTTGACTTGGGCGGCGCCGTGTCTTAGCTCGACGCCGTAAAAGGGGGAGTAGCTCAGTTGGTTAGAGCGCCGGCCTGTCACGCCGGAGGTCGCGGGTTCAAGTCCCGTCTCTCTCGCCATTTTTCCCCTTGATCGAAATCGCCACGCCGCCTTTGGGAAATTGGGCCATTCCTTCCCGGCGATGATGAATTGCGCGTAAGGTTGGTCGCTCGAGGGCGGTTTCGTCTTGCACGGTTCGCTGCACTGCGATAAGGGACCGCCAGTTCGCTTCGCGCCCAGAGCGGAATGATCGCTCGGCGCGCTGCGCGAGGTCCGGCGGCTCGCCGCCGATCGCCAACCCCAGCGGAGGCTCCGTGCCGAGTCTGATCACCGACTACCTGCCGCTCGTCATCTTCATCGCGCTCTCCGCGCTCATCGGCGTCGCCTTGTTGATCGTGCCGTTCATCATCGCCTACAAGAATCCGGACCCGGAAAAGCTCTCCGCGTACGAATGCGGCTTCAATCCGTTCGACGACGCGCGCATGAAGTTCGACGTGCGTTTTTATCTCGTGTCGCTTCTGTTCATTATTTTCGATCTCGAAGTGGCGTTTCTGTTCCCCTGGGCGCTGGCCTTTCATGACATCGGCGCGTTCGGCTTCTGGTCGATGATCCTGTTCCTCGCCGTGCTGACCATCGGCTTCGTCTACGAATGGAACAAGGGAGCGCTGGAATGGGATTGAACGCCGGCCCCGTCGTC
>JBEKAL010000307.1:0-4087 GCA_050015935.1 Roseiarcus sp.
CGCTGAGCGTCACGACATACTTCTTAATTGCGGGAATAGCCCTCTTCGCCACGAATCGCCTCCGTCCTCGCCGAACGGGGCCATGGATTCACACTTTCATCGCATAATCAACGACGCGCGGCACTAGTAATACTCTAGTAATACTACGGTGTCACACGAGCCAGCATAAGCCGCCATAGGCTAGCCGCGTTGCGGCGCTAGACGTATGCGAAGGCATTCGACGTTCATGGGGATCCTCGAAGGCTCCCGAGCGGAAGTTGGCGCGCCCACGCCACCCAAGCCAGGCCTGATGGCGGCGAAGGGTTAACGAAACGCAAAAGCGCCGCTAGGGGATAGAATCTAACATTCGGTACCCCGCCGGCCCGACCAAACTGACGGAAATCCACCAAACCGGCCGGACTCAAACGTTGGATTCTATCCACTCTCATGTTCGCCGTTTCAAGTTGCAGGCACAAATATTCTTTTGCTCTCGCTTGAGCGTTTCCATTCGACCGCCGTTAGGCAGGGCGGGAGGCACGATCATGAAACGACGGTTGATCATGCTCTGATACGCGGGTTGGTTACCGCCGGACCGGTAAGGCGTCGCGGAGCTTCCTCTGTCTAGGATCCAGCGTCGGATAGAATCCGGCTGTTAGTGGAAACGAGGGTTCTCCCGGCCGTGACCGTGCCTCCGGCCTTGCCTAACTTTGGATGATTTGTGGTCGGTGTGCTCCTCCTTGGAATGGCGTCGACTTCAGCCGCGGACGCCTCACGCGCTTGCTGCTGGCGTCTGCTTGGCGATCGCCCAAACGAACCCGGAAAGCTCGCGCGCAATCGCGGCGGTGATCGCCGTCTTCAGTTTCCCCGCGTGCGCGAGCTTGCGATACCGACGGCACAGTCGTTCTCGGGCTTTCCACGCTGTGTCGCGGACCGGCTTGCTCAACTTTTCCTGACGCAGAAGGAGATCGCGACCGATCCGCGCCGGAAACCGGTAGCTCCACGCCGCCTCGATCAGCATGCGCCGTGCCGCGCCGTTGCCCGCCTTGGCGATCCCGCCCTGACGTCGTGTGCTTCCACTGGAATGCTCAGAAGGGACGAGACCCAGATAGGCCATGAACTGGCGGGGATTGGCGAAACGGGTGATGTCGCCGAGTTCCGCCGCCAGCGTCGCCGCGGCCGCCAGCGCCAGGCCGCGCAGCGCTTGCAACGCCTTCACGACCGGCGTCAGCGACCAGTCCGACAGCGCGGCTTCGATGTGGGCTTCAAGGCGGTCCCGTCGAGCCGTCGCCGCCTCAACGGCCGCGATACAATTTCCAATACGATGTAATGCGCGGCGTGTTCGAACGTTAATCCAGCCAGCCAGCGCCGGCGCATAAGGGTCCAAGCCGGCCGGTCGTAATGACGGCCATGGCGCGGCAAGAAACCGGACGGTTGCCGGCGAGCCTGCCGCAACACGCGCACCGCAGCCAGCCGCGCGCGCGCCAGATCCCGAATTGCCTGGTGGGCTGGATCTGGAACCCAACCCGACGACAGTTCGCCTGCCCGGCGCAACTTGGCCAGGTTCGCGGCGTCCCGCCGATCGGTTTTGACCCGATCGCCGGCTTTGCGCGGAATCAACGAAGGAGCGACCACCACGCATTCGCGCCCGGCTTCGCTCAGTTGGCGCTGAATGCCGTAGCCGCATGGGCCCGCTTCATAGCAAAACCGTAGCTTGGCGCCGTTCCGCGCCAGCCTGGCGGAAAGCGTCTTCAACGCAGCCGGCGTGTTCGCGACCTTCCCATGCTCCCGAACTTCAGTTCGCTGGCCCCCTTCGGCGAGCGCAACCGCAATGGCGTCTTTGCGCACATCAAGGCCGACGTAGATGATATGCTGTTCCATGACCCGCCTCCTATGCATGAGGCTCGGCGCCGGTTCGTCCAGCGCAACCCTCGTGATCCCCCCATATTGCGAGACGGGTCGCCCCTATCTCAGGCGAACATCTGGTCTAGACGATTGCATGCGCGCGTCCTTTCGGCGATACCGGCCTCGGCTACGTCTAACTGATTAGCCCATCGCCGCGGGGCGCGGCGGAGCGCGCCTCGTCCGCGCTCGGTTTGCAAGCTTCTTCATCCAAAGAGCCAGCTATTATTTAGATATCTCGAAACGGGATTATGGCGGCGTTGCCTCCGTTTCGTCCTGTCAATTCCACGCGTGCGCGAGAGGCCGACCGCCCGATTCGAACGCGGTCGGCGGGCCGCGCCGCTCGAGAGCCAAGGGATTTTTGCAATGCGCCGCATCGTTCTTCTCAGCCTCGGCCTGATCGCCGGCTTGATCCTTTCGCCCGCGTCGGCGTCCCCCGGCCGTTCGTTCTCTCTCACGCCGTCGAGCGACGTCGACACCCCGTCGAGCGACGTCGACGCCCCATCGAGCGACGCCGATCGTCCGCTCGCTTCGCCGATCCCGCGCGAAACCGTCGGTTATGACGGCCCTTATGCGCCGGGGACGATCATCATCTCCACCAGCGAGCGCCGGCTCTATTTCGTCCTGCCGGGCGGGCAGGCGCTCAAGTACGGCGTCGGCGTCGGCCGGCCCGGCTTCACCTGGGCGGGGGTCACCCGCATCGCCAACAAGCGGGAATGGCCGGATTGGACGCCGCCGGCGCAAATGCTGCTCCGCCGCCCCGACCTGCCCCGCCACATGGAGGGCGGCATCGACAATCCGCTCGGCGCCCGCGCGATGTACTTGGCCGGCACTCTCTTCCGCATCCACGGCTCCAACGAGCCCGACACCATCGGCCAGGCCGTCTCCTCCGGCTGCATCCGCATGACCAACGACGACGTCGTCGATCTCTACGAGCGCGCGAGCGTCGGCGCCAGGGTCGTCGTCACGCGCTGAAGGGCGCGACGCGCCCGCGCCTCATTGAAGCGCCTCAGTAGTTGCTGACGGCGAAAAGTTCCGCCCTAAACGGGAGCCTGAATCATGCGAAAATTCTTGACCACGGCCGCGGTTACCTTGTGCATCGGAGTATCGGCCGAGTCCAACGTTTCCGCTTTAGCAAGCGACGGCGTATCCGGCGCCGGCAATGCCACGGGCGCCGCGCCCTTCACGCTTGCGGAGTACTATGGCAAGCCCGGGTATGGCGACGAGTCGCAATACAGCCCTCCTGAGCCGGAGTATCGCCAGCATTGTTATCGGGAATGCTACAGGTGGGATTATTATCGCCGCTGCATCGGCTATCGCCGGGTTTGCGAGTAATACTTGGGTGAAAAAATGCGTAGCGGCGACGGCAAGCCATCGCCGCCACCGCGCCGGCTCGGTCCGACGACAGCCGTATCTCGCGCAGATCCCTGTTCGGATGATCTCGATTTAGAGGCATCCGATCGCTCGGGGGTCTCCGCGCTTGCAGGCTCACGAAGACGTGACGCAGAAAACCGTCAAACGGTCCGCGGCGCGACGCAGCACGGCGTTAGTCGCCGAAATTCGTGTTGGGCGCGTCCGTTTTCAGGCGAAAGTTTCGGGCGAAAAGCGGAGTTTTCACGCGACCTCGGTGGGAAGGCGACATTCGCGTCAGAATTGTTCACGCGACAACTGGCTGATATTCCTTTGGCACAATGGTGTTCCAAATGTTTTGATCTGTGCACGAGAGATCGCGCGAAGTCGCCCCCCGCTTCGTCGCAATGGCGACTGTGCTTTGCAGGGGCGCCGTTCCGGAAATCGCGCTGTCCCGTTCGGGGAGGATCGTCATGAAGCGGCGTCTTACACCATTGGCATTCGTCACCCTAGAGCGCGACTCGTTTATACGGAAACATATCCTGAGTTTTTGAGGTAGTTCGCGCACTCGCGTGGGGCGAAGGCGTCGAGGGTTTCGCCGACCGTTTTCCAAGTCTCGTCGAAGGCTCGGGGGTGCGCTTTTCGCATCAAGTGTTTGAGCTTGGCGAAGACCTGCTCGATCGGATTGAGATCGGGGCTGTAGGACGGCGGGAACAGCATGTGGGCGCCGGCCTAAGGGAGTCATACGGTTTCCGGGCGATCAGCTCGCATTGGCGATGGGCGGCCACCAGTGGAAGCCGGCTCTGCCCTTTAGGGTTTGTCGGTCGTTGGCGAGATGAGCGCAGCGCTCGGAAATGAT
>JBEKAL010000308.1:0-5051 GCA_050015935.1 Roseiarcus sp.
GCTCACGGTGAAGCGCCGCCCCTCGAACAGCGCGAACAACGCGTCGCGATTGGTCAGATTCATCGCGGGGTTGGCCGGATCGACATAATTGCGCAGCGGGATGTGCGTGACGAGGACGATCAACGCCTCCGGCGGCGTCTGCGCGAGAACGTTGCGCACGAATTCGAGCTGCGCCGCGTCGATTCTGCCCTGGTATCGGCCGGCGCCGTGCGGCCTGGCCGCGTCGGGGCCGAGGTAGTCGACGTCGTCGATCATCAGGAACAGCGTCTCGGCATAGAAGAACGCGTAATAATTCGGGCCGAATACGCGCTTGTAGGTCTCGCGCGCATAGCGGCGGTCGGGCGCCTCGAAATTGAGGTCGTGGTTGCCGCCGACGTTCCACCAGGGCAAGCCGGTCGCGCCGATGATCGCGTTGTAGCGGTCGTAGAGCGAGAGATCGTCGAACATGATGTCGCCGGCGGTGAGGCCGAATTTCGCCCGCGTTCCCGCCAGCGCTTCGATCACGTCCTCGCGGATGAAATCCACCTCCGCGTCCGACTCGGGCTGCGGGTCGGCGAACATGACGACCTCGAACGTCTTCGGCTCGTCCTGGCGGGTGAGCGGGAAATCGAGCGAGGCGGGCAGGGGCCCGGTCGGCGCGATTCCTTCGAAGACGAGATCGAGGCCGGCGGGCGAGCCTTGCGGCTGATGGATGCGATGGAAGCGCGGCAGGCGCGTGATGGGATCGACCGGCGGCATGTAGCCGGCCGGCTTGACGACGAAGATCGTCGCTTCGTGGGGCAGCGGCAGGCTGTAGCGCCCATCGGCGTCGGTGACCGCGACGTCGCGGCCGTTGGAGACCAGCGCGCCCGCGACGCCCGGGCTGTCGGCGTCACGCCGGCCCGAGCCGTCGAGGTCCTCGAAGACGAAACCCGAAACCGTCGCCGCCTCGGCCGCCGCCTGCGCGGGCCTCGCCGGCGCCAACGCCGCCGCGAGCCCGCCCGCCGCGCCGACCAGCACGTCGCGCCGCGAAACTTCGTGAATGCCGTCCTTCGTCATTGCCGCACTCCTTCGATCCCGAGTCGCCCGATCTGCGGCCAGGAGATCAGGCTCGCATGAAGCTGCGATGAAGCCGCGAGCGGCGTGATCCCGTCTTGGGCTGCCCCTCCAGAAGCCGGTGGCGCAATGGATCGTTCGATGTCCTCTATACGTCGCTCGAAAGTGACGGCACGATGGCCTTGCGCCAACTTGGCTTTGTTCGCCGATCGCTTGGCCCCGGAGCAAATCGAGATCGGCGACGGTCCTGCCGAGGCGATCGACTGGGACGCGTGGCGCAGGCGCACGCGCGTCTGAAGCGCTCCGTCGCGTTCCCGCGTTATCGACGTCCCATGCTTCAAGAATTTCCCGAAACTGTTTTCTGGCGCGTCGCTTTCTTCCCGGCGCCGCGCTTCGCGGCCGACGGCGCCTGTTGCGCGTCGTTTCCGCCGCCATAGCTCCTGTAGCGCTCGACGATGCGCGCGATCTCCTCGTCCGACAGGATCGCCGGCCGGCCGACGGCGATGGCGAGATAATACGTGCGCGCCAACGCCTCCAGCTCCATCGCGCGATACATCGCGCCTTGGAGGTCGGCGCCGGTGGCGATCGCGCCGTGGTTGCCGAGCAGCACGCCGTGGCGGTCGCCGAGGCCGGCGACCACGAGGTCCGACAATTCCTTGGCGCCGTAGGGCGCGTACGGCGTGCACTCGATTACGGGACCGCCGAACAGCGCGATCATGCAATGGGCGGCGAGGATCGGGTTGCCCAGCATCGCCAGGGCCGGGCCATAGGGCGGGTGGCAATGGACGATCGCGCCGATGTCGGGCCGCGCGCGCATGATGTCGAGGTGGAAGCGCCATTCGCTCGACGGCTGCAGCGGGCCCGACCAGGCGCCGCATTCGCCGCCGAGCCCCGGCGGGGATCGGCGGGAAGCATGAGCGCTCGCAGGCCCGATTCGTCAACGCCAAAGACAAAGCGTGAGCGAGCCCTTATCTCAGCCAATCTCTTCGACCTCTTTCTGGCGCGCTCGCCGGGCCTCGCCGATGGGGCGCGCTTTCGCTGAGGCCGCCGCAATTCGCTGTCGATCTCATGGGCGCCAAAATTCCGATTGAAGCGGGCTGTCAAGGGCGCGCCCATAGCCCGTCGGAAGACGGGCGTCCTTCGACGCCCTGCGGCGCGCCGTCTCCGGCGGTCGAGACCCTTGACGGCCCATTTCAATCGGAAAAGGGTCTCTTCCAAGAGATCGCGGGCGAATTGCGGCGGCTGAGCAGGCCGCCGGGCGACGCTGCGGCGGCGGGCATGGCTTGCCTCCGCTCGGCGGTCGCGATGAAGGACTCGTAGGATCGGTATTTAAGGGCGCCGTCGCCGGAACCCGGAACCGGACGGGATCTTCGCCAATGGATGAACAAGCTCTCTATGACATGGCTTGCGTCAAACGCCGATGCCCGAGGTGCGGCGGCAGGACGCGGCAAATCGACAAGGACACTTCGTCCGGTCGCGAGATGCGCGAATATGGTTGCGAAACGTGCGGCTGGAATCACGTGTTCGATCTCGGCGTCGCGCTGTGGAAGATGCTGTCCGACGCCAACAACGACGAGCCCGGGAACTGAGGCCGCCGCACAGCCCTCTCCCCGCGATGCGCGCCGGTTTTGCATCTCGAAGGTGCCACCGCCTACCCCTTGCGCCTCTTGCCCGGGTGCACCGCCGCCTCGAGGATGTTGTGGCTGGCGCCGATCACCAGCGACGACGAGCCGACGATCAGCGGGTCGGGGCCGACGACGATGCGATGGTCCTTGTTGTCGTAGGGCAGGCTGGAGAGGAAGTGCAGCATGCAATTGAGCCGCGCCCGCTTCTTGTCGTCGGATTTGATGATCGTCCACGGCGCGTCGGCGGTGTCGGTGTTGAAGAACATCGCCTCCTTGGCCTCGGTGTAGTCGTCCCATTTGTCGAGCGAGGCCCTGTCGACCGGCGAAAGCTTCCATTGCTTGAGCGGATCGGTCTCGCGCGCCTGGAAGCGGCGCTTCTGCTCCTCGCGCGTCACCGAAAACCAGTATTTGTAGAGCCGCAGGCCGGTGCGCACGAACATGCGCTCGAGGTCGGGGCACTGGCGCATGAATTCGAGATATTCGTTGGGCGTGCAAAAGCCCATGACGCGCTCGACGCCGGCGCGGTTGTACCAGGAGCGGTCGAGGAAGACGATTTCTCCGGCGGCGGGCAGGTGCGCGATATAGCGCTGAAAATACCATTGCGAGCGTTCGTGCTCGTTCGGCTTGTCGAGCGCGACGATGCGCGCGCCGCGCGGGTTGAGATGCTCCATGAAGCGCTTGATCGTGCCGCCTTTGCCGGCGGCGTCGCGCCCCTCGAACAGCATGACGATCTTCTCGCCGGTTTGCTTGATCCAGTTTTGCGCCTTTACGAGTTCGGCCTGCAGCGGCAGGACGCGTTCCTGATAGGCCTTTTCCGTGACTTTGGTCTTATAGGGATAGTCGCCGGTCTCGAAGGCGCGGCGGATCGCGTCGGGATCGCGCCGCGACGGCGCCTCGGCCTTGAGCGCCTTGGCCGTTTTTTTCGTGACGAAAGCCGGCGCGACGGGGGCGCTCGAAAACGCCCGCCTGAGCGCAAGCGCGCCTTTCGCCGGCTGTTCGGCGGTCGGGGCGGGCGCGACGGCCTTCGCTTTCGCCTCGGGCGCGCTCGGCCGGGCGCCGTCGAAGGGAATTTCCCCCGTATTGGTGTTGTCGATCGCCATGAAACATCTCCCGCCGCCTGGCGTTTAGGCGCCGATTGCATCGTAACACGCGATTGTTGAGCTTATGTTAGCGCGGAACCGCGCGCATTGGGAAGCGCCTCGCGGCGGCGGGCGGGGCGCCGTCTCGCCCGGCGCCGGCGCTATTCGTTTGGGCCCTTCCCCCCGCTTCGATTCTCGTCTAGTACCCACTATCGCTGATGCATGAGTCGTGATTCAAGGATGCATGAAGAGCATCCCTCAAGCGACGCGTATTGTATTGACCGGCGAGGAACGGGCCGAACTCGTGGGTTTGGCGCGTTCCGCGAGCGCCTGCGCGCCCGGATCGTGTTGATGGCGAGCGATGGCGCGGCGACGCGTGAGATCGCGCGAACGGTTGGCTGCACGATCGGCACGGCGTCCAAATGGCGGGTCCGCTACGCGGCGCGGCGGATGGCGGGCCTCGACGACACGGGCGAGCGGGGCGCGGCGCCAAAATACGGGCCTGAGCACGACGCGCGCATTCTGGCGCTTCTCGATCGGCCGCCGCCGCCAGGCTACGCCAACTGGAGCGGCCCCTTGCTGTCCAAGGCCCTGGGCGACATCCACGTTCAATATGTCTGGCGGTTTCTTCGCGCCCAGAAGATCGACCTTTCCGGCCGCAAGTCCTGGTGCGAAAGCAACGATCCCGACTTCGTGGCCAAGGCGGCCGAGATCGTCGGGCTCTATATGGCGCCGCCGGAAAACGTCATCGTGCTGGCCGTCGACGAAAAGCCCTCGATTCAGGCGCTCGAGCGGGCGCAAGGCTATCTGAAACTGCCCAACGGGCGCGCCATGACGGGCCAGTCGCACGACTATACGCGGCACGGCACGACGACGCTGTTCGCCGCCCTCGATCTGTCCAGCGGCAAAGTCGTCGGCCGGCACTACAAGCGACGCCGGCGGATCGAGTTCCTCGACTTCATGAACCAAATCGTCGCCACTCATCGGGATCGCGAAATCCACGTCGTGCTCGACAATCTTTCGACGCACAAGCCCAAGCGGGACTTGTGGCTCAAGAGCCATAACAACGTCCACTTCCATTACACGCCCACCCACGCATCGTGGCTCAATCAGATCGAAATCTGGTTCTCGATCCTCACCGCCCAGTCGCTCGCGGGCGGGTCCTTCACCAGCGTCCGCAAACTCATCGCCCATATCGACGCCTTCATCGCAAGCTACAACCAAACCGCCCGACCCTTCGTCTGGACGAAAAGCAAGGTCCATCAAAAACGCCTCAAACCGTGTTTCGCCGACCAGTGATTCCGGGTACTAG
>JBEKAL010000309.1:0-4057 GCA_050015935.1 Roseiarcus sp.
CGCGGAAGGAATCGCGCGGACGGCAGACCACTTCGAACTTGTTTTTGCTGGGGTGTGACGATGCTGGTCATTCCCCCGCCGGCGTCTGGGCGAGCTGCGCCTCGAGCCGATGATCCCACAGAATCGGCTCGCGCGTCACCACGACTTCGCCGCCGTCCGTCAGCCGCACCATATTGATCGTCCCGGCATATTCGGGCGAACCCGAATAATAGGCCGGCACGACGCCGTTGCCGACGCGCATCGGCCGGTTCCAATGACCGAGCGCGAGATAATCGGCGCCGGTGGCGGCGATCTCGGCATCGTCGATCAGCCATGACGCGTGTGGCCGCACGCTGCGGTCGGCCGCTGGATCGTAATGGCCATGGGCCATGGCGATCTGCCAGCGCGTGCGGCGCGGCCTGATCTCGGCGAGCGGCAGCATGTCGGAATAATCGCGGTGCGGCCGGCCCCAGATCTCGAGGTCGAAGGCTGGAAAATGCACCGACGTGTCGTGTGTCACGCCGAGAATATGGAGGTTTTCGACGCCGGCCAGTCCACCGCGATGGAAAACCGCCTCCGGCACCGCCGGATCATGGTTGCCCGGCAGGATGACGACCGGCATCTCGGCCGCGCGCAAAATTTCGGCGGTTCGCTCGAGCAGAGGCAGCGGCAGGACATGGCAGTCGAACGTATCGCCGGCGAAGAGGATCAGATCGGCGGCGAGCCGGCGGGCCGTTGCGACGATGCTGGCCAGTCCGGCGGTCGCGTCCCGCTCGCGCGGCCGTCCCGTATACTCGTTGTCGATATGCACGTCCGAACTGTGCACGACGATGATATCCCCTGTCCCGCGCAAGCGCCGAGGCAGGGGGATGGGACCTTCATCCAAGCTGATTCCTCCTGACGGTTCGAAGCCGAGTGTAGAACGGGGCGGGGGTGGGGGGAAAGCCCGCAGGGTGGGTTTGAGGTTGAAGGTCGGCTTCCGGCCCTCCGCGGGCCTTCGACCGCGCGGGATGAATGTCGGAGGTTGACCCTAAACTCGACTTTGTGGATTTTTGGGCACCTATTTCAGAGGCCAGCCCAGAAAATCGATGCTTCTGCGATGATGCGCGCGGCCTGTTCGACGCGGGCGGCCGACCGTCCGAATGGGCCGAAGGGAACCCAACGTTCCTTCCACAACGACCAATAGAGGATTTCGACGAGATCATCGCGCCCGACGGGGCGCAGCCGGGCGATAGGCGCGCCGGTTTCTGCGTGGATGAGGGTGAAGCCGCGATTGCGTCGCTCCACCGCCACTGGGCCGGCGCGGAATTTGAAGTTCTCGATGAACTGGATGATGTCTTCATCGGTCATGAGCCCATTGTGCGGGATCGGTGCGTTTTCGTCCTCGCCCGATCTCGCTCCAGGCCGATTCAAAATGTCGCGCCCGGATCGCGAAAAGCATCGAAGACAATTCGCCGCGACTCGATTCTACCTTTGCGATGCCACGACATCGCCCCCCTTCGTCACGCAAGGCGGCGTCCCTCTCGCCGCCGATGCTCCTCTCGCTGATGGCGCCTTTCCGGCGCTTCTTTACCGCCCCGGTTTGGGAGCACGTGCCGACACTCGTAGCAGGCATGACGCTCGCCCCGGGAAAGCGCACGGTCAGCGCCGCCCTGCGTGTCATGGGCCTCGGCCACTCAAGTGATTTCGCGCTCTACCATTATGTGCTCAGCCGGGCGCGCTGGAACAGCCGGGTCATCGCAAGCAGGCTGCTGACGATGATCCTCGACAGGTTCCTGCCCGCTGGGCCGGTGGTGATTGGCATCGACGATACGATCGAGCGCCGCTGGGCCCACAAGATCGCCGCGCGCGGCATCTATCGCGATCCCGTGCGCTCCTCGCATGGTCATTTCGTCAAGACCAGCGGCCTGCGCTGGCTCTCGTTGATGGCGATGGTTCCCGTGCCATGGACGCGGCGACGCTGGGCTTTACCCTTCCTGACCATTCTGGCGCCTTCCGAACGTTACAACACCGCACACGGGCACCGACACAAAAAGCTGACGGATTGGGCTCGCCAAGCCATTCTCCAGGTTCGGCGTTGGGTCCCCGACCGGAAGCTCATCTTCGTCGCCGACTCCAGTTTCTCGGCTCTCGAACTGATCGCCGCCGTTCGCCGCCGTGTTTGTCTGGTCACGCGATTGCGGCTCGACGCAAACCTGTTCGCGCCCGCCCCGGCGCGCCGCCCGCAACGGCGCGGCCGGCCACCCCTGAAAGGCCGGCAACTGCCCAAGCTTGCCAGCATGCTCGAAAACAAAAAGATCCGCTGGACCAGACTGTCGATGCCATACTGGTATGGCGACCGGCGATGCGTTCTCGAAATCGCAACGGGAACGGCGGTCTGGTATCACCCCGGATTGCCTCCCGCGCCGATCCGTTGGGTGCTTGTGCGCGATCCCACGGGCGTGCGCGATAGCCAAGCCTTTTTGTGCACCGACATTGACGCGACGCCGGTGGACATTCTCGGCTGGTTCGTGAGCCGATGGTCCATTGAAACAACTTTTCAGGAGAGCCGCGCGCATCTCGGCGTCGAAACGCAACGTCAATGGTCCGATCTCGCCATCGTGAGAACGACGCCAGCGCTGCTCGGATTGTTCTCCCTGGTGACGCTTTGGGCGGCCGATCCCGCGATCGTCGCCAGCCCGCACCCCAGATCGGCAGCGTGGTATCACAAATGCGAACCTTCCTTCAGCGATGCGATCGCTGCCCTGCGAAGGCACTTGTGGACCGTGCCGAATTTATCAATGTCCCGGCAAGGCCCGGACAGCGTTGAAATTCCGACCGCTCTCTGGGAAAGACTCACCGACGCGCTATGTTAGAGCCCGACTCGAAATTCAAGTAGGGCGGACATTGTTTCTGGCGAGCCTGCGCATGAGGAGGAAGGCAAGGGCCAATTGTAGCCATGCGAGGGAGGATTCGATTGTTGCCTCGAAGTCCTTTGACAAGCGTCGCGCGCGATTGATCCAGCCCAGGGTCCTTTCGACGACCCATCTTTTGGGCAAGACAATGAAGCCTTTGACCTGCTTGTCGGTGCGTTTGACGACGGTGATGGAAATTCGGCTCGCCTCGTAGGCGGCCCGTTGGGCTTCTTCGCCCTGATAGCCGCCATCGACGAAGGACATGGTCACCCCCGGGCTCTTGCGATGCACCGCCCTGAGCATCGGCGCCAGGGAGTCGCGATCCTGGATGCTGGCGGCGGTGACTTGGCATTCGATCGGCAAGCCGAGGACATCCACGGCGATATGTCGTTTGCGGCCCTTGATTTTCTTGCCTGCGTCGAAGCCGCGCGGCCCGCCGGCTTCGGTTGTTTTGACCGATTGGCTATCGACGACGACGGCCGTCGGCGAGGGCTTGCGCCCCTCGGCCTCGCGCGCCCTCGCCACGAGCACGCCGATGATTTGCACCCACAATCCGCTGTCGCGCCAAGCGTAGAACCTGTTTTGAACGGTCGTGAACGGCGGAAAATCCTTCGGCAGCAGCCGCCACGGACAGCCGACCCGGATCATGTAAAACAGCGCGTCGAGGATGATGCGCAGGTCGGTCGGCTTGCGTCCCCGCTTCTTGGGCGGCGGAAGCAGCGCCGCAATGAGCTCGAATTCCTCATCCGACATATCAGTTGAATATCGATCGCGAATGACGTCATACTTGATCCGATCGGTCTCGCTCCAAGGCATCGCGAATCTCCCCAAGTTGTTGCAAACTCAGGGAATCAAGAGCCGCGAGGCCGGTCAACCAATTTCAGGTCAGGCTCTTAGCGATCTAAAACCCACACGGCTCTTTTCTCAGGCATTAGATATTTCACGCGACATCGCCGCCGCATTGGAAGAGAGGACCGCCGGCGTGTATTTCGACTGGGGGCCGGATTCGTCGCGTTACTTGCCACACGTTGAGAAGAGGCCACCCTCTCCAAACGCTGAAGATTTCCTTCGGCTATTGGGAGAATCTGCGCCGACGAAATGAGCTCGCCAAGCTGCGCTTGCCGTAAGACGATCTTGTGCGGCAAATTGAAATGCCGGTGAGTAGATCACACATGACCGGCTTT
>JBEKAL010000310.1:0-4050 GCA_050015935.1 Roseiarcus sp.
TCATTCGCGAAGAATCTTTCCCGGATTGAACAGGTTCATCGGGTCGAACGCCGCCTTGACGCGGCGCATCAGGTCGAGCGTCTCGGGCGAATGCTCTTCCTCGAGATAGGGGATCTTGTGTCGGCCGACGCCGTGCTCGCCCGTGCAGGTGCCTTCCATCGCGATGGCGCGGCGGGCGAGGCGCGCCGAGAAGCTCTCCGCGCGGTCGATCTCGGCCGGGTCGTTCATGTCGACGAGCGGGCTGACGTGGAAATTGCCGTCGCCGACGTGGCCGACGATCGGCGCGACGAGGCCGTGTTCGGCGATGTCGCGCTGCGTTTCCTCGACGCAGTCGGCGAGGCGCGAAATCGGCGCGCAGACGTCGGTGGTGAACGGGCGGGCGCCCGGCCTGAAGACCGAAGCAGCCCAGAACGCGTCATGGCGGGCCTGCCAGAGGCGACTGCGCTCCTCCGGCTTGGTCGCCCAGATGAACGACCCGCCCGCGTTATCGTGGACGATTTCGCCGAAGCGACGCGCTTGTTCCGCGACGCCCTCTTGGCTGCCGTGGAACTCGACGAACAGCATCGGCTCCTCGGGAAGGTCCAGCTTCGAATAGGCGTTGCACGCCCTGACCTGCAGCGCGTCGAGCAATTCAATGCGCGCGATCGGCAGACCGGACTGGATGGTCTGAATGGTCGCGTCGCACGCGGCGCGGACGCTCGGGAACGAGCAACGCCCCCCGGCGATCGCCTCGGGAAGGCCGGCCAGACGCAGCGTGACCTCGACGATGACCCCGAGCGTGCCTTCCGAGCCGACGAACAGCCGCGTCAGATCATAGCCGGCCGAGGATTTTTTCGCCCGGCTCGCGGTGCGCAGGCACGCGCCCTCGGCCGTCACGATTCCGAGCGAAATCACGTTGTCCTTCATCGTGCCGTAGCGCACCGCGTTGGTGCCGGAGGCGCGCGTCGCCGCCATGCCGCCGATCGTAGCCTCGGCGCCGGGGTCGATCGGAAAGAACAGCCCGCTGTCGCGCAAGTATTCGTTGAGCGTGTTGTGGATCACGCCGGGTTCGACGACGCAATCGAGGTCTTCGGCGTGAACCGCGAGCACGCGGTCCATGCGCGCGCAATCGAGCGAGACGCCGCCATAGACCGCGTTGACATGGTCCTCGAGCGCAGTGCCGGCGCCGAACGGAACGATCGGCGCGTCATGAGCCGCGCAAATGCGCACGGCGTCGATCACGTCCTCACGGCTCCGCGCGAACACGACCGCGTCGGGCGGCGCGTTTTCCAGCCAAGTGAGCGTCTGGGCGTGCTGCTCGCGCACCGCCTGGGAGGTGACGAGGCTATTGCCGAAACGCGCCGCGAGCGCGTCCGTCAGCTCGGCGATGGTTTTGGCGGAAAGCCGGCCTTCGCGGCGGCGGAGGGTCGGGCGGCGTTCGTTCGTCATCGGCGTTTCATTCCTTTCCAGGCGCGAGCGCGAAGGCAAATCGAGCGCCGACCCTTGTCGGCGCCGCGTAAGGTCATCTTGCCCCGCCGGCGGCGCCCGGCGCAATGCGCTGGCGCAGTCTCGCGCCGTGACAGGCTGTGATAGGGTGTGCGGGCGAGATCGCGCAAGGACAGTCGCGGGACGGATCGATGGATTGGCTGACAGGCATGCGGGCGTTGGCGCGCGTCGACGAGGCCGACGGCATTTCGCGCGCCGCCGCCGGCGGTGCCGCATGAACGAACCGCGCGCCTTCCTGACCGGCCTGTTCCAGGCCGCGATCGACGCCGCTTCGCCCGCCAAGCGGCTGGCGCGGTTCCTGCCCGCGCCGCCTAAAGGGCGGACGATCGTCGTCGGCGCGGGCAAGGCCGCCGCGTCGATGGCCGCCGCGCTCGAAGCGGCTTGGGAAGGGCCGCTCGAAGGCCTCGTCGTCACGCGCTACGGCCATGGCGCGCCGACGAAGCGCATCGAAGTCATCGAGGCCGCGCATCCCGTGCCGGACTCCGCGGGGGAAAAGGCGGCGCTGCGCATTCTCCAACGCGTGAACAATCTCGGCGCCGACGATCTCGTGCTTTGCCTGGTTTCCGGCGGCGGTTCGGCGCTGCTCGCCGCGCCGGCGCCGGGTCTCACGCTCGACGACAAGCGCGCGATCAATCGCGCGCTGCTCACGAGCGGCGCCGACATCGCCGAAATGAATTGCGTGAGAAAACATCTCTCGGCGATCAAGGGCGGCCGGCTGGCGCTCGCGGCGGCGCCGGCGCGCGTCGTCGGGCTCGTCGTCTCCGACGTTCCCGGCGACGATCTCGCGATCATCGCCTCCGGGCCGACCGTCGCCGATCCCTCGACCTCGGTCAAGGCGCTGGCGATCCTCGGGCGCTATCGAATCGACGCGCCCGCGCGCGTCCTCGCGCATCTTCGGAGCGCTTCGTCGGAGACGCCAAAACCCGGCGATCCGCGCTTCGCCGCGGTTTCCAACGTTCTCGTCGCGACGCCGCTGATGTCGCTGCAAGCGGCGGCGCAGGCCGCGCGCGCGGCGGGCGTGAGCGCGACGCTGCTCGGCGACGCGATCGAGGGCGAGGCGCGCGAAGTCGGCAAGGTCTTGGCTGGCGTCGCCCGCTCGGCGGCGATGCACGGCGAGCCCGCGCGCCCCCCATGCGTGCTGCTTTCCGGCGGCGAGACCACGGTGACCGTGCGCGGCAAGGGCCGAGGCGGACGCAACGCCGAATTCCTGCTCGGCCTCGCAATCGCCCTCGACGGCGCGCCTGGCGTTCACGCACTCGCCGGCGACACCGACGGCATCGACGGCAGCGAGGACAACGCCGGCGCCTATGTCGCGCCCGATACGCTGGCGCGCGCGGCCGCTCTCGGCTTCAGCGCGAAAGATCGCCTCGCCGACAACGACGCCTATTCGTTCTTTCAGGCCCTCGGCGATCTCGTCGTCACCGGGCCGACGCTCACCAACGTCAACGATTTTCGCGCGATCCTGGTGACGGGATGACGGCCGCGCTGCGGATTCGGGTTCGAGCGAGGGCTCCGGCGCATCGGCCGATCCCGAGAACGCGCCGCAGTCCAGCCAGCCCGACGAAATCGCCTCGATGAACGGGGCTCGGCGGCGAGCGGTTTCAGGCTTTGGGGGCGCCCGTCAGGGTCGACAAGGCGCAATCAAAGCGTCTGCGAGCGCCGCGGTGATTTCGAGACCTGTCGCGCATTCGATCCACATATATTGTCCCGACGGATTGACTTCCAGGAACACATAGCGTCCGTCGGGCGTCACGATGAAATCGAAGGCGCCGTAGACGAGGCCGAAGATTTTCATCAAGGCGAGAATCTTGGTTTCGATCTCGCGCGGGAGCTGGTTCGCCAAGCCGTCCGCGGGCAAAATCAGTAGACGACTTGAAGTCCCGGGCAGTGCTTGACCGCCCAATCGCGGTAATCCTTCCGGCACAGCGCGCGGCGCTCTTCGGGCACGATCGGCATGCAGTCGAGCACTCGGGCCTTGGGACAAACGAACTCCGTAGGCGGCGGACTCGCAACCGGCGGCGTCTGCGCGAGCGCGCCGGCAGCCACGGCGAGCGCTGCAGTCAATGCGAAAGCGAGCTTGAGTTTCATGCCGGCGCCTTGGTTATGCGATGACGATGGTTACGGCCGGGCGACGCGCAAGGCAACCCATTCATCGGGAGGCCGCCGTTGCGGCGAGAACGCGCTTACCTCGTCTCCGCTCGGCAACGCCATGGTCGGACGAGGCGACGAAGGCTTGGCGTTGTCGGTCTTCGAAATTGCGTCGTGGTCGAACGAGTGGGCTCGAGCCTGCATGATTTCCACGAGCGTTGCGACGCCGAGGACGGCGATTGGGCGCTTCGAATGATCGTTTTTCGGATTTGGCGGTTGGGATGGCGAAACGGCGATGCGATCCCCATAATCCATTCGGACGCCGCTTCTCGGGCGGCCCTGCAGTCTTGAATGACGTGATACGGTTTCCGGGCGATTGACTCGACGAGGGGGGATTCCGGAGGGGGGATCAGGATGATAGATGGAAGAGCCATGATTCGCGGGAGGCGGACATGGCTCGGGTCGTCGACCATCTGA
>JBEKAL010000311.1:0-4010 GCA_050015935.1 Roseiarcus sp.
GCGGCTGTCGTAGGCCCAGTGCAGCAGCGCTTGGCGCTGGCGCGGCCGGCAGAACGGATCGCCGGGCTCGCAATGGCGACGGATTTGCGCGACGTGGCGGCGGATCGCCTTCCAGCGCTTGATCTGTCGCGCGTCTTCCTCCGGCATGCGCCGGCCCAGGTAATAGCGGCAGTACCATTGGAACCAGCCGCGCGGATCGTCGGGGTGGATCCAGCCGTTGCGGCGCCAGACCGACAGCGGCTGACTCGCGTCGACGCCGAAGTAGTTGAGCGACGGGTCGCGCCGCTCTGGCGCAAGTTTGGCGCGCGCGAACCAGTCGGCGGGGAATTCGGCGCGGCAGTCGGTCAGGTACTTGCCGCCAAAAACGCCGAGCGCGAGCATCGCCTTCGGCGTCAGCTCGGGCTGGAATTCGGGGTCGAAGTCGCGCCCCTCCGGTGCCGTCAGCGCGTAGGAATAGTCCGTCTGCATACGGTCGTTGACGATGACGAATTGGCCTGCGCGTCGCGACATGAATTACGGCGGATTGTGTTCGACGCCCGTTCGTTACCCCACTGCGACGCTTCGCGCAAGGACAGCCAATTGACGATCAACCGCGTCAGGGCGGCGACAAAGGCGCGCGCGGCGAACGATCGCTCGCCGCGCCCGCTCTTCGCAGGCGGCGCACTATTCCTCGAGCTTCACCCAGGTGCCGTTCGCCTTCGACGACTTGACCGCCGCTTCGACGAAGGCGACGCCTTTGACCCCGTCGACGATGGTCGGGAAGTCGCATTCGGCCGGCGGCTGCTTGCCCTCGCGCGCCGCTTTGATCGCCAGCGCGACTTCGGAATAGATGTTGGCGAAGCCTTCGAGGTAGCCTTCCGGATGGCCGCCCGGCGTGCGGGTGACGCGCGCCGCCGCAGCGCCCGAGCCTGGGCCGGCGCGGGTGATGATACGGGTCGATTCGCCGAGCGGCGACCAGCGCAATTCGTTGGGGTTTTCCTGCGCCCAATGGAGACCGCCCTTGGTCCCGTAGACGCGCAGCCTCAGGCCGTTCTCGTTGCCGGGCGCGACCTGGCTCGCCCACAGCGCGCCGCGTGCGCCGTTGGCGTAGCGCAGCAGGATCTGTGCATTGTCGTCGAGCTTGCGTCCCGGGACGAACGTGTTGAGATCGGCGAGCAGTTCCGCCACTTCGAGCCCCGTGACGTAGTCGGCGAGGTTGAAGGCGTGGGTGCCGATGTCGCCGAGCGAGCCGCCGCCGCCGGCGCGGGTCGGGTCGACGCGCCACTCGGCCTGCTTGTTGCCGGTCGTCTCGGTCGGGCCGGAGAGCCAGTCCTGCGGATATTCGACCTGCGCCAGCCTGAGCTCGCCGAGCTCTCCCGCGCGCACCATCTGCCGCATGCAGCGCACCAGCGGATAGCCAGTGTAGTTGTGGGTGAGGGCGAAGATGCGACCCGACGCCACGACCGCCGCCTGCATGCGCTTGGCCTCGACGAGCGAGACGGTGAGCGGCTTGTCGCAGATGACGTGGATGCCCGCCCTGAGCAGAGCGTAGGCCGCCGGAGCGTGGACGTGGTTGGGCGTCACGATCGCCGCCGCTTCGACGCCGTCCGGCCGCGCCGACTCGGCCTTGGCCATCGCCTCGAAGTCGTCGTAGACGCGGTCAGGCGCAAGACCCAGCGCCTGACCCGAACGGCGCGCCTTCTCCGGCGTCGACGACAACGCGCCAGCGACCAGTTCGTATTGGTCGTCGATGCGCGACGCGATGCGATGCACTGCGCCGATGAAGGCGCCTTCGCCGCCGCCCACCATGCCGAGCCGAATTCTGCCGCCCCGCACGGCGTCGCTGCGTCCCTCGATCGTCATCGACCCGCCTCCTTCACTTCAGCCCAAGCATGCGCCGGATTATCGCCTGATCGACCGCGCCGCCGGCGAAATCGTCGAACGCCTTTTCGGTCACCCGGATAATGTGGCGCTTGATAAACTCCGCGCCTTCGCGCGCGCCGTCCTCGGGATGTTTGAGGCAGCACTCCCATTCGAGCACCGCCCACGACGAGAAGCCGTATTGCGCCATCTTGGAGAAGATCGCCGGGAAATTGACCTGCCCGTCGCCAAGCGAGCGGAAACGCCCGGCGCGCTCGACCCACGGCGCGTAACCCGAATAGACGCCTTGGCGGCCGGTCGGGTTGAACTCGGCGTCCTTGACGTGAAACATCTTCACCCGTTCGTGGTAGATGTCGAGGAAGGCGAGATAGTCGAGCTGCTGCAGCACGAAATGCGACGGGTCGTAGAGAATGTTGCAGCGCTTGTGGCCGCGGACCGCCTCGAGGAAGCGTTCGAAGGTCGCGCCGTCGAACAGGTCTTCGCCCGGATGGATTTCATAGGCGACGTCGCAGCCGGCGTCGTCGAAGGCGTCGAGGATCGGCCGCCAGCGACGAGCGAGTTCGGCGAAGGCCGTCTCGATCAGCCCAGGCGCGCGCTGCGGCCACGGATAGACGAACGGCCAGGCGAGCGAGCCGGAGAAGGTGGCGTGCGCCTTCAGCCCCAGCCGTTTCGACGCCTTGGCGGCGTTCAGCATCTGTTCGACCGCCCACTTCTGCCGCGCGGCCGGGTTGCCGTGCACCTCCGCAGGCGCGAAGCCGTCGAACGCTTCGTCGAAGGCCGGGTTCACCGCAACGAGCTGCCCTTGCAGATGCGTGGCGAGCTCGGTGATCTCGAGTCCGTGACTGGCCGCGATCCCCTTCACTTCGTCGCAATAGGTTTGCGACTCGGCGGCGCGCGCAAGGTTTAAGATTCGCCCGTCCCAAGCCGCAATCTGCACGCCCTTGTAGCCGAGCGACGCCGCCCATTTGCAAATCGAGGCGAATGAATTGAACGGCGCCTCATCGCCGGCGAACTGCGCCAGGAAAATCGCCGGACCCTTGACCATACCAGCCATGATCGTCCCCTAAAATGAATCCTGCGCGCTAGGCGCGCCCTCAAGAAAAACCGGGGAGCGCGGATGCGCTTCCCGTCGTGCTTCAAACGCTCAGAACGGCGAGCCGGGACGGATCGCCGTCACAGCCGGCGGGCGAGGATCGTCTCCAGATATTCCTGCTTGCCAGAGCGCGGCTGCGGCGCAATGTTCTGGGCGATCGCGCGATCGGCGACCTGATTGAGCGTGCGCTTGCCGGCGAGGATCGCCTTGCCTTCGTCACTGTCCCAGCCGGCGTAGCGGTCCTTGACGAACCCGGTCAGAAAACCGTCGTTCAATAGCTTCTCCGCGTTCAGTAGCGCGCGCGCGCAGATGTCGATCGACCCGACGTGGGCCTGGACCAGGTCCACCGGATCGATCGACTGGCGGCGGATCTTGGCGTCGAAGTTGAGGCCGCCGGTGGTGAAGCCGCCATGCTTCAAGATTTCGTGGAAGACCAGCGTCATCTCCCCGGCGTCCATCGCGAACTGGTCGGTATCCCAGCCAAGCAGCGCGTCGCCCCGGTTGATGTCGACTGAGCCGAAAACGCCGAGCGCGAACGCCAATGCGATCTCGTGCTCGAAGGTGTGGCCGGCGAGCAGGGCGTGGTTCTGCTCGATATTGAGCTTCACGTCCTTGGTCAGTCCCCACTTTTCCAGGAAGCCGAAGACGGTGGCGACGTCGAAGTCATATTGGTGCTTCGTCGGTTCGCGGGGTTTCGGCTCGATGAGGAGCGGGCCGTCGAAGCCGACCTTGTGTTTGTGCTCGACCGCCATGGAGAGGAAGCGCCCCACCTGGTCGTATTCGCGTTTGAGATCGGTGTTGAGCAGCGTCTCGTAGCCCTCGCGGCCGCCCCACAACACGTAATTTCGTCCGCCGAGCCGCTTGGTGGCCTCGAGGCAGGCCCGCACCGTCGCGGCGGCGAAAGCGAAAACGTCCGGGTCGGGGTTGGTCGCAGCGCCCGCCATGTAGCGGCGGTGCGAGAACAGGTTCGCCGTGCCCCATAGCAGCTTCACTTTGGCGGTCGACATCTTTTGCTCGAGCACGTCGACTATGGCGTTGAAGTTGCGCAGATGCTCGG
>JBEKAL010000312.1:0-4009 GCA_050015935.1 Roseiarcus sp.
CATTCCCCGAATGAGTCAGAAAATCGCTGATTCGGGAACCCCTCGCGATCATACCGAGTCATTCCGCCGCACCCCAATCCAAACGCCAAACCGGCGCTCGCCAGGACTTTTGCCCCTCTTACCGCTTGTGACCATAAGCCTCTGATGTTGCGGAGCGATCGTTCTGACGTGGACGTCGCGAACAAAATCGAGCGGCGCCCATAGACGAGGTCGCGTCGGCGCGTTTCCTCGGACGGCGGGCGGTCGCCCCGGCCCTCGCCTCATTCTGGGCGAGATCAATTCCCGGCCAGGCCGCTCCGACTGATATGGCGCCGCTCGCGCCTTGGCGAAACATGCGCTGGAGGGCGGGCGGCTCGCCATTGAGACGCCGGCTTCCAGACTCGGAGACCGCGGAATGACAGCCGACGTCGCCACAGATCGGAGGGAACGCTTGCCCGAGCGCCGCCGACTGTACGACCTGATCGCTGAGAGCAAGAATTGGCTCACGGCGCGGATCAGCCACCACGCCAAGGAGCGCAGCTACACGCCGTTCACCGACATCGCCAACGCCATTAACATCGCTGGTCCATAAGCGGCAGGGACGGGAGGCTTGGCGTGTGGAAGAAACTGGCGATTGGCAAAAGCGCTTGGGCGATGGCGGGCGTCGCACCGGCCGGCGCCTTGGCCGGCGTCATTTTCTGGGGCGGCTTCAACACCGCGATGGAAGCCACCAACGAGCTCGGCTTCTGCATCTCCTGCCATGAGATGCGCGACACCGTCTACCAGGAATACAAGACGACGATCCACTACGAGAATCCCGTCGGCGTGCGCGCGGTCTGCGCCGACTGCCACGCGCCGAAGGATTGGACGCACAAGTTCATTCGCAAGATCCAGGCGTCCAACGAACTGTGGCGCAAGATCATCGGCACGATCGATACGCCGGAGAAGTTCCAGGCGCGGCGCGCCGCGCTCGCCAAGGACGTCTGGCGGACGATGAAAGAGACTGACAGCCGCGAGTGCCGCAACTGCCACTCCTACGCGGCGATGGACTTCGCCCACCAGAAGCCTGAAGCCGCCGAGCGGATGAAGAAGGGTCTGGACGAAGGCCAGACCTGCATCGATTGCCACAAGGGCATCGCCCACAAGCTGCCGGACATGAGCTCCGGCTACAAGGCGATCTTCGCCGGCCTCGAAGACGCCTCCAAGTCGCTGAACCCGGCCGTCGGCGCGACGCTCTACACTATGACGACGAGGCCGTTCTGGCTCGACAAACCGAAGGACGAGTCCGACACGAGCGACGGCAAGCTCGTGGCGGCCACGCCGGTCGAGGTCGTCGAACGCGACGGCGCGTGGCTCAAGATGAAGTTCTCCGGCTGGCAGCAGGAAGGCGCCGAGCGCGTGTTCTACGCCGCGCAGGGCAAGCGGATCTTCGTCGCCGCGCTGGGTCCCGACGCAATCGACAAGGTCGTCCAAGGCGCGTCGATGACCGCCCCCGACACCGATCAGAAGTGGACGACAGCGAGCCTCACCGCCTGGATCGCCAATTCGAGTCTCAACGCCGATCTCGGCAAGCTCTGGGACTATGGCGCCGAGATGTACAACGCCAGCTGCGGACTGTGCCACGCGCCGCCGCCGACCGGCAATTATCCCGCCAATCAGTGGATCGGCAACCTCAACGCGATGAAGCGCAACGTCCCGCTCGACGAAGAGCAATACCGCTTCCTGCAGAAATACGTGCAGGCGCACGCCCAGGATATGGCTGACAAAGACATGGCTGGCAAAGACATGGCTCGCAAAGACATGGGAGCCAAGCATGAATGACCTGCCGCGTCCGGCCGCGGCCGCAGACCTCGATGCGCGCGATCTCGTCCCGAGTTCGACGCGTTCTGGAATGGCACGGGCGTGGTCGAGTCCCCGGTCGCCAGCGGCAAGAGCTTCGTACGCTATGCGAAGTTCCGCGAGGACCCGCTGCTCGAGCCGCTCGGCACGCCGTCGGGCAAGATCGAGATCTACTCGAAGAACATCGAGAAGATAGGCTACGACGACTGCGGGCCGCATCCGATGTGGTGCGAGCCGACCGAGCGCCTCGGCGGGCCGACGACCAAGTACAAGCTGCATGTCGTCGCCAGCGATCCCAAGAGTCGGTTGCACTCGCAGCTCTGCGGGACCAAGCTGCGCGAGACCTACACGGTCAACGGCGCCGAGCCGTGCTTGATCAACGCCAAGGACGTGGCCGAGCGCGGCATCAAGGACGGCGACGTCAACGTGCTGAGCATGGACGTTCCCACCTCCAAGCTCGGCCAAGGCGACTGCGGTCATTCCGTGGTCGGCGACGTCGAGAAGTATACGGGGCCGGCGGTTTCCGTCTCCGTGTTCACTGCGCCCGAGGGCGCCGAGTGAGCGCTCCCAACGGGGAGGGGTTCGGCCCTTCCCGGTTTCCGGAATGAAAATGCGGCGCGCCGCGCGTCGGCGCGTCGGGAGGACGGGGCATGAAGATCTTCGGACTGGTCGGCCGGAGCGGGTCGGGCAAGACGAGCCTGATGGTCCGGCTGGTTCCTGAGCTGAGGCGTCGCGGCCTGACCGTCTCGACGATCAAGCACGCCCATCACGGCTTCGACCTCGATGACCCCGGCAAGGACTCGTTCCGTCACCGCGAAGCGGGCGCGAAGGAGGTCATGCTCGTCGCCGACGCGCGCTGGGCGCTGATGCACGAGATCGGCGACGCGCCGGAACCGCCGCTCGAAGAGCTCGACCGCCGCATGGCCCCAGTCGATTTCGTGCTGGTCGAGGGGTTTCACACCCATGGCCATCCGGCGATCGAGGTTTGTCGGCCGCACGAGGGACACGCTTTGATGTGGCGTGAGGGCTCGAGCATCGTCGCCGTGGCGAGCGACGAGCCGCTGCCGGAGGTGACGGTCCCGGTCCTCGACCTCAACGATGCGCAGGCGATCGCGACGTTCGCGCTGGCGAAGGCGGAATCCTATGACCACGCTGCTTCTTGACCGTCGCCCGGCTGCGGAAGGGCTCGCGGAGGCTTCCGCCGCGCCGACGCGGCTCGTCGATCCGTTCGGCCGCGCGATCACTTACGTCCGGCTGTCGGTGACCGATCGCCGCAATTTCCGCTGCGTCTATTGCATGGCGGAGAGGATGACGTTCCTGCCGCACGCGGAGGCGCTGCGGCTCGAGGAACTGGATCGGCTGTGCTCGATCTTCGTCGGCCTCGGGGTGACGAAGATCCGGCTGACCGGCGGCGAGCCGCTGGTGCGGCGCGGCGTGATGAATTTGGTCCAGTCGTCGTCGCGCCGCCTGCGCTCGCTCGAACTCGACGAACTGACGTTGACGACCAACGGCTCGCAGCTGGCGCGGCACGCCGATGACCCACAGCTTCTGCGACAGTTGCAATCGGGTGCGGATCACCTGTTCGGGCCGGATGGTTCTCTGCCTCGGCAACGAGGCCGCCGTGGACCTGAGCAAAATCCGTCGCCAAAGCGACGACGACCGCGACGTCGCGGCCGCGATCCGCCAGGCGGCGGCGCAGAAGCCGAAGGGCCACGCCTTCGGCTCGAGCGAAGCGAGGACGCCGCGCGCCCCCGCCCGACCGATCAGCCTGACCGGCGGATAGGCGTCGGAGGCGCGGCCCCGAGCCAAGCGTCGCTGATGCCGGTCGATGAGGCGCTGACGCGCGTGCTCGCCTCGCGCCGAGTTTAGCCGCCGTTCGCCAATTCGGCGATGGGTGGATACGCGTTGCGGGCGGCCGACGCGGCGCGCGCCGCTCGGGGCGTGACGCGCCGATTGTGGGCGACCGCAAGAATCCGCGGGCGGCGTCATGGTGTCGCGTTCGATCGCCAACGCGTTGTTCTTGTTGACTGTAACGCGTGTCGCCGGCCTATTGTCAGTGGCGGACTAGGGCCGCGCGTCGTTGATTATGCGATGAAAGTGTGAATCCATGGCCCCGTTCGGCGAGGACGGAGGCGATTCGTGGCGAAGAGGGCTATTCCCGCAATTAAGAAGTATGTCGTGACGCTCAGCG
>JBEKAL010000313.1:0-4008 GCA_050015935.1 Roseiarcus sp.
CGCCCGCCCACGGAAGACGAGCAAGCGCAGGTCTACGCGCGTCTCGCCGAGGCTTTCGCGCCCGCTCCGGTCATCGTCCGCACGCTCGACGTCGGCGGCGACAAGCCGACGCCGGGGCTGGACTTCCCGCACGAGGACAATCCGTTTCTCGGCTGGCGCGGCATTCGCATGTGCCTGGATCGACCCGAAGTTTTCAAGCCGCAATTGCGCGCGCTCCTGCGCGCGGCCGTCCACGGCAATGTCAGGGTCATGTTGCCGATGATCGCCGACATCGAAGAGATCCGCAAGACCAAGCGGTTGATCGAGGAGTGCCGAGCCGAGCTCGAAGCGGAAAAGGTCCCCTGCGGAGAGTTCGAACTCGGCGTGATGGCGGAGACTCCGGCCGCAGCCTTGATTGCCGACGAGCTCGCCCGAGAGGCGGCGTTCTTTTCCATCGGCACGAACGACCTCACGCAATATGTGATGGCGGCGGACCGCCAAAACCCGAAAGTGGCGAATCTCAATCGCGCCGATCATCCCGCCGTCTTGAGGGCTGTCGATCTGATTTGCCAAGCCGCCCGCAAGGCCGGCATCTGGGTCGGCGTCTGCGGCGAGGCCGCCGCGCGGCCGGAGCTTATTCCGAAATTCGTGAACCTCGGCGTGACCGAGCTGAGCATGGCCGCGGCGTCGATACTTCGAGCGAAGAAGTGCGTGACGGAGTTGTAGCGCGCCGCCAACACGCAGCCCTCCAAGGCAATTGACGACGGGGCGGCGCAATGAAGGCCAACGAGCGCGAGGGCGAACTCCTCATTTTTGATTGCGACGGCGTTCTCGTCGATAGCGAGCTGCTTTTCGCGCGCGCCTGCGCCGAGCTGTTGGCGGACCTCGGCGTCCCACTTCCTCAAAACCTCATGCAAAGCTGTTTCGGGCTGAAAGAGGCGGACATCCTTGCGCGCATCGAAGCCGCCGTCGGGCGCGCGGTCGCGCCCGAAGACAGGGCGCAGCTATGGCCTCGCATGCGCGCCCTCTTCGCCGCCGAGTTGAAACCCACGCCAGGGCTGGTTCCGTTCCTGGACCGACTTCGGCTCGCCCGGTGCGTAGTCTCGTCGTCGCAAGAGGAGCGAATTCGCTTCAGTCTTGAAGTGACGGGATTGCGCGCCTATTTCGGTGAAGCGATCTTCAGCGCCTGTTTGGTTGAGCGCGGCAAGCCGGCGCCGGACATTTTCTTCTACGCGGCGAAGGCGATGGGCGCGCATCCGGATAGGTGCATCGTCATTGAAGATTCGATCCCCGGCGTAGAGGGAGCGGTCGCCGCTGGAATGACCGCGATCGGCTTCCTCGGGGGAATGCACATCGACGCCGCTCACGCGGGCAAGCTGATGCGCGCGGGCGCGACCCTGGCCGCCGAGAACTGGATCGACGTCGAGCGATGGCTGGCGTCATCGAGCCAAACGAGGCTATAATGGGAAGTGGCGCCGCCGTGGAGCTGTGACTCTGCCATGGTTTCAAGCAAGTTGGCCGGCCATATCGTTCTCGCGGTCAGGGACGAAATGCGCGGCGTCCGCTACCGCGTCAATTACGGCATCCGCTGCAGCCGCGAATTGGCTGCGGCGCGGGGCCCGTTGATGATTTTGGAGCCGGTGGCGTCTGTCGCCGACGTCGTCATGTCGGGGGTCGAGGCGGCGGCTTCGGCCTTGCTCGCCGGTTCGAAACGATCATTTTTGCTGCCCGCGTTTCCCCTGCCCATTGACGGCTATTTCAGCCGCTCCCGAGCGGACGCGCAAAATGCGCATTTTTTTGGCGTGATTACTTACAGCGCGCTGCGGGGCCTTTTGCGCGGTTTCGGCGCTAACACGTATCTGATCCGTGAATTGGCTATCGACGACGCTTGGGAAATGTTACAGGATCGTCATCGCGATCTTATCTTGTCCGTGATCGATCGCGATGGAGCCGTCTCCAATTCGTCGAGAGCTGAAAACGTTCGACGTCTCTGCGCCGCGACCGCCTATGTCCTCTCGGACCACCGGCCGATCAAGCAACTCGCTCTCGACGCCGACGACTCGCGCACGCCGAAGCATTTGCTCTTATCGCCAAACTTCTATTGTTGCATGGCTATAGGCTTGGCGACCGCGATCGTGTCATTGACTCCAAACGCGAGTCGGTTGGACAAACGAGAAATCATCGCTGCGGCGGACGCGGGCGTCGACGCTCGATTTTCGCGCCTGATATCCGCCGCGCGCGATCGAGACCCTGTTAGCGCGCTGGCGTCCGAATTCGCCGCCGTGCTGCCGTACTTGTCTTGACGGCGGCGACGTCCGGATGTGTCGGCGCGGCGAATGAAGCCTAGCTTCAAGCGGTTTTCCTCTTGCTTGGCGTGTCTTTGAGTAGAGCGTTCGCAGTGAATTCATCAGTAATAAGAACGGTTGGCCGAAAGAGTTTGAATGCGCCCAGCATCGCCTCGACTTTATTAATTCCTCCTGCAACAAGAACGCGGAGGGGAGCCGCCGAGATCGTTTCGATCGGAATCGACATCGTTCGCTTGTTGAGCGAGTGATCGACAAGGTTGCCATCGATATCGAAAAAGTTAAACAGCATATCCCCGACCGCGCCGGCCGCCCGTAACGCCGCATTGTCAGCCTCGGACACCGCGCCGAAAAGGCTTGCGGTGGAATTCGGGCTGATGCTCCCGACGCCGACCACCACCGCATCAAGCGATTTGGAGAACTCATAAACCTCAGATAATCCGCATCGCTCGATGAGCGTTTCCTTCGTTTTTGCGCTGTCCACAATCGCCGGCGCGGCGAGCAGATAACAATCGGCAAGAAAAAAGCGCGCGAACTGCGCGGCAAATTCGGCCGGATTGGCTTGTCGCGCGCGTGTGATCCCGCCAAGCAACGAAACGACGGCGAGACCCGGCACCTGTCTCTCCGGGAGGAATGGCAACGACCCGAGCAAAGTTTGGCCCCATCCAAGACCAATCTTCATGTTCGGCCGCAACATATCGGAGATATAATTTCCCGTCGCTGCAGCGATGGCCGGGCGAGGATCCGAATGCGCCGTCGAAAGCGGGACCACGATAGCTTCGCGGATGTCATATTTTTTCTGCAATCCGATTTCGGCTTCGGTAAGCTCGGCTAAATCCCAACTTACTGATATACGAACTTCATTCGCGGCGCGCGCCTCGGCCAGCATTCGCCCCACCGTGATGCGTCCGATTCCAAGCCGGTCGGCGATCGCGCTCTGCGTCATTTCCTCAACGTAGTACATCCAAGCGATGCGATGGCGCAGGTGTGGCGAATTTCTGCCGGAAGCCGCCGCCTTGCCATTCGCATTATTGTCGCCATCGTCATCGACTTTCATTTTGCCTTCCCCAACCCGCTTTCGTCCATTAAAGTGCTGCAAGCAATATTCATGTTCCCTCTTGCACCGCCCGTTCCTACCGCTCTTCCGTTGCGGAACTTATCGACAACGCTTGCAAGCGATGCGCCGCGCCGATTTCAAACTAAGCCCATTTTGAGCAGTCGTCCATCGCGAGGCGGAAAAATGCCTAAGAGTTTTTCCGAAGACTCCATGAGCGATTACAGAGTTTTCCGATCATCGTGCGGGAGGAAGGCGAGGGCCGAAACGGCCCCGCGCAGCGGGACCATTTTTGGCGGCGGCTAAGTTGGAATTCCCCCTGCCGGTTGTCTATCAATCCTCGGAAGCCGAGACCTGGGAGCGCATGGCGCTGACGCGGTCGCGGGTCGTCGCCGGCGAGCCGAGCCTCAGCCGGGAGATCGCCGCCGCGATCGCCGCCGTCCTCACCGTCCCGCGCGAGGCGGAGAAGCTCGCCGGCGATGCGCGCGCGATGCGCAAATTGATCGCCAGCGAGAAGAGCGATAAGGACCCCTCGGACCTCAAGCTGGTGTCGGGCGGCCTCATCGACATCGAATTCGTCGCGCAATATCTCGTGCTCGCCCACGCGCGTCGCCATCCCGGCCTGCTCGAGACCTCGACGCGCGCGGTCATCGCCGAGGCCGGCGCCGCGGG
>JBEKAL010000314.1:0-3960 GCA_050015935.1 Roseiarcus sp.
AAGGCGTCCGAGCAACTCGCGTTCGCATTCTGACACCTCAACCCAAAGAGCCGGATGCGAGGCCCGCACGTCCGGTTCTGTGAGAGGCGCGGCGGAGCAATCCCCGCGCCTACTCGACACAGCTCGTTTCAATCGGAATTCTCGCATTCAAGAGATCGACGGCGAATGGCGGCGGCCTTTCCGCTTCGAGGCCGGCGCAGCGGCGGGCGCGAGACGAAGCGCCGCCGGGCGGGGCGGCGGCTTGCCGGCGTGGATGGCCGGGACAAGCCCGGCCATGACGAGTCATTGCTTGTGGCCATTGGCCTCACTCCTCCCCCGCCGCCTCGGCGAGCGCGCGCCACCAGGTCTCGTCCCAGTTCCAGTCCGCCGCCGGCGAGGGCGAGGGCAGCAGCCACAGGCGGGTGGCGCCGATCCGCTCCTGCTGCTCGCCGAGCGGCGCGTCGCGGCCGAGGTATCGGCGGCCTGCGGTCAGGCTGGTGAAGGCGAGGATGCCGGGCTTCGCCCGCGCGATTCTTTCCGCCATCGCCTCGCAGGCGGCGCGCCCCAAGGCGCCGGCCGGCAGCTGCTTGTCCATGCCGCTCGTCGTCTTGGCGATGTCGGTGAGGCCGACGCCGAAACGCGGCAGCGCGGCGTATTCCGTGGGATCGAGCAGGCGCGGCGTCAGGCCGACCGCGTAGAGCGTGCGCCAGAACTTGTTCTGGGGATGGGCGTAATAGCAGCCGCGCGCGGCCGAGACGGCGCCCGCCGCGGTGCCGCAGAAGACGACGCGAAGGCCGGGCGCGAGCACGTCCGGCAGAATCGGGGCTTTCAGCACGCGCGCCTCAGATCGTCTGGTTATAGGCGCCGACCTCCGGGTTTTCGCGTAAGAGAGCGTCGACCGCGTGAAACATTTCGCGCATGCGCGATTCCGAGACCGGGCTCTCGACGACGACGACGAGTTCGGGCTTGTTGGAGGAGGCGCGCACCAGGCCCCAGGTTCCGTCCTCCACCGTCACGCGCGCGCCGTTGACCGTGACGACGTCGCGAATCGGCTGGCCGGTCAGAAGCGCGCCCTCCGCCTGCATCGCCTTGAAGCGCCGGGCGACGCGCTCGGCGACTTCGTACTTCACCTCGTCCGGGCAATGCGGCGACATGGTCGGCGAACCCCAGGTCTTGGGCAGTTCGCGGTAGAGATCGGCCATCGACTTGCCGGGATTGCGCTCGAGCATGTCGAGCACGGCGATCGCGGCGACGAAGCCGTCGTCGTAGCCGCGCCCGACCGGCGGGTTGAAGAAGAAGTGCCCCGATTTCTCGAAGCCGGCGAGCGCGCCGAGATCGCGCACACGCCGCTTGATGTGGGAATGGCCGGTCTTCCAATAATCGACCTCGACGCCGCGCTGGGTCAGCTCGGGATCGCTCGCGTAGAGCCCGGTCGATTTCACGTCGACGACGAAAGTCGCATTCGGGCGCCGCTTCGACAGATCGCGCGCCAGCATCACGCCGATCTTGTCGGCGAAAATCTCGCTTCCCTCGTTGTCGACGATCCCGCAACGGTCGCCGTCGCCGTCGAAGCCCAGCGCGACATCGGCGTTCGTTGCCTTCACCGCCGTCGCCATCGCGCGCAGCATGTCGAGATCCTCGGGGTTGGGATTGTAGTTGGGAAAGGTGAAGTCGAGATCGCAGTCGAGCGGAACGACTTCGCATCCCAAGGCGGCGAGCAACGCCGGCGCAAAGGCGCCCGCCGTGCCGTTGCCGCAGGCGGCGACGACTTTCATCTTGCGCGCGTACTTCGGCCGCGCCGTCAGGTCGGCGAGGTAGCGGGCGGGAAAATCCGCGACGAATTCATAGCCGCCGCCTTCGCAGGCGCGAAATTCGCCGCGAAGCACGATTTCGCTTAAGCGGCTCATTTCCTCCGGTCCGAACGTCACCGGCCGCGCCGCCCCCATCTTGACGCCGGTCCAGCCGTTGTCGTTGTGCGAGGCGGTGACCATCGCGACGGCGGGCGCGTCGAGCGCGAACTGGGCGAAATAGGCCATCGGCGCGATGGCGAGGCCGATGTCGCGGACCCTGACGCCGGCGGCCATCAAGCCGCAGGTCAGCGCGTATTTGATCGCGCTGGAATAGGAGCGAAAATCGTGGCCGACGACGATTTCCTTGTTCACCCCCAATTCGCCGATGAGCGCGCCGAGGCCCATGCCCAGCGCCTGCACGCCCATGAGGTTGATTTCCCGCTCGTAGAGCCAGCGCGCGTCGTATTCGCGAAAGCCGGTCGGCTTGACCATCGGCCGCGTTTCATAGGCGTAGCTGTTGGGGCTGAGCTGGGGTTGCGGCTGGGGAAACACGGGCGGCCTCGGGCGATGGAGAGCGACGCCTTTGCCTAGCCGATCGCGGCCCCGATAAAAAGCCTTATCGCCGCGCTTCGTCCCGGCCGAGGCGATCCAAGCTATTGCCTGAGCGTGAGCACGCCGTCGCGCTGTTCGACGGCGGCCAGCCGCTTGAGAAAGCTCGCGCCGAGAAGGTTGGCGGCGCCCGCGCCCGGCGGCATCACCACGGCCTCGACGTCGTTCATGTAGATCGAGCCGAGGCTGACATGCTTGAGGACGACGGGCGAGACGAAGGAAACTCCGTTGGCCGTGTTCATCCGCCATTTCGGCGTCGACGGATCGGCGACGAGGCCCAGGCGCGCGGCGGTGTCCGCCGTCAGCGCGATCACGCTCGCGCCGGTGTCGACCATCACGTCGACGTCTTGCCCGTCGATCAACGCATTGGCGTGGAATTGGCCGCCCGCGTCCGCCGGGATCGACGCTTCGCGAAAGCCGGAATCGCCGGCCGCGGCGGCGCGGGCCGCGCTTGGGGCGACCGGAGCGGACGCGCTGGGCTTGGACGCCGCGGGCGCGGCGACGCGCTCGGGAAACAAGGACGGCGCCGAAAAGCCTATGATCAGAGCGGCCGCCGCGAAAATCAACGCATTCTTCAGCATGAGAGGCCTGCCGCCGCGAGACCCGCGGAACTTTGCTTGCGAGAGTGCCGACGACCCGCAAAAATTCGGTAAAGGCGATGCCGGGGCGCCGGTAAACGCGGCGTTTTTCGCCTCTCCCACGCCGTTTCCGAGCGTTTCGGTATATAATTCGCCAACGCCCGCGACGGCCTGGCGAGCTTGCGCGGACCGCTCCTTCGCACGGCGTTGGCAGAGTTCCGCCGGGCTGGCGCGGCGCTTCGTGGAGCGCGCCGGACGAGAGGGGCGCCGACTGCGCGAGCGTTGACGCAGATCAATGCCGCGGGCGATAAAGATGCTTCGTGCCAGTCGGCCTCCGGCGGCCGCGGCGCGGCGGGCGCGGTCATGAGGGAACGGAGAGATGGAAGAGGCTGAATTTCCAACGATCCTGGCTCGCGGGCTGATCGCCGCGACGCCGCCGCCTCTTCTCGATCTCGGCGCGGCCGCCCTTCTTCGCGCGATCGGGCGCAATCACCCCGATTTGTTCCGCGTCCTCGCCGAGTTGCGCCGCACCGTCATCCGTATCGAGCTGACCGATCTGCCTCGTCGTTTCCTGCTGCAATTCGGCGAGGGGCCGCCGTCCCTGAAGCTGGCGGGCGCGGACGACGCTCCGGCGGACGCGAGCGTGAAGGGGTCGTTGGAGGCGCTGCTGGCGCTGCTCGAAGGCCGCATCGACAGCGACGCGCTGTTCTTCACCCGCGAGATCGTCATCGCCGGCGATGCGTCGGCGGTGGTGGCGTTGCGCAACATCCTCGACCGCGAAACCATCGTCCTGCTCGACGAAGTCTCCTCGTTGCTCGGCCCGCTGCAACGCTTCGCTCGCGCCGCGGCTCTGAGCTGGGAGCGCCGAGCGGAGCGCCTGCGCGATCTTCTCCCGCCCCGCCGCGCCGCTTCGGACCGCGTCGCGCGCGCCGAGCGCGACGTGACGGCGGAAAGCATGGGTCTGCGCGCCGAGATCGAGGCGCTGAAGACGCGCCTGAGCAAGC
>JBEKAL010000315.1:0-3905 GCA_050015935.1 Roseiarcus sp.
CGGCGGAGACGCCGCCTGGGCGGCGGTGGCGCCCAGCGCAATTGCCAGCGCGACAGCGCTTACGCCCGCGAGGGCGATGAGACTGACGCTACTTCTTTCTTTCACCATTACTCGCCTCCTTATTAAAAATAAATTCGAATGATTATCATTCAAATTATCAAGGGCATATAGGCTTCGTCTTCGCGATTACAAGGCCGCAAAATAAATTACGTCACTGCATATTGGTCAGCGATACTGACGGCCCGAGCGCAACTTCGAATGATCTCAGTCACTTGTGATCCTGTTTCGGTCGCGACCGAGGCACGCGGATTGGATCGCAATTTATTACGCCCGCGGGCATTGTCACGTCAGCCCAGTATCGAAAAAAGGCTTCCGGCGATTGAAAGCGCACGAGCAACTTCCCGCTCTGCGCGCGGCGCTCGATAAACAGGGCCCTGAAACTTCCCCCGCACGGCCTCTTGCTCAAATCGCAGAGGCGGCATAGCTTTCAAACGGCGGCGTCCCTTCCCCGAATTTCAACAACGAACGGGACATCCCTTTGCCGCACTGCAGCGGCGCCTTAGGCCGGCGCGGAAGATCGACACCCACGAAATGCGAAACGAAGCGGCGCCCTTGGGGCGCGCGCTGCTCAGGATAGGAGGAAGAACGATGACGCCAAGTTTCAGCGATCCTTTTGCGGCGATGCTGGCGCTGCAACGCGCGCTAGACTCCCGTCTTGAAAGCGACTGGATGGAGGGGGGCACGGCGGGCGTCGGCGGCTCTCCGCCCATCAACATCTTCCAGCAGGGCGATGATTTCGTCGCGATCATCGAATTGCCGGGGATCGACAAAAACGACCTGCAAATCGAGGCGAAAGAAACCGCCATCCGGATTTCCGGCAAGAAGACGGCCAACTACGACAAGAACGCCAGCATGCACAGGCGCGAGCGTCTGTTTGGCGCCTTCGACCGCACGATCTCATTGCCGTTGCAGATCGATGCGGACGCCATCCGCGCGGAATATCGCGAAGGCGTGTTGGTGTTGTTCATCCCGCGTGCGGCGAGCGAAAAGCCGCGCACGATCAGAATCAACTGACGGATCATGGGGAGAACTGTCATGGCGGAACAGGAGCTTCAGGTTCAGCAGAAGCGAGAAGTCGAGACCAAGCGGGAAAGCACGGTCCCGGTGCGCTCGTTCATGCCCGTCACCGATATTTACGAGACCGATCAGGCGTTGACGGTGGTATTGGAGATGCCCGGAGTGAGCAAGGAGAGCGTCGAGGTCGGCGTCGAGAGCGACGTCCTGACGATCGCGGGGCGGATCGACTTCTCGAAATATGATGGGCTTCAGCCGCTCTACACCGAATACAACATCGGCAATTACAGCCGCAGCTTCCAAATTTCGAGCAAGATCGAGCAGGACGCGATCAAGGCCGAGCTGAAGGACGGCGTGATGACGGTCGTGCTGCCGAAAGCTGAGAAGGCCAAGCCACGCCGAATCAGCGTGAGTTGATCGGTTGGAGACTTTCGCCGGCGGAACAGCGCGCCATCTTCAATGGCAGGCTTTCCGCCGGCTCCGGCGCCTGCCGAGCGCGCCGCCGAGTTGCGCGTCGCACCGAGCGATCCTGATGCTGTTTGCGCCAACGTTGACGCATTCGGCCCGGCATCGACGACATCGCCGTCTGCCGTCTCCGCGCATGGGCGAATGACCGCTATCCCCCCGAAACAGGAATTGAAACGGACCCGCTACAGTTTGCCGAATGAACTGGCGATCGGTTCGACCGAGCTGGCGGCGGCGCGGATTCGCGCCGCCTTGGCGAAAAGAGCGGCGTTCGATACAGCCGTCGCGCTGCGCGCGCCCCCTCGTCCGTCATCGCTGACACGATGACGCCTTCCCCAGCGAGGGGGGAAGGGGCAGGCGCCCTACCCCAGCCAGCCATACCCGCCGTTGTCGAAAATCAGCGCGCGGCCCTGCCAGATGTTGGCGTTTGCCGCTTCCGCGGCGCTGACGCCGGCGAGAATAAACATCAACGCGCGGGCGACGCCGCCGTGAGAGGCGACGAAGCAATCGCCTTCGCGCGCCGCCAGCCAGGGCCTGACGCGTTCGACCAGCATGGCGTAGCTCTCGCCGCGCGGCGGCGCGAAGCGCCATTTGTCGGCCTCGCGCGCCTTGGCGCCGGCCGAATCGCGCCCGTCCACCTCGGGCCATGTCAGGCCCTCCCAGTCGCCGAACGTCAGCTCCTTCAGCGCCGAGCAGAGATGGTAGCGCTCGGGCGCGAGGCCCATCGCGGCCCGCGCGAGCTCCATCGTTTGGCGCGCGCGGATCAGCGGCGACGCATAGAAGGCGCCGAGGGCGTCGAGCCGCGCGAGTTCGCCCGCCAGTTCGTCGCTTAGAGCGCGCCCGACCCTGCTCGCTTGCTCGCGCCCTGCGCCGTCGAGCGGAACGTCGCGCTGACCCTGGAGCCGGCCCTCCGCGTTATAGGACGTTTCGCCATGGCGCACGAAGATGATGCGGTGGGGATAAGGCGCCACGACGATTAAGACTTTCGCTTGACGAAAAAACGGCTCCGCCGCCTCCCATGGGGCGCGCCGCGCGTCAAGCCGGCGCGGGCCGCAAGCCCCATTTTTTCGCCAGCGCCAAACACTCGGCGACCGGCGCGACCCCGGCGGTGGTCGAAACCGCGCGCATCGACGCGGCCGCGCAGGCATGGGCGAGCCGCAGGCCATCTTCGATCGGCCAGCCCTCGTGCACGGCATAGAGCATGCCGGCGGCGAAGGCGTCGCCCGCGCCGTTGACGCCGGCGACGGCTTCTTTCGGCATCGCCAGCGAACCCAGAGCGAACCGTCCCCCCTCGCGCGTCGCCGCAATCGCCCCATCCGGGAAATGCGCGACGACGAGGCGCATCGCTCCCAGCGACAGCGCCGCGTCGACGGCGCGTGCGATCGCTTTGGGTTTCGCGCCGCTCGAATCGCGCGTCTCGACGTCGGCGAGCGCGCCGATCTCGAAATCATTGACGATCAGCAGGTCGAGATGCGGCAGGCACGGCCGCGCCAGCGCGCCGACCTTCTCGCGCGAATTCGAGATCAGCTCGAGATTGGCGGCGAGGCCCCAACGGCGCGCCGCGCGCAGCGTCGCGACCCAACCATTGGCTTCGCCGCGCCAGGGCGCGTCCATCCGAGCGTGGGCGCCGGGAAGACCGAGATGCAGAAAGCGCGCGCGCGAACGCGAGAAATCGAAATTTTCCGGGCTCATCAAAGCCGCGACGCCCTGGTGAAAGAAATGGGTGCGCCGCCCGGTCGCGCTGACGTTGAAGGCGTCGGTGGTCATCGTGACGCCGCCGGGAAGACCGACCAGCCCTTTGCGCTCGACGCCGAAAGCGTCGCATTGGGCGAGAAGAAAGCGTCCGTTGTCGTCGTCGCCGACGAGGCCCATCGTCTCGACCGGAAAAGCGCGGTCGAGCCGCTTGAGGTCGATCGCCATGTTGCAGCCGGAACCGCCGCCTTGGCGATCCATGGCGAGGATCTCGTTGGTGGTGTCCTCCGCGGGCCAGGCTGCGATCGTCTTGTTGAAGTCGACGCACCAGGTTCCGGCCGTCGCTACGCCCCGGCGATCGCTCATGCGCCCTCAACCTCGCCGGAGAACGGCTTCGGTGATCTCGTTGTCGGCCGCCAGATCGCGGATCGGCGTCACGCTCTCGCGCCGCAACGCGTCGTGATAAGCCTCGACCGCCTCGCTCGGCCCGAGCGCGCCGTCCGCGACCGCGCGCATCAGCCTGACGATTTCGAGCGGCGATTCGGCGAGGTAGATCTTGCGCCCGAACAGCGCGACGCGGGCGCCGTATTTCTCGGCCTGGTGGATCAGCTCGAAACAATCGCGCGTCGTCCCGGCGCCGCCGCCGAGCACGCCGACGACGAGTTCGGGATCGA
>JBEKAL010000316.1:0-4380 GCA_050015935.1 Roseiarcus sp.
ATTGCAGGATACGGTCATCGTCTCCGACGACGCCGGCCAGTTTCGCGTCGGCGAACACGCGCTGTGCTGGGTTCACGCCGAACGGCTCGTTCACAAGCTCGTCCCCGCCAACGACAGACAGCGCAACGCCGTCGAGGTCGCCAGGCGGATGATCTGGTGGTTCTATCGCACGCTCAAGGAATACAAGCTCGCGCCAAGCCCCGATCAGGCTCGGATATTGCGCTCTCGGTTCGACCGCATCTTTAATCGCGGCAGAACCGGCTACGCCACGCTCGACAGGCTGCTCAAGCGGCTGTTTCGCAACAAGGACCATCTCTTACGCGTCCTCGAACACCCGGAAATCCCGCTCAATACCAACGCTTCCGAAAACGACATCCGCGCCTTCGTCACCAAGAGGAAAATCTCCGGCGGAACCGTCAGCGACAAGGGCCGCGACGCCCGCGACGTCATGCTCGGTCTGGCCAAAACCTGTATGAAATTGAAATTGTCGTTCTACGACTTCATCGGCGACCGACTGGGAATCCCAGGCCCCAAAATCCCCGACCTCGCAACCCTCGTCAGGCCCGCCCCCGCTTGAGCCAAGCCAAACCTGCCCGGAAATCTGCCCCGGTCGAGCCGAGCCACGCTTGCCCGGGAATTCGCCCCGATTACGCTCGACGTGGGCTAAGTAGACTTCGACAAACCGCATGGGCAGACGCTTTATCGCCGGTTCTGTTTCCTTATCCGTCTCATACACAAAAACGCACATCCATCGTTCCCGCGCGCCGTGCGTATCGACCGCGCCGCCCTTCTTGCGCGTCGTCTTGATCTCGACGCCATCGACGCCGGACGCCACGGCATTGTTTGGGTAGCGCCCTTGGACGACCAAATCGGGATGGCCGTTGAAATGCTTATTTTCGGTGAGGGAGCGCGCGTGGTTCGTCATCGAGGCCGTCAGCATGTCGGAGATCATGCCCGACATGGCGGCGGGCCGCAGAAAATCATCCATTCGACGCAAACCGCGCTGCAACAGCAGCCCGTTCACATCATGGAAAAAAATCATAGACGTCTTGCATCGCCAGTTCGAAATCGGCCACGCGGAGCTGATAAGGCAGCTCGATCGCCTTGTTGAACTTCGAACTATCGACTGTTTCTCGTTTCGGCATGCGGTCGGCGCGCCCCTACGCTTAATCGTCGAACCAATTGCGGAGTCTAGCAGGATATTGAGAACGATCAGACGTTAAGCGCACAAACCCGCAGCGACTGACCAATTCTCAGGGCGCTCCCGCGCGTCGTCGCGCGGGCGGGCTATTGCGATGCGAACTCCGCCGGCGGTTTGCGTCATCCCGCCGGACGATTTCGGGGCCGACAAAGCCCCGCGCTCTTCGGCTCTTGACTTGACGAGAACGCCGGGCGAACGTTTTGACCGATTGGTCAGGATTTCTCAAGAACGCGCTCGGCGCCCCGAGACGCAGGAGAGTCGTAATGAGAATCATCTCCGAACCGCCCGGAATCGCCGACGTAGCGGCGGCTCGCCTGGACCGCGCGACGCTCGAGGCGAATTTCGCTGAGTTGCATCCCCCCCTGAGCGCGCATGAAGCGAGGGTCGAGGCCGATCGTTGCTACTTCTGTTATGACGCGCCGTGCCAGCGCGCCTGCCCGACCTCCATCGACATCCCCCTGTTCATCCGCCAGATCGCGGCCGGCAACGCGCTCGGCGCGGCGGGCGCCATTCTCGACGCCAACATCATGGGAGGCATGTGCGCGCGCGTCTGCCCGACCGAGACGCTGTGCGAGGGGGCCTGCGTGCGCGAAGCGGCCGAGGGCAAGCCGGTTCGCATCGGCCTGCTTCAGCGCCACGCCGTCGACGCGCAGATGCAAACCGGCAAGACGCCTTTCACCCGCGCCGCGCGGACCGGCAAGCGGGTCGCCATCGTCGGCGCGGGCCCGGCGGGTCTCGCCTGCGCGCATGCGCTGGCGGTCGCCGGGCACGAGGCGACGATCTTCGAGCGGCGCGAGAAATCGGGCGGCCTCAACGAATACGGCGTCGCCGCCTACAAGACGCCGGACGATTTCGCCGCCAGGGAAGCCGCCTTCATTCTCTCGATCGGCGGCATTTCGGTGAGACACGGTCTCGCGCTCGGGCGCGACTTGGCGCTCGACGCCTTGCGCCGCGACTATGACGCGGTGTTCCTCGCGGTCGGCCTCGGCGAGAACAACAAGCTCGGACTGGCGGGCGAAGGAGAGCTCGCCAACGTGATCGACGCGCTCAGCTATATCGCGGAGCTTCGGCAGGCCGAGGATCTCGCCAAACTGCCCGTCGGGCGGCGAGTCGTCGTCATCGGCGGCGGCATGACCGCGGTGGACGTCGCGGTGCAGTCGAAGCGCCTCGGCGCCGAGACCGTCACGATCGTCTATCGACGCGGCTTCGAACGGATGAAGGCGAGCCGACTCGCGCGGGATCTCGCGCAGACCAATGGCGTGCTCATTCGCCCCTGGGCGCGCCCCGTCGCGCTGGAAAGTCACGGCGGCGCCGCGAGCGGCGTGCTTTTCGAGCGCACGCGCGAAGAGGGCGGGGCGCTCATCGGCGCCGGCGGCGCCTTTCGCGTCGAGGCCGACGCGGTATTCATCGCGATCGGCCAGAAGGGAGCGCCCGAGGCGCTCGCCGGCGCGGATATCCAGCGCAGTCAGGACGGGGGCGTCGTCGTCGACGGCGAGCGACGCACCAGCCTCTCCGGCGTGTGGGCGGGGGGCGATTGCGTGGCGGGCGGGTTGGGCCTGACGGTCGCCGCGGTCGAGGACGGCAAGCGAGCGGCGCGATCGATCGACGCGGCGTTGAAATCTCGATGCGAGAGCTGATGGAGGACGAAATGGTCGATCTCAGCGCCAATTTCCTCGGCATCAAGTCGCCCAATCCGTTCTGGCTCGCCTCGGCGCCGCCGACCGACCGCAAGACCAAGGTCGAGCGCGCGTTTCGCGCGGGCTGGGGCGGCGTCGTCTGGAAGACGCTCGGCGAGGCCGGGCCGCCCGTCGTCAATGTCTCCGGCGCGCGCTACGGCGCCATCTATGGCCCCGACCGGCGGCTGATCGCGCTCAACAGCATCGAACTGATCGCCGACCGCGATCTCGAGGTCAATCTGCGCGAGATCAAGGAGGTCAAGCGCGAATGGCCCGACCGCGCGCTGGCGGTCTCGCTGATGGTCCCGTGCGAGGAAGAGTCGTGGCGAAAGATCCTCGCGCGGGTCGAAGAAACCGAGTGCGACGGCGTCGAGCTGAACTTCGGCTGTCCGCTCGGCATGGCCGAGCCCCGCATGGGCGCGGCGGTCGGCCAGGCGCCCGAATGCATCGAAATGGTCACGCGCCGGTGCAAGGCCCATACGCGCATGCCGGTGATCGTCAAGCTGACGCCGAACGTCGCCGACATCCGCCATCCCGCCCGCGCGGCCAAGCGGGGCGGCGCCGACGCCGTCTCGCTCATCAACGGCGTCAATTCGATCATGGGGGTCGATCTGGACGCGATGACGCCGGTCGACCCGATCGACGGCAAGGGCGCTTCCGGCGGCATGTGCGGCCCGGCGGTCAAGCCGATCGCGCTGGCGATGGTTGCGGAAATCGCGCGCGATCCGATGACCGCGGGGCTGCCGATCTCGGGGATAGGCGGCGTGACGATCTGGCGCGACGCCGCGGAGTTCATCGCGCTCGGCGCCGGCAACGTGCAGGTGTGCGCCGCGGCGATGACCTACGGCTTCAAGATCATCGAGGAGCTGACCTCCGGCCTGAAGAACTTCATGGCCGCCAAGGGCTACCAGCGCATCGACGATTTCCGCGGCCGCGCCATAGCCAACGTCACGGACTGGCCGTTCCTCAACCTCAGCTACGTCGCCAAGGCCGAGATCGACCAGGCCCTCTGCATCAAATGCGGACGTTGCCATATCGTCTGCGAGGACGCTGCGCATCAGGCGATTCGTGCGACCGTCGACGGCGAGCGGAAATTCGTCGTCAACGACGCGCGATGCGTGGGCTGCAATTTGTGCGCGCTGGTCTGCCCGGTGGAGAACTGCATCACTCTCGCGCATCGCACGCAAGGCGTCGATCCGCGCACGGGTCTCGATTACGCGCGAGCGCCGCGCAGTTGGACGGCGCATCCCAGCAATCCGGCGGCGAAGGCGGCCGAATAGGGAGGCCTCGCCGGCGACGGCGAGAGCCTATGCCCCTTCCTTCGCGAAATCCTCTCGTCCGGATGGACGTTCGCTACGAGGTTACACCGACGGCCACAAGCAATGATACGGTTTCCGGGCGATCAGCTCGCATTGGCGATGGGCGGCCACCAGTGGAAGCCGGCTCTGCCCTTTAGGGTTTGTCGGTCGTTGGCGAGATGAGCGCAGCGCTCGGAAATGATGG
>JBEKAL010000317.1:0-3878 GCA_050015935.1 Roseiarcus sp.
GCCGCGCCCGGCGCGCGGCGGCGACCAGCGCAATCGCGGCCGATTGACCGTCGCCAGCGCCACCGCCGGCGAAGAGGAGCGCACGCGTTCCGTCGCCGCCTTCCGCCGCCGCACCCAGCGCCTCAAGAGCCACGGCGCCCAGGAGGCGAAGGAGAAGATTTCCCGCGAAATCGTCGTCCCCGAGGCGATCACCATTCAGGAACTCGCCAGCCGCATGTCCGAGCGCGCCGTCGACGTCATCAAGCTGTTGATGCGCCAGGGGCGAATGGTCACCTTGACCGATACGCTCGACGCCGACACGGCCGAGCTGATCGCCGAGGAAATGGGCCATACCGTCAAGCGGGTGGCCGAATCGGACGTCGAAGAGGGATTGTTCGACCGCCCGGACGAAGAGGGCGCCCCGATCCCGCGGCCGCCGATCGTCACCATCATGGGGCATGTCGACCACGGCAAGACGTCGCTGCTGGACGCGATCCGCCACGCCAACGTGGTGGCCGGAGAAGCGGGCGGCATCACCCAACATATCGGCGCCTATCAGGTCACGGCTCCCAGCGGGGCCAAGATCACCTTCATCGACACGCCGGGCCACGCCGCCTTCACCGCGATGCGCGCGCGCGGCGCCAAGGTCACCGACATCGTCGTGCTGGTGGTGGCCGCCGACGACGGCGTGATGCCGCAGACGATCGAGGCGATCCGCCACGCCAAGGCGGCCAAGGCGCCGATCATCGTGGCGATCAACAAGATCGACAAGCCGGACGCCGACCCGCAGCGCGTGATGCAGGAATTGTTGCAGCACGACGTTCAAGTCGAAGCTTTCGGCGGCGAAACGCTCAGCGTCGAAGTCTCCGCCACCAAACACACCAATCTCGACAAACTGCTCGAGGCGATCGCTCTGCAAGCCGAGCTTCTCGATCTCGTGGCCGATCCCGAGCGCAACGCCGAAGGCGCGGTGGTCGAAGCGCGCCTCGATCGCGGCCGCGGCCCGGTCGCGACCGTGCTGGTGCAGCGCGGCACGCTTCGCGTCGGCGCGCTCGTCGTCGCGGGCTCGCAGTGGGGCCGCGTGCGCGCCCTCATCGACGACAAGGGCCAAAATGTCGAGGAAGCCAAGCCCTCGACGCCGGTCGAAGTGCTCGGCTTCTCCGGCGCGCCGGACGCCGGCGACCGCGTCGCGGTCGTCGAAAGCGAGGCGCGGGCGCGCGAGATCGCCGAATATCGCGGCCGACAGAAGCGCGACAAGCTCGCGGTGCGTGGCGGCGTGGCGCGCACGTCGCTCAGCGACATGATGAGCAATCTCAAGACGGCGGGCCGCAAGGAGCTGCCGATCGTCGTCAAGGGCGACGTGCAAGGCTCGGTCGAGGCGATCACCACCGCGATCGAGTCGCTCGGCAACGAGGAAGTCGCCGCCCGCGTCATTCACGGCGGCGTCGGCGGCGTGACCGAATCCGACGTGACCCTCGCCGAGGCCTCGAAAGCGGTCATCATCGGCTTCAACGTGCGCGCGCACAAGGAAGCGCGCGACCTGGCCGAGCAGCAGGGCATCGAAATCCGTTACTACAACATCATCTACAACCTCGTCGACGACGTGAAGGCGGCGATGTCGGGCCTGCTTTCGCCGACCCTGCGCGAGACGATGCTCGGGAATGCGCAGATCCTGGAAGTGTTCTCGATCTCGAAAGTCGGCAATGTCGCGGGCTGCCGGGTCACCGACGGCGTGATGCAGCGCGGCGCGCACGTGCGCCTCATTCGCGACAACGTGGTCGTCCACGAAGGCAAGCTGTCGACGCTCAAGCGGTTCAAGGACGAAGTCGCCACGGTGCAGGCCGGCCAGGAATGCGGCATGGCCTTCGAGGGCTATCAGGACATGCGCGTCGGCGACGTCATCGAATGCTACAATGTCGAAGAAATCCGTCGCACGCTTTAAAGCGCGACGGACCGGGCGAAGGCGATGGAAGCAAGCGTGACGCGCGCCGCGGAGAGTTTCGACCGCGATTTCCTGCAAACCGCCGGGGAACTCAGGCCGGGCGCCGCTTCGACATGCGCGGCTCGGGCCAAGCCGACGAGCTGACCACGCGTTTCGATTTCGCGGCGCGGCCAAGCGTCGGACCGCCGAAATCGAAAGTCCATTTCTTGCCTTCGCTCCCTCGGCGCCTCAACTTTGTGTTTCGGGCTCTCTGCAAATGTCGCGTTCGGACGCCAAACACGCCGGCCCGTCGCATCGTCCCGAGCGAGTGGGCGAAACGATCCGTCATGCGATGGCGGAAATTCTCCAGCGCGGCGAAATCGTCGATCCCGTGCTCAATCGGCAGGCGGTGACGATTCCCTCGGTGAAGATGTCGCCCGATCTGAAGCTCGCGACCGTCGCCGTCATGCCGCTCGGCGGCAAGAACGCCGAGGCGACGATCATCGCTCTCAAAGAGAACAAGAAGGCCCTGCGCGCGCTGGTCGCCCAGCGCGTCAATCTCAGATTCGCGCCGGACCTGCGCTTCGTGCTCGACGATAGTTTTTCCGCGCAGGCCGATATCGACGCGCTCTTGAAGTCGCCGCACGTCGCGCGCGACCTGCGCCATGACGACCGCGAGGAGCATCATTGAGCGACGAGGCTGAAATCGACGCGACGCCCGCCGCGGCCGGCGCCGAATCGTCGAAACGGCGCAAGACGCCCTCGCGCCGTTCGACGCGCGTCGAGATCAACGGCTGGATCAACCTCGACAAGCCCGTCGGCGTCGCCTCGACGCAGGCGGTCGCGCTACTGAAATATCTCTTCAACGCCAAGAAGGCCGGCCATGCCGGAACCTTGGACCCGCTCGCTTCGGGCGTGTTGCCGGTGGCGTTCGGCGAGGCGACCAAGACCGTCCCGATCGTGCAGGAGGGAACCAAAGCCTATCGATTCGCCGTCAAGTGGGGCGAGGAAACCAACACCGACGACGCCGAGGGCAGGATCGTCGCCGGCTCGCCGAAGCGCCCGACCCGTGAGGAGATCGAGGCGGCGCTGCCGCGCTTCGTCGGCCTCATCAGCCAGACCCCGCCGACCTTTTCGGCGATCCGCATCGCCGGCGAACGCGCTTACGATCTTGCGCGCGGGGGCGAGGCGTTCGAGATCGCGGCGCGGCAGGTCGTCGTCCACCGGCTCGAACTCGTTGAGGCCGAACCGGGCGAGGCGAGATTCGAGGCCGAATGCGGCAAGGGCGCCTATGTGCGCGCGATCGCGCGCGACCTCGGGCGTCTGCTCGGTTGTCACGGCCATATCGCGCAGCTGCGCCGCACGCGCGTCGGTCCATTCCCAGCCGACCGCGCGGCGGCGCTGGACGCGTTGCGCGAATCGCCGGAAGCGCGGGCGGCGGCCCTGCTTCCGGTCGAAGCGGGCTTGGCGGAGCTGCCGCGCCTCGGCATCGACCGGCGCGACGCCGCGATCCTGCGCCGAGGACAAAGACTCTTGCTGCGCGGCGCCGGCGCGCCCAGCGAAGGTCCCGCCTACGCCGCGTGCTTCGGCTCGCCGATCGCCTTGGGAAACGTCGAGGGCGGCTATTTCGTTTCGACGCGGGTATTCAACCTGCCGGGTTGAGCGCTCAAGGCGCCTTCCACGCGGCCAGCGCCTCGGCGAGGATTCGGTCCCCGTCGGCGCCCTTTTCGAAGGTCAGCTTGGCGATGCGGTCGTCGTTGAGCAGCATCGGGAAGTCGAACCAGCCGCGGCTGGCGATCAGGTCGACGTTGCGCGCGGCGTCGGCGTCCGCGCGATTGAGGCCGACGAGAAAATAGTTGTCGCTGATCTTGACGCGCACGCCGGCCAGGGAGTCCTGCGCCGGCGGATCGTCGCGGCGCATCATCGGCACGCGCATGTCCTTGACGCCTTTGATTTCCGCGCCGTCGCCGAACGTCAC
>JBEKAL010000318.1:0-3865 GCA_050015935.1 Roseiarcus sp.
CGCCATGCTGGTCCCAGCCGCGAGTAATCTCCGCGCAGCTCTCACACGCTCGGATTTTTGAACCCTCGTCGACCGAATCATATGACATATGATGTATTAGCGTTACGACCAGCAATTCTAAAAGTAGGCACCACGAAGGTTTTCATTCGTCTTTCTGGACCTTCAGAAGTTCCGGCGGGATGGTGAAAGTCGCGAGGGATTCGAGGAAGACCGGCCAGGACGGGAAAACCAGGTAGGCGGTCAGCATCGCCAGATGGGCGAAGAAGCCGGTTCGCTTCGTCGCCGCCTCGCGCGCGGCCTTCCAGGGGGGCTCCAGAATGTCGAGCGCCGCGTGCCAGGCGAAGGCGAGCAGGTTCAGCGCCGCCAGGGTCATCGCCAGAAACGTCTCGCCGTGGCCGAAATTGTGTTCGAGCTCGTAGCCGTGATTCTTCATCACGTTGAAGGTCTCGTTCTCGATCTTCCATCTCGCCCGGCCGCAGGCGGCGATCTCGGCGACGTTTTGTTTGGTGACGGCGAGGCTGGTGACCCAAGCCATGGAATATTTGACGCGGCCCTTCGCGTCCAGAATTTCGAAGCCGATCCAGTTGACCCGCATCGCGTCCTTGCCGTCGCGCAGCGGCACGGCCTCGAACCAGCGGTAGCGGTGCGTGTCTTTGGTCTTGCGGTTGCGGACCTTCTCCTCGTGACGGAAAGGCTCGGCGCCATTAATGAAGTCGTACAGCGCCGCGTGCGAGCCCGGCTTGCAGGTGAAGATGAAGTCGCCGCCGGCGTCGGAGACCATTTTGGCGACGGGCTCGCAGGCGAAGAGATCGTCGCCGAGATAGATCGGGCGCAGCGGCGCGAGCCGCGCGTGATGCTTGCCGAACCAACGTTTGACGGCGTTGCGCTCGCAATCCTGCTTTTCGGCGCCGTCCTGGGGCGCGATGAATTCGGGCATGAGCGGCACGACCTTGGCGTTGCCTTGCGCCACCACCGTCGCCGACAGCATGGAATGATAAGACTCGATCTTGCCGTTGGAGCGCTTGCGCGTGAGGCAATGCGGGCAGCCGAGCTTTGGCGAGCAAAAGAACTCGGTCCCATCCCATGCGACGAGGGTCCTGCCGCCCAGCCGCCCGAAAGCCTGGCGCAAGGGCGGCTCCGCGAGCAGCGTTTCCATTCGCTCGAAACAGGGCGCGAGCAGCGCCGGGTCCGCCGCGTCGAGCATGTCGCGGATGTAATTGTCGGACGGAATTTTCCCGATTCCGAACAGGGTCTGGCAATTGGAGCGGCCCTGGCCTTTCTCCAGCGTGCGCTGGAAAGACAAAAAAGAAGCGCTTTGCATGAAGAACATGGCGAAGGCGGAAAGGCCGAAATCCGCCATGGCGATGTTGCCGCCGCGTCCCTTACGCGGGTCCGGAAAGGCGGCGCAAACGGCTTTCAAACCCGCCAGAAGGGATGGCAAAAGCTTCATCCCGACGGTGAATCATTTTTCCGGTGATTTGGGAATCCCCAAAATGCGGCGCCTTCGCTACTTTTAGAATTGCTGGTTCGGTCATTGCCATTGCGATTGTTGAGCAATAATGATTCATAGTGGACTATGTATGTCCGCAAATCGATTCTCTCCTACAAGGGGCGCACATACACTAATTACGTGCTGGTCGAATCCGTCCACACCCCGAAGGGGCCGCGACAGAAGACCATCTGCTCGCTCGGCGATCTGAGCCCGCGGCCGCGCGAAGATTGGCTCGAGCTCGCCGGCAAGATCGAAGATGCCCTCGTCGGTCAAGATGACCTGCTCGACCGCGACGACGGCGAAGTCGCCGAGATCGTTCGTCGGGTGCGCGAACGCCAACAGCGAGACAAGAAGCCGGAGACAGAAGAGCGCCGCTCTCCCGCGCCGCGTCCCGCCGGCACGGTGATCGAAGTCGATCCGTCGCGGGTCACGACCGAACGCCATCGCGAAGCCGGGCCGATCCATGTCGGCCATCAGTTCTGGTTGCGTCTCGGGCTCGACGACATCCTGCGCGACTGCGACCTCGGTGAACCGGTGCGGCGGCTCGCCTGTGCGATGGTCCTCAATCGCTTGATCGCGCCGTGCTCCGAACACGCCATGCCGGATTGGATCCGGCGCACCGCGCTCGACGACGTCCTCGGCGCCGACTTCGAGGCGCTCGCGGAAGACCCGCTCTACGTTGTACTCGACAAACTCCATCCGCATCGCGCCAAGATCGAGGCGGCGCTCGTCGCCCGCGAGCGCAGCTTGTTCAATCTCGATCCGACGATCTATTTCTACGACCTCACCTCGACCTACTTCGAAGGGCTCTGCCTTCGCAACGGCAAGGCGCAGCGCGGTTATTCCCGCGATCATCGGCCGGATTGCAAGCAGATCGTCGTCGGACTCGTGGTCAATCGCGACGGCTTCCCGATCACCCACGAGATCTTCGCCGGCAACACCCAGGATCGCAGCACGCTCGCCACCATGCTCGATCGTCTCGCCGAGCGCGTCGGCCTTGCCGAAGGCGCGACCGTGGTGCTCGATCGCGGCATGGCCTACGACGACAACATCGCCGAGATCAACAAACGCAAGCTCCATTACGTCGTCGCCGCGCGTCAACCCGAGCGCGACCGCTGGCTCGCCGACTTCGAGGACAGCGACGGTTTTGTGCCGGTGCTGCGCCAGCCCTCGCCGCTCAACCCGGCCCAGAAGAAGACCACGATCGAGGTCGAGAGCCGCCGCGACGGCGAACAGACCTACGTGCTCTGCCGCAGCGAGCAACGCATCGCCAAGGACCGCGCCATCCGCGCCAAGCAGGAAGCTCGCCTGCGCGCCGATCTCGACAAGCTCACCGCGCGCGTCGCCCAGAAAAAGCTCGTCAAGGCCGAGACAATCAACCAGGCGATCGGGCGATTGAAGGAGCGCTATCCCCGGGTCGCCCGCTATTGGTCGCTCTCCTTCGATCCGGAATCGGCCACTCTCGTCGCGCAGTTCGACGCCGACAAGCACGCCAAGGCCGAGCGGCTCGACGGCTGTCATCTCTTGAAGACCGACCGCAAGGATCTCGCGGGCGACGAGTTCCGGCGCATCTATGTCCTGCTCACCCGCGCCGAGAACGCCTTTCGCGACATGAAATCACCGCTCGCCGAACGGCCGATATTCCATCATCTCGAGCAGCGCGTGGACGGCCACGTCTTTCTTTGCGTGTTGGCCTACCACCTGCTGATTTCCATCGAGAAGACACTGCTCGACCAAGGGGTCCACACCTCTTGGCCGACCGTGCGCGACACGCTGAAGACACACCAAGTCTGCACCATCGTTCTGCCGACCAAGTCGGGCGCATGCCTCTGCATCAGAAGGGCCGCGACTCCGGACGCCGATGTGCTGGTGCTCTACGACCAGCTCGGCGTCCCGGCGGAAGTGATCAAGCCCCGACACACATGGATCGAACCCGTAAATAGTGACTAACAAAACGCCCATCTCATTGATATGGAACAACTTTGTCTCGTGAAATCTGGAAGTTGGGTTAATCTCCCGGACGGACACATGCTCGCCGGGCATGTCGGCGACGACGCCGTCCTGCTGGCGCGCCGCGGCAATGAATTCTTCGCGATCGGAGCGACCTGTTCCCACTACGGAGGACCGCTTGCCGAAGGGCTCATGGTCGAAAACACCGTGCGATGCCCTTCCGCTCCGCCCGCGGCCGTACCGGCGAGTTGACCGAAAGCGCCATGCACCGGGTCGACGTGTTTCGCTTGATCAAGCGGCGCGCTCGCGACGCGATTTGAACGAACGGGTGCCGCACGAGAGGCCACTAGGCGACAAGCGCGATCGGCGCTCAGGGCAAGTTCCACTGGCACAGGCGGAAGCCACCCTTGCGCACCTGGAGGT
>JBEKAL010000319.1:0-4173 GCA_050015935.1 Roseiarcus sp.
CGTGAACACATCTTTCGATTCCATCGCCCTGCCTCGCATGCCCAAACCTTCGCAGCATGCAGGGCTCGAACGCCGCATTCAACCGCCGGCCAATTCCACTTGGAACGTCGAGGAACCAAAAAATACCCAAGGTCGTCACTACACGCCCAAATCAGCCCATCGCGCCGCCTAACCGCTTGATCCGACTCGCGTCACGTTCGACAAAATCGCGAAAACCATCCTCCAACTGCGCAAGTTGGGCTAGAGGTGGAAAGCAGATATTTGCAACAGAAATTTGCAACGGTTAAGTGTCTGATATTCTTATGATCGCTGCGTGTTGCAAATATCTTGCAGACCGTGCGAAAACTCGGACGCGTGGCGGCTCTATCCGATCTTTCACCGAATTTTGGCCCGTTTTGAGCGATCGGAAGCCAGCCAATCGCAAAAATTCGCTCTGAGCGAGCCCGTTTTCGCCTGTGGGCAAGTCTAGAGAGACTGCATCCGCTATTTTCGAGCTCGATATCGGACCCGGAAATCACAGCTCTTATCCGACTGGCCCCAGTCATAGGAATTTGACCGAGGTGAACCTCAAAGCCGTGGCGCCCACTGCCAAAGCCGGCTCGTTTCAGATCAGGCCAATATTTGTCGGCCCGCACACATGCAACCTTGACGTTATCGACGTAAATTTCGACGCAGACTGGTTCATTCTCGCTAGGCAGTCGGCACCACCCGCGTAGCACGCCGTTTGCGTACTCGCCGATGTAGCCCTTCACCGGCGCACTCGCGAGGCGCTTGTATTCCTCGCCGGACTGACGAACAAATTCTGCGATGCGCATAAAGTCCTCAGCTCGCACGGCAAGTCCCGCAAAGCGGTAAACATCCTCAAGCACTCGTTGTTGGTCATCCTTCAATCGTTCGTAGCTAATGAGCAGGGTCGGGACCCCCAGTCTCCCGACGATTTTCAGATTCGACACGGTGGCGCGGCGGGCGTCGTCGAGCGCTTTTCCCAAATCCAGCCCCTCCGCAATCGATGCCCTCTCGGCAGCGGCGAGCGGGTCCCTGATCGTCACGATCAAACGCGGCTCACGAAACAGGCGCAGTCCATCCGACTTCAGGATTTGTGCGATGTTCGGGCGTTTGAAGCCCCATGTCGAAAAGCGCGCATTGCGACTAGCAATCAGTTGGCGAAGCAACGGCACGTCGACACCGCGCAAGGCTAACCGGTGAAAGCCCCCCGCCCATAGAGCCCCCGGCCTTCGAAAGAACAGCCGTCGCGCCTCTATGACGCCCGCCATCTCCATATCTTCGAAAACGGTTTGGTCGATACTGTCCCCCATCCAGAGACCAGCGGCATGCAGGGCGGCGGCGACATGGGAGGTTCCGCTTCGCGCCGGTCCCGAGACGATGATCGTGGGGTTCGCATTGGCTAGCTTGTCCGGCGTCTTGATTCGAAACAAGCCAGATGGATTCATGATCCGAAACCTTCTCCACTACCACAGATGGGGTTGTCAGGTATCCCAACATTAAGGAAATTAAGCAATTGGAATAATTTTATCGATTTGTGAGGCCGGCTTTGGCGGTGCGACGTAACGACTCAGCTGCGGGGGCTGGCGCGGCGGCGGCGAATATGAGTCAAGCTATGCATCGCTCGTTCGCTTGTCCCTGGCTGCGCTATCGACGTCGACAGGGACGCGGCGATCGCTCGGCTGCTGGAACGCGTCGAGGCGCTGTGCGCCCGCGTGGCGCAATTGGAGGCCGAGAACGCCAGGCTGCGCGCACGGGTCGTCGAGCTTGAGGCCGAACTTGACCTGCCGGCGAAGACGCCGACCAATTCGAGCACGCCGCCGAGCCGGGGACACAAGGCCTCGGGCGAGACGAAGCCGAAGGCGAAAGGCCGCCCGCACGCCGGCGCGCATCGGCCCCTGCATCCGAACCCGACGTCTCGGCGCGAGGTTTTCGCCTCATCCCGCCAGCATTGCGGCGCCGACGTTTCGCAGCGGCCGCAGATTGCGTGCGAAGCTTACGACCACGCCGAAATTCCCGACGTCAAGCCTGAGGTGACGCGCTTGACGCTGCACGGGGGAACCTGCCGCTGCGCCAGGCGGTTCAAGGCGCCGCCGCCGGCGGACATAGCGCCGGGATCGCTCCATGCACGCTGGTCTTCGTCGTCTGCACGGGATCGAACTGATAATGCACTGGAGACGCAGGGCAGACGAGATTGTAAGTCTCGTCAACCTCCACGTAGAGTGGGACGGTAACGTCATGACGCATCCACTCGAAACGAGGCTAATTGAGCATATGGGCGATGTTTTGTCGAGTGCAGGTGAAGAAATTGTCTACGCACAGAACTTCATGACCCCGCGCGAGTAGCCGCTCGCGGAGGTGCGATCCAAGAAATCAGGCCCCTCCGGTCACAAGAATTTTCTTGGCGTTTCCAAAGCGCATGCACCTTCTCCTACGCGGGGCTGTTCATCGGCCCGGTTGACGGAACCGATCACATCGATGTTTTGCATGTCGTTACGCCTCGGACCTGCCAACGGAGCGGTATATGAACCCATGCGCGCGCATACTCTCAGGTTCGTATATGTTTCGCAGGTCTACGAGGACCGGAGCGGCCATGATAGCGCGCAGCCGCGCAAAGTCGAGCGCTCGGAATGCGCCCCACTCTGTGACAATTACAAGAGCGTCCGCCCCTTCCGCGCACCCGAGCGGGTCGGCTGCGTAGACGATGTCCGGCAGGAGCGCGCGCGCGTTTTCCATACCCTCCGGGTCGTAAGCGCGCACTTTGGCGCCCGCGTCTTTCAGGCTCGCTATGATCGACAGCGATGGCGCGTCGCGCATGTCGTCGGTGTCCGGTTTGAAGGTTAGCCCCAAAATCGCGATCGTCTTGCCGCGCACCGAGCCGCCGCAGGCCGCAATGACTTTGTGCGCCATCGCGCGCTTTCTCTGATCGTTGATCGCCACGATCGTTTCTATGATACGCAACGGCGACCGGTGATCCTGAGCGGTTTTGACAAGCGCCAAAGTGTCCTTTGGAAAGCATGACCCGCCGTATCCCGGCCCGGCGTGCAGAAACATGCGGCCGATTCGATTATCGAGACCAATGCCGTGGGCGACCTCCTGCACGTCGGCGCCCACCTGCTCGCACAGGTCCGCGATCTCGTTGATGAAAGTGACTTTGGTCGCTAAGAAAGCGTTTGCGGCGTACTTCGTCAGCTCGGCCGCCCGCCGTCCCATGACGAGCACCGGCGTCGAGTTGAGGTAGAGCGGGCGATAGATCTCATTCATTACCTTCGCGGCGCGGTCATCCTCGACGCCGATGACCACGCGATCGGGATGTTTGAAGTCGCCGATAGCTGCGCCCTCGCGAAGGAACTCGGGGTTGGAGACCACGGCGAAGTCTGCGGAGGGCTGGACTTCGCGGATGATGCGCTCAACCTCGTCGCCCGTGCCCACGGGCACCGTAGATTTCGTCACTACGACCGTATAGCTGGACAGAGCCCGCGCGATCTCGTGCGCGGCGGCATAAACATAGCTGAGGTCGGCCAAGCCGTCGCCGCGGCGCGAGGGCGTGCCGACCGCGATGAAGACAGCGTCCGCGTCCGCGACCGCCTCGGCGAGCTCGGTGTCGAAGAACAACCGATTTTCCCGCATGTTATCGGCTACGAGAGCGTCAAGGCCGGGCTCATAGATAGGCATCCGACCTCCCCGCAATGCGGCGATCTTGTCCAGATCCTTATCGATACACACGACCTGGTGGCCGAAATCGGCGAAGCAAGCGCCGGTTACGAGACCGACATACCCAGATCCGATCATCGCAATTTTCATGGCGTTCTGCCTTTCACAGGCCGACCTGATCGTCAATAACGATGATCGTCGACCGCCGCCCCTATCAGCGCGAAAATGCCCCACACGATCGCCAGCCCGATCGCGATCAGCAGCAAAAGCGCCAGCCGTTCCGGATGCTTCGCCTCCTGCGCCGGGGCCGGAGGGACGAAGACGCTGACGTAGATGTTTTGCGCCTCGGCCTTTCGGCCAAGACCATCCGTCTGCGCGACAAGGGCCATCGCAAATTTGGCTCTTCGACGTTTCAAGTGGATTTGAGGATGTCTGGGAGCGGGGCGGCGAGCAGGTAGATGATGGTGACGAAGGTGGTGGTGTTGCGATAGCCGCGGGCGCGTGCACGTGCGGCCT
>JBEKAL010000320.1:0-3830 GCA_050015935.1 Roseiarcus sp.
GGTCAATCTGTACTCCTGCGTCAACGCAGCGACGCAGTACGCCGGGATCGAGGCGCTAACCGGCCCGCAGGACGCGGTGGCCAGGATGGTGAGCGAATTCGACAAGCGCCGCAAAATCGTGGGCGAACGGCTGAACCAGCTGTCGGGCACGTCGTGCGTCACGCCCAAGGGCGCCTTCTACGCCTATCCGAACATCAAGCTGACTGGCTGGAAGGCGAAACGGCTGGCCTCGGCGCTGCTCGAAGAGACCGGCGTCGCCGTCATCGGCGGCCCAGACTTCGGCGTGTTGGGTGAAGGCTACATTCGTGTCTCCTACGCCAATTCGGCCGAAAACATCATCAGGGCGCTCCAGCGCATCGGCGAATTCCTGGCGAACTCTTCCTCGAGCGCGGCTCAATGAGGCGGAAACGCGCAGCTTATCGCCCTATTGGCGAATGGTCGGCCCGCCAATCGGCGGGGCAACGACGCGGAACTTGTTTTGCGCCGGGTTGGGCGATCAAGTGCGTTCGCGATGGTCGTGGCTGCGCGGGAAGGGCCGCTTCGGGTTGTGAGCCGCCGCGACGCTATGCAGGAGCGATGTCCGCCTCGACATTTCTATGGCCCAAACCCGCCGGTCCGCTCCCGGCCCAACTACGGTCGTTTGGGCGCGGTTGGCGGAAGGTGAAATTGGGTCGATTCCCGCCGTCCGCGCGGGTGCCATGCGTAGGACTCTACCCGGACGCCCTGGCAACTCTCAATTCCCTTTCGACAGCGGCGGCCTAGCCGCGCCAGAACCGAGCGTCGGGCTTGTACGCCCGATGCCAAGCTCCCTCGGCGCGGCAGACGATCGCGCGAGGCTGCGCTAAGGCAAAGGGCATAATCATGCGTAAAGTCCTCGTCACCGGCGCCGGCGGCAACCTCGGCGGCAAGTTGGTCCACACCTTCGCTAAGGCGCCGTGGTGCGAAAAGGTCGTTGCGGTCGCGCGTCCGTCTTCGTTCGCTGATGGTCGCTTCGCCAACATCGAGAAGGTCGAGCCGCTGCCGTTGGAACTGACGAGCGCGAGCGACGGGGAGATCGGCGAGGCCGTCGCGCTAGCCGACACGATCGTGCATTTCGCCGTCGTCAACGCCTTGCCGGACGCGACCTGGGAAGAGGCGGCGTCCTCGTTCATGATGACGTCGCGCCTGCTGTTCGCGGCCCGGGATCGCGGCCTCAAGCGCTTCGTCTTCGCCTCGTCCAATCACGCGGTCGGCGCTCTCAAGGAGGTTCACGAGACGCTGGCGCCGGGTAGTCTCACCGCCGAGCGTGTAGCGCCGGGGACCCATTGGGAGACGCTCGACGGCTACATGATCGGCTACGGTTATGGATCGGCGAAGGTCTTTACCGAGCGCATGTGCGTCGCCGCGGCGCAACGAGATGGTCTGTCGACGGTGTCAATCCGCATCGGCTGGTGTCAGGTCGGCGAAAATCTTCCCCACACGCTCAACGCCGGCGGCAATCCAAAACTCTCGGCGCATAAGCGTGAGTCGAAGTCGAGCGATTCCGACTTGCGATGGTTCCGCAACATGTGGCTCTCGAATCGAGACTTCGACAATCTGTTCGAGCGCGCAGTGCTCGCCGATGCGGCGAATTGGCCACAGCCAGGAATCGTCATTAATGGCGTTTCCGCAAATAGAGGCATGGCCTGGGAGATCGAGACGGCAAAGCAATTGATCGGCTATCGGCCCCAGGACGACGTCTGGTCGTATCTTTGAGGTGTCGAGATGTTTGCGTCGGCGTCTTCGGTCGCTGAATGCCTGTCCTTCGTCGGATCGGCCTGGACCGAGTTTGATCTCGGCAACGATATTTCGATCATCGTGACAGCCTGCGGCGGGCGGGTGTTCGGCCCCTTCCTGCGCGGCGAGGATGCGACGGGTTGGATCTCGCCGGCCTTTGCCTCGCTGCAGGCGTTTGCGCGGCTATATGGGAACCGCGATTGGGCGCTCGGCGGCGAACGGCTCTGGGTGAGTCCGGAGCTTGCCTATTTCGTCGAGGATCGCAATCGCTATCTCGAGACGCTCAATGTGCCTGTAGCGATCGACCCGGGCGGATATGCGTTGAAGACGAGCGCGACGGCTGTCGAACTTTCGCAGACGTGCGTGCATGTGAGGAACGGCCGCTCCCGTCAATTACGCATGAACCGCGCCTTCTCGAAGCGCGATGCGGCCCTCTGGACCCCCCGCCGCGACGTCGCGTGCGCCGGCTATCGGCAGGTGGTGAACATCTTCTCCGACGATGCGGCGACACCTGCGGCGCCTTGGATCATTCGCCAGATCGCGCCACGCGGAACCGTCATAGTCCCGGTGCAACCGGGCGCCTGCGCCGAACCCTTCTTCGGACGAGCCCCGCAAGACCGACTTCGCGAATCGAACGGGGCGATCCGCGTGGCTATCGACAATCGGGAGACGTTCAAAATCGCGATTCGGGCCCGCGACGGAAGCGGACGCATCGGATATCTGCGGTTCCGGGATCAACTGGCGACTCTGCTCTGCTACCGCTTCGAGCAGAGTGCGGAAGGCGATTACTACGATGAACCCGCGGACAAGCCCGGTATGGTCGGGTTTTCATCGTTCGTTTTTCAGGACGACGGCGCTTTTGGCGGCTATGGCGAGATCGAGTTTGTTGGCCGCGATCTCGGGATCGACGAAGATGGCCAGCGACATGGGCAGTTGATAGCCGACCTATGGGTGGCGGAGGGCGAGTTGGGTAGCGTGAAAGCTTTGGCGGTCGATGAATTCGGAACAGATATTGCCGACGTCTGAGGTCTGCGCTTCTCGGCGCTCTCGAGAGGCGGGAGTCATCGACGGCGCGGGCAAGGGACCCGCCTCGCCCTTCGCGACAGAGTCTGTAACGCCCGCACCACCGGGGCCAGCGACCAATCCGACAGCGCGGCCTCAATATGAGCTTCCAGACGGTCGCGCCGCGCCGTCGCCGCCTCGACGGCCGCTATGCAATCCTCCAACACGATGTGATGCGCCGGTTGCTCGAATGTCAATCCAGCCAACCAGCGACGATGCATCAATGTCCACGCCGGTCGGTCATAGCGACGGCCATGGCGCAGCAGGAAGCCGGAGAGCTGCTGCCGGGCTTGGCGCAGACTGCGAACGGCCGCCAGACGAGCGCGCACGAGATCGCGGATCGCCTCATGGGCGGGATCGGGGACCCAGACCGGCGTCAGTTCGCCGGCTCGATGCAGCTTGGCCAGATTGACCGCATCGCGGCGATCCGTCTTGATTCGATCTCCCGGCTTGCAGGGGATCAGCGACGGCGCCACGACGACGCAGCCACGCCCAGCAAGGGTCAGTTGGCGTTGAACGCCATAGCCGCACGGCCCGGCCTCGTAACAGAACCGAAGCTCGCTCCCGCCCCGCGACAGCTTCGCCGCCAGTGTCTTCACCGCCGTCGGCGTGTTTGCGATCTTGCCATATTCGCAAACCTCGCCGCCCCGCCCGCTCCCGGCGAGCGCCACCGCGATCGTTTCCTTGTGCACGTCAAGGCCGACATATGTGATAGACTTATCCAAGACCCGTCTCCTATGCCTGTGGCTCGGCGCCGGCCTATCCGACGCAACTCTTGATAGCCTGCATACTGTGAGACGGGTCGCCCTATCTCAGGCGAACATGTAGTCTAAGCAGAGATTCGCTGATTGGCCAACGGTTGCGCTTTTCGGCTTGAATTGATGGCCTGGATATCGGCGTCGATGACGGTTTTCAGGTCGTCCCTGTTCTTGAAGGTCTTGTGGGCGAGATGGTGCGCCTTGAGTGTTTTCCATTCCCGTTCGATGTCGTTGAGTTCGGGCGCGTGCTTTGGC
>JBEKAL010000321.1:0-3826 GCA_050015935.1 Roseiarcus sp.
AAGTATGAACGAATTCAATGCGATCGAATTGGTTCAGCATATCCCTCTCGCGCGGCTCTCTCGCACCCCCGCCGCGTGACTTCCCTCAAATTCGGGCGTTCGCGAGTCCAGTCAAAAATGAGGGGATTCCTGAGGCCAAGTCCTACAAATCTCAATCTGCTCAATTGCGCGCGATGGCGGCAAGGCGTCGAATAGCGCTCGGCGGATATATATCGCATGTATTTTCGAGTTGTGCGGATTTCTTGGATATCCTTGAAAACCAACATTTCTGCGTCGACAACAATTCAAATGGTTCGACCTCAGTCGTTCCAGTTCAGGAAGAGCGCCACGTTGCTCGGGATTCCGTCAAGGTACTCCACGATTTGGGCCGAAAGCCCGAACCCGACCGCCCGCAATTCACGCTCCCACAGCGTATAGAACTCGGCGGCTTCGCCCCTTAGCGTCGTAGGCCAGTCGGGCTCGGCGACATCGATTTTGCGGCTTCCATCGCTACAGAGGTCACAGGGAAAGCGAATAAGTTCGAAGCTTTTCTCGCCATGCGCCGCCGCGGCTCGAGCTCGCTCGAGCAACGCGTTCCAGGTTTGCGTGTCGACGTGTTCTTGCAGCATGACCTTGATTCGACTCTCGAGTTCCTGTTTCGCCTGGGCCTTTACGGCGATCGCTTCATCCTTCTCAGCTTGCTTCGAGGCGGTCACGAGCGTGTGGAACGCTTCGGCCGTGATGGCCGGCGGGACGACGTCCTGCGCTGCCGAAGGGGGCGCCGACGCGGGCGCCTGTGGCGGTCGGCCCTCCGTTTTCATCATGCCGGCGAGCATGGCGGCCAAACCGCCAATGGACCGACCCTTCGCCGACTGGGGACTCATGGCCGCCATGGCGCGCACCAAGTCCGCGCGGCTGACGATCCCCGCCATGCGGCCCCCCCGCATGACAGGCAGCCGCTTTATGTCGTAGACGCGGAGCATCTCGGCAGTCTCATGCAACGGCGCAGAGGCTTCGATGGTGATGACAGGCGCGCGCATGACCTGCTCGACGGATCGAGCGGCGATCGCTTCAAGAGGTTCGGCCAGGAGCTGACCATCCCCGAGCAGCTCCAGCCACCAGTCGCGCCGGGCAACCCGATCGGCGTCGTCGCGACCCAGCAGATCGCCTTCGCTGACCATTCCAACCAGTTGCTGGTCGGCGGCGAGCACGGGAACGGCGCTTATGCGTTTCTCGAGTAATAGAAGCGCGACATCGCGCACACTGCTCCCAACTGGAACGGAGACGATATCCGTCGTCATGATATCGCCGGCTGTCTCTAGACTTGGCGCGGCTGCCGACAAATCCGCCTTGGCGCCTGACGCTTCGTGTCTCATGCAATCCTTTCCCCCGCGCCAAGGGAGCGCGGCGTGCAACGCTTCAAGAACTCAGTCAGCTTTAGCCCAGCGATTCCTCTATATTCACGCCGCGCCATGATGCGGATCGGTCACTTGGCTGACGCCGGCATCGAGAAACATCCAGCCGATCGCAGTTCTAAAGAAGGCCAATCCCACGCCGCCGCAGAATACCGAGACCGTACCCCACGGGGTAGGGTCGGAAACTACTCAGCCTTCATCCGGACATCGGCCGGGGCGACCATTTTTGCGAGGCTGAGGTTTCTGGCTTCTATGGATTTTAGCAATGTCGAGTCAGGGTCAAATGAACCCTTGCGTTTCGGCGTCGAACAAAACGCGGGCATAGCGGAAGATCGACGCCTACGCGACGATTCCGACCGGCCGGCTCGGGTCGGCTGCATTGGAAAAGTCCGAATTTGAATCGGAGTGACAGACGTCCAGAGCGCTGCGCATAACGCCGAGCTATCGCGGGTTCGCGGGTCTTGATCGCCGCGTGCGGCTCGCCCAGGAACGGAACCGTCCGTTCGAGGGGGCGTTTTCGTTCGCTCAGCCGGTCATTCGGCCTCGTTTCTCCACTTTTTGACGCACGTCTCCCCTTGGGCGGCTCACGCCGCCCCGAGGAGAACCCTCGCCCGCTTCCTGTTCGTCGCCATCGCGACGAACTGAAGGCGGCAATGGTTGCGGGCAAGGCCGCGATAGCGGACCCTCGCCATCCCGCACCAGTTCTTCATCGTGGCGTTGGCGCGCTCGACGCCGACCCGAACGCTCGAAGCCGTCTTGTTGAACTACACCTGCCCGTTCGCCAGCGCCTTGTTGCGCTCGGCCTTGTAGTGCCCCGAGTCGCTCACAGTGCGGAGTATAGGCGCTTGAGCTTAACGCGGGCGTCGGCAGTGGTGAATTGCCAATCGGCCTTGGCGTGGTTTTTGTTCCGCTGGTTTTGCCAGGCGTCGACTTCCTCGACGAGGGACTGCTTGTCGGGGATGCGGCGATCGAGACATTGGGTCGACAGGACCGCGAGTTCGGATTCGGCCATATCCAGCCAGCTTCCGTGTTTGGGCGTATAACGCCATTCGAAGCGCTCGACGAGGCGTCGCGCCTCGGCGGCGGGAAAGGCCTGGTGGAGAGAAGCGGGGGTGTGGGTGTTCAGATTGTCCTGGACCAACACGATCTTCTCGGCGGCGGGAAAGTCGACGTCGGCCAATTCCTTGAGAACCTGGGCGTAATCGACGGCGGCGTGGCGGTCCGTCGCCTCGACCCGCCGCCAACCTTCCAGCGGCGAGAACATCATGAACAAGTTGGCGGTTCCGTTGCGGCGACACTCGTAATCGAACCGCTTGGCGCGTCCCGGCGCGGCCTCGATCGGCACGCGGGTTTCGCTGATCAATTGCTTGGAGGTCTCGTCCACGCAGACCACGGGGCGGGCTGGATCGTGCGGCCTGTGGTGGACTTCCAGCACGTCTTCCATGGCGGCTGCGAAGGCGGCGCTGGCGTCCGGCGGGATGACCCATTGTTTTTTCAAATGAGGTTTGAGCGCGTTTTTTTTAGCGTCCGCCCGATCGTGTTGTCGCTGGCGCGCGCCACGATGGCGCGCTCGACGACCGCATCCTCCAGCAGCGCCAAGGTCCACCGCGCCCGCCCCTTCGGCGGTTCGGAACAGGCCAACGCAATCAATTGAGCTTCGGCCGCTCCGTCGAAAATGCGCTTTCTCGCCGAGGCCGGCGAATGCTTGCGGATCAGGGCGGTCTCAAACCCTTCCTCGACCCATCGCTGTCGGGTTCGCACGACCGTGTCGACGCTGGTGTCCAGGGCTTCGGCGATTTGGCTGTCGCTCCATCCTTCCCCCGCCTCGCAGGAGTCCGCTTTCAACAGAATGCGCGCTCTCAGCAACTTGAATGCGGGGTGTTTGCCCGTTTGAATGATCGTCGTCAGCCGCCCGCGCTCTTCGCCGCTGAGCGTCACGACATACTTCTTAATTGCGGGAATAGCCCTCTTCGCCACGAATCACCTCCGTCCTCGCCGAACGGGGCCATGGATTCAGACTTTCATCGCATAATCAACGACGCGCGGCACGAGGGCCGAAGCGCGCCGCCGCGGCAAGACGCGTCAGCGCGCCGCGGCGAGTTCCAGGCGCGCGGCTGCGCGCAACAGCGTCAAGTCGTCCGAGGCGGAGCACAAGGCGAAGCCGCGTGCGAGCGCCGCTTTGGCGCTAGCGCCGTTGAGGCAGTACAGCCCGGCGAACTTGCCCAGCGCCGCGGCGCGCTCGAGGACCCGCGACAGCGCGGCGTCGACCTCCGCGCAGTGAGGATCGACGATCGAGCCGCCGCTGAGCGTGATCGAAAGATCGGCCGGCCCGACGAAGACGCCGTCGATCCCCGGCGTCGTCAGGATTTCGTCGAGCGCGTCGAGCGCCTCGCGCGTCTCGATCATCGCGATCGCCAGGGTCATCGCGTTGG
>JBEKAL010000322.1:0-3813 GCA_050015935.1 Roseiarcus sp.
CTGGCGCTTCAGGGCGCCGAACTCGCCGAGAACATGACGCGCGAAATCCTGCGCCCGATGCTCAAGACCTGGCTCGACGAGCATCTGCCGACCTTGGTCGAACGGCTCGTGCGCGCCGAAATTCAGCGAGTGGCGCGCGGCGGACGCTGAAGCGGCCTTTTCGAGCAAGCGTCGCGGTTCTCCCCCGAGGCGCGCGTCCGGACGCGGAGTCGGGCGCTTTGCAGCCTCGTCGGCGCTTCAAACGTTGACTTTCGCGGGCGCGCTGGCATTAAGCGGGGCGGCCGCCGCCGAGCTTTCGGACGGGCCTCCGCGTTCGCGGGCGACCCTTCAGGCGCGCCACGATCCTCAACCCCCGAGGCGCCGCCGCGCCGCGCTCGACTCGGGCCATGCCGGGCGTCGCCAGATGATGGAAAAGTCGTTCGAAGCCGCTGTCGTCGAAAAGCGCGTCGCCGCGCGCTGGGAAGCGGAGGGCGCCTTTCGCGGCGGCCGCGCCGAGCGGGCGGGCGCCGAAGCCTTTTGCGTCGTCATTCCGCCGCCCAACGTCACCGGCAACCTGCACATGGGCCACGCGCTCAACAACACGTTGCAGGACATCCTGTGCCGCTACCACCGCATGAACGGCAAGGACGTGCTTTGGCAGCCCGGCACGGATCATGCGGGGATCGCGACGCAAATGGTCGTCGAGCGCCAATTGACGGAGCGCCGGGAGGCCGACCGCCGCGCCTTGGGGAGAGAGGCGTTTCTCGCGCGGGTTTGGGAGTGGAAAGCGGAGTCGGGCGGCGCCATCGTCAGCCAACTCAAGCGCCTGGGCGCCTCGTGCGACTGGAGCCGCGAGCGCTTCACGCTCGATGAAGGCCTGTCGAAGGCGGTCGCCAAGGTGTTCGTGCAATTGCGCCGCGAGGGGCTCATTTACAAGGCCAAGCGCCTCGTCAACTGGGATCCGAAGTTTCAGACCGCGATTTCCGACCTCGAAGTCGTCCAGGTCGAATGCAAGGGCTCATTCAAATGGTCGCGCGCCGACGGCGCGCCGCTCGACGAGGCCGCGCTCGCCAAGGCGCTCGCCAAGAACCCGAACGGCCATCTCTATTATTTCGACTATCCCGTCGTCGACGCTTCGGGCGAGGAGACCGGCGAAAGCGTGACGGTGGCGACGACGCGGCCGGAGACGATGCTCGGCGACAGCGCGGTCGCCGTGCATCCCGACGATCCGCGCTATCAGCGCCTAATCGGGGCGAACGTCCGCCTGCCCTTGGTCGGGCGTCTGATGAGAATCGTCGCCGACGTCTATTCCGATCCGGAGAAAGGCACGGGCGCGGTCAAGATCACCCCCGCGCACGACTTCAACGATTTCGAGGTCGGCCGTCGTCACGAAGCCGAGGGGGCGCGTCCTATCAATGTGTTGAACGCGGAAGCTCGAATTTCGCTGCAAGGGAACCTTGATTTCTTCGAGGGGTTGCCGACGGGAGACCATGAGCTCGTGCGACTTTGCTATGCCGTCGACGGCGTCGATCGCTTCGAGGCGCGCAAGCGCATCGTCGTCCTGATGGCCGCCGAAGGGTGCCTCGCCAAGATCGAGCCGCATGTCCACACCGTGCCGCACGGCGACCGCTCCAACGCCGTCATCGAGCCGTGGCTCACCGACCAATGGTACGTCGACGCCAAGACGCTCGCTGAGCCGGCACTCGCCGCGGTGCGCGAGGGCAAGACCCAGTTCGTGCCGAAGAACTGGGAGAAGACCTATTTCGACTGGCTGGAGAATATCCAGCCATGGTGCGTCTCGCGCCAACTCTGGTGGGGACATCAGATTCCGGCGTGGTACGGGCGCCGCGGGGTTCAGATCGATCGAAATTTGGAGCCCCCGGCCCTAGGGACCGTGTGGGAACAAGGTCACCCAATTAGCAAAGCATGGACGCTCGATCCTCCGGAGACGTTTGTTGCGACGTCCGAAGCGGAGGCGATCGCGCAGGCGACGGCCAAGTACGGCTGCAAAGTTCGAGTGGTCGACAAACCTCATAGCGACCTTGACCCGATCTTCCAGCGGATCATCGATGATGAGACGGCGGGCAAGCCGCGTTGGGAGCCAATCTGGAGGGATGAAGACGTCCTCGACACCTGGTTCTCCTCGGCGCTGTGGCCGTTTTCGACGCTCGGCTGGCCCGAGGCGACGCCGGAGCTGAAGCGCTTCTATCCCACCAGCGTCCTCGTCACCGGATTCGACATCATTTTCTTTTGGGTCGCCCGGATGATGATGATGGGTCTTCATTTTCAACATGAGGTTCCGTTCCGCGAGGTTTACATCCATGCGCTGGTTCGCGACGAGAAGGGCGCGAAAATGTCGAAATCGAAGGGGAACGTCATCGATCCCCTCGAAATCATCGACCGCTTCGGCGCCGACGCGTTGCGCTTCACGCTCGCCGCGATGGCGGCGCAGGGGCGGGACATCAAGCTCTCGGAAAGCCGCGTCGAGGGCTATCGCAACTTCGCCACCAAGCTGTGGAACGCCTCGCGCTTCGCCGAGATGAACGGCTGCGAGCGCCTCGCCGGCTTCGACCCGAAGCGCGCGCGCGAGCCGCTCAACCGCTGGATCCTCGGCGAAGCCGCCAAGGCGGTCGCCGAGACCAGCGCCGCGATCGAATCCTACCGCTTCAACGACGCGGCCAACGCGGCCTACCGCTTCGTCTGGAGCGTGTTCTGCGATTGGTGCCTGGAGCTCGCCAAACCGGTGCTGCAGGGCGGCGAGGACGGGCCGGCGAGGGCGGAGACCCGGGCGACGATCGCCCACGTCCTGGACAGCGTCTACGGCTTGCTGCACCCCTTCATGCCTTTCGTCACCGAGGAGCTGTGGGCGATCAAGGGGGAGGCCGGACCGGCGCGCGCGAGCGTCCTGGCGCTCGGACCTTGGCCGAACGCCGATTTCGCCGTCGACAAGGCGGCGGAGGAAGAACTCGGCTGGGTCGTCGATCTCATTTCCGAGATTCGTTCGGTGCGTTCGGAAATGGGCGTCGCCCCCGGCGCGCTGATGCCGCTGACGCTGGTCCAGGCGAGCGCTTCGATCGCGGCGAACGCGCGCCGATGGGCCGAGACGATCAAGCGTCTGGCCCGCGTCGCCGATGTCGGCTTCGCCGACGCCGCCCCTGGCGGCTCGCTGCAAATCGTCGTCCGCGGCGCGCTCGCGGCGCTGCCGGTGGCGGGAATTCTCGACATCGCGGCGGAACAGGCGCGCCTGGCCAAAGAGATCGCCAAGGACCACGGGGAGATCGCCAAAGTCGACGCCAAGCTCGCCAACGCCGACTTCGTCGCGCGCGCGCCGGAGGAGGTCGTCGCCGAGAACCACGAGCGGCGCGAAGCGGCCCTCGCGCGCATCGCCAAAATGGAGGCCGCGCGCGAGCGGTTGAGCAGGATTTGACGGAAAAAAGCGTTCGCCAGCGCCGCCAACGTTGCAATTGCGCAACAGCCGCAAACCAAGTGGAATCCGCCGGGATTTCAACCGGATCGTGCCCCGATTGCGCCATAAACCCCGCGCTATTTCGATGCTCGGTCGTTGGTCGATTAGATGAGGTACGAGGCCCCTAGGCGAAACGCAGGGGATCGCAGCGTCGGGCGGGCGGGCGAGGTCGGGGTTTGGATGCGCGCGTTGTTTTTCGCCAATATTCGAGTCGCCTGCGTGGGACATAACGTCGCTTCGGCGCAGTCCTTGTGCGCCCTCGCCTGGGCGCTCGGCGCCGCCCGCGCCCCGCCCAGCGCCGCTTTCGCGCTCGACAGCGCCAAGACCAGCAGCCCCGGCAAAATCGCGGTGCAGACCTTCACCAGCGT
>JBEKAL010000323.1:0-3769 GCA_050015935.1 Roseiarcus sp.
CCGCAGTCGAAGTCGATCTCATTCATCGAATACGGCTTCCCCTCGTGCGACAAGGCGACCAACCAACCGAACGTCTTCTTCGACCCGAAGTCGAGCAACAGCGCGACGCCCTATTGGTCGATCTGGCGGGCGATCCCCGGCGGCGGCTTCCTGCCGCAGCGCGACGACACGATCTCGACGCTCGCGTTGCAGGCGATCTATGAATATTGGAACGTCGATGGGAACAACGCGACCGTCGCCGGCGTTCCGATGGTCGAGTTCGCTTTTTCCTGCGTGTGGAACTGGGACGCGCGGCCGTTCCCGGTCTTCCCGCTGCTCGCCAGCGTATGGGCCGACGCCGGCGACTGGCAGGCAGGCGATTGGATCGGCGGCCGCGGCCCCGCGCTGCCGCCCGTCGCGCCCTCGCCGGCGCCGACGCCTGGCGTTTACGCGACGTTTCCAACCCTGGCGACGCTGCGCTGGTCGACGCACGTCAAGCCGAAGTTCGCGACCGACGTCGCCGACCACGTTTCCGGGCGTTCGACGCGGCGCTCGCGCTACGCCGCGGCCTATTACGACCTCGAGCTGACGTACGAGGTGCTGCGCGCCTACCCGATGCCGGACATCCCGAGCGCGTTCGAGGACGAAGGTTTCGTCGAGTCGACGATCACGTCGGCGGTCGACTACGGAACGGTCGAATCTCCGCCGACATGGGATGAGGATTACGGCGGCGTCGAAGTCTTGGAGCTGCAAACGATCGCCGGCTTCTTCGATCGAGTAAGCGGCGCGGCGACGCCGTTCTGGATTGCGCCGCCGGGGATCGCCAATGTCGTCGGCCAGGCGCTCGGCGTCGGCGACGGCGCGACGACGATTTTCCCGCTCGCGCGCTCCTTCGGAACTTACGCCGAGCCGGTCGCGGGAACTTCCGGCGTTACGGCGGTCTACGAGAACGGCGTCGCGCTTTCCGGTTCGCTCTATTCCGTCACATCGGGCTACGCGCCGCAGATCGTCTTCGCAGCCGCGCCCGCCGCGGGCGTCGTCGTGTCCGCCGACTTCGGCGTCCTGTGGCTGTGCCGCTTCGCCGAAGACGTCATCGACCTGGAGAATTTCATGGCGCTGCTCTGGGAATTCCGCACGGTGAAATTGCAGACGGCGCGCCCATGACCACGCCGCCGTCCTTCCCGACGCTGCCCGGCCAGGGCTGGAGCGTCCACAAGAAGCCGAATTTTTCGACGCTTGTCGCGTCTCACGTCTCAGGCCGCGAGGTGCGCGACGCGCTCTATCAGAATCCGATCTGGGAGTTCGAGCTGACCTTCGACGGCCTCGCCTCGGATTCGAGCTCGCATCCCGGCCTCGGATCGCAATCGTTGCAGAGCCTGATGGGGCTGTTCTTAGCATGCCAAGGGCAGTTCGGGACCTTCCTCTACACCGACCCGACCGACAATTCGGCCTCCAATCAGGCGATAGCGACCGGCGACGGTTCGACGACGGCTTTCACCTTTCAGCGCACGCTCGGCGGCTTTTCCGAGCCCGTCGGCTGGGTGACGAGCGTCGCAAACGTTTACCTCAACGGCGTCAGCCAAACCTCCGGCTGGACCCTGGCCGAGCCGAATTCGCTGTCGTTCGCCGCGGCGCCGGGGAGCGGCGTGGCGATCGCCGCTTCCTTCTCTTACGCCTTCCAATGCCGCTTCGACGACGACGCGGAGGATTTCGAGCAGTTCATGCAGAACCTGTGGCGGCTCGAAAGCCTCAAATTCCGATCGGTGCGCACGTCATGAAAACCGCATCGACCGCGCTCGTCGCCTTCCTCAACGCCGCGCGCGCCAACCCGGACGCCCCGATCGCTTTCGCCGACTGCTTCACCTTCACGCTGGCGACGGGAACGATCCTTACTTACACCAACGTCGATCAGCCCGTCGTCTACAACGGCTCCACTTTTCTCGCCGACGGCCCGCTGGTGCAGGGGCTCAAGTACAAGGCCTCGGTCGGGCTCGAGGTCGACAAGCAGCAGATCGTCATCGCCGCGCGGCCGACCGATCTGATCAACGGGTCGCCATTCCTCAACGCCCTGCGCGACGGCGCCTTCGACGGCGCGATCGTGCAGCGCGACCGCGTGTTCATGACCGCGCTCGGAACGACGCCGATCGGCGGCGTGACGCTGTTTCACGGCCGCGTCTCCACCGTCGATTCCGTCGGGCGCACCAGCGCGACGATCACCGTGGCGTCCGACCTCGTCGTTCTCGACTACGACATGCCGCGCAACCTGTTTTCGCCGACCTGCGTGCACACGCTCTACGATTCCGGCTGCGGCGTCGTGCGAGGAACCTACGCCGCGAACGGAACGGTCGGCGCCGGTTCGACGGCGAATCTCATCAATTTCTCCGGCGCGCTGGCGCTCCACGCCCAGGGCTCGATCGTCTTCAGCTCGGGCCTCGACGCCAATGTGACCGCGACGGTGAAGAGCGTCGTCGCCGGCGTCTCTCTCACGCTGATGTATCCGCTGCCCTCCCCGCCGTCGGCCGGCGACGCCTTCACCGTCTACGCCGGCTGCCCTCACACCCGCGGAGCCTGTCAGTCGCGCTTCGCCAACCTCGCCAGCTTTCGCGGCTTCCCGGACGTGCCGCCGCCGCAGATCGCTTACTGACGGCCGCTCAGTCTCTCCCTTGGAGCATGAAAAGGCGGCGACCAAAGCGCGCCGATTGAAAGAGCGTCGGTGGGGCCCTGCCTTTGACGGCGCCTCTCGGCGCAAGCGGGATGCCCGGGAGGCGCCAACGCCATCGTTTTCGAGATTCGAGCTGACCGCAATTAACGCGAGGTCGTTCGACCGGCGCTACCGCGCCGCGGTCGAGTTCACCCCCTCGAGGCAATCGGCGAGCGGCGGCAGGCGGGCTTGGGCCCGGCGCGCGTCGATGATGCGGCGAACCGCCGAACGAAATTGAGCGGGATCATCGAGGAGCGCCGCGACAGCCGCCGCATCGGAATGAATTTTCGCGTTTACGTCGAAGTGGATGGGGCAGGTTTGAATTTGCTGGAAAAAGCGGCGCGACCCGTCGAATTCGCCATTGAGCGCCGCCGCAATGGCGGTATGGCGGATTTGCGCGGCCTCTGTAAATTCTCTCTCGCAAAGATACCGGCTGATCGCGGCGATCGAGGAAAATCTCACCCTCATGGCGAGGACTTCCTCCGCCGCACGAGCCGCCATCTTCTCGACGAGCGGGCCGAACTGCGCCGCATTCTGAAACGGAATGAAATCGGCGCCGGCGACGCGATAGCCGACATTGAACGCCATTCCGGGCCTCTCGTACCACAACCAGCTTGCGCCGACGTTCAGATAAGTGCCCTTGGAGAAGCCGCTGGGCTGGAACTCGATCATGATCGCCCAGTAACGTTGATCGGAAAGCCAGACGCGCGATTGTCCGCAACGCGTGCATCCGATCGGCGACAAGGCGGCCTTCGCCGCCGCGGCGATCAAGCGGCCATGTTCGTTCTGCGTCGCCATAGCATTTCCGCCCCGTCCCGATCAGCGGGCGATCGCTGAATCAATAGCGTCTTCAGAGCGACGCCTCAACACGGCGGCCTTCGAGCGAGATTCCGCAACCTCGCCAGCTTCCGCGGCTTCCCCGACGTGCCGCCGCCGCAGATCGCCTACTGACGGCCGCTTCCTGAAAGTGGTTCCTCGACGTTCCAAGTGGAATTGGCCGGCGGTTGAATGCGGCGTTCGAGCCCTGCATGCTGCGAAGGTTTGGGCATGCGAGGCAGGGCGATGGAATCGAAAGATGTGTTCACGCTC
>JBEKAL010000324.1:0-3748 GCA_050015935.1 Roseiarcus sp.
CTCTTCCACAGGCTCGCTCAGCAGGCCGTCGCCGTCGGACCGGCCACGTACGCCACCATCGTCGGAAACGTTGAAGACACCAGCCCGCTCGCCTCACTGGAGTGATGGGGATACCCTATTGCCCGCGTTCGAATGGCCCGCCGATGCAAACGGCGAGGCACTCGTAGTGCGCACGAACGCCTACGGCGACGAGCTTTGCCGAAGCGTCGCGGAGCAACTGAAGGCCTGCCTTGAGGGCGATGGCGTTTCCGAAGCGTGGCGCGACGTTAGAGTCCTGCCCGAGGACGTCGCCAGCGCGGAGAAATGGAACGCCTTCCTAGCCAGAGCGCGGGCGACTCCACCGACCGCGGCGCGGGTGCTTCCGAACCTCTCGGCCGTCGTGCTCAAAGTCGACCGTCAGATCGACTTTCTCAACCCTACTCAGTCGTCATTCCGGGTCCTTCTCGACAATCAATGCCAAGAGCTTGCCGGTCGCGACGCCCAGTCGGTCTGCAACGTGATATTTGGAACCGGTCTCACTGTCGTGCTCCCTGCAGCAGCACACAAGAAATTGCATCTTGACCGCGTCGAGCCATCTTACCGCTTCCGTCATCACCTCGATTACCCAGCCATTGGCCTGAACTGCGGCATTCAAGCGACTCAAAACGGCGACAGCGTTGCGTTAGCAACGACATGGTCCCCGCGGTTCGTTCAGCCGCGCATAGTGCCCACAAAGATCGATGTCGCCTGCGAATTCACGCGGCTGGCTGATCCCGCGTTTCCCGCGTCGCAGTTACTTGAGCTGGCAAGGCGCTATCGGTCGTCGGTGAAAGATGGTTTGGGCGAGCTCAAACGTTCTGTTCGTGACGGGCTCTCGCCGCCGGATGCCGATGCCGAAACGGTACGATTGCAAGAAGACACAAAGGGTCAGCTTGCTGAGGCTGACTACATCGAGCGTGGGGTACGTCTCTTGATAGAGGCGCAGACCGCCGCCTTTCGAATGGGCAGCGCCAAGGACGACAAGGAGCGTGAAACGCTCCGCCGCCGAGCGCTTCCGTGGTTTGCATGGTCGATGACGAACGAAGCCTTCGCGCGACGCGACGGAAATCAGCCGAACCGCGGCTGGCGTCTTTTTCAGCTAGCTTTCATACTTGCGCACGTTCCGACCTTTGCATCGAGGCTGCCGGAGTACCGGAAATATCAGGACCCGTTTCTCGATGAGGACAGCGCCAGTCTGCTCTACTTCCCCACTGGCGGCGGCAAGTCCGAGGCGTTCTACGGGACATTGCTTTTCGCGATCTTTCTCGATCGTCTGCGCGGTAAGGACCGCGGAGTCAGCGCGCTCATCCGGTATCCGCTGCGGTTGCTAACGCTGCAGCAAGCCCAACGTCTCCTTAAGCTGATCGTGCACGGCGAACTGGTTCGCAACGCGCACCAGGCAGGCTCCTGGCCCATCGAGATCGGCTTCTGGGTCGGTTCGTCGAACACGCCCAATTCATACTCGGGGATACGCGTGGGGGTTCCAAGATTGGGCGATGCGGAGTTCCCGGACGACAAGAGACTCGAAGAAGACGCGAGCCAAAGCGAGGAGGACGCCGAACGCGGTCGAAGGTATCGGGAAGTGCGAGACGCTTACAACAAGGTTCCGGAATGCCTTGTTTGCGGCCGTGCGACCGGACTGCGGCGAAACGAAACCGAAGGCCCAACGGCGAAGCGCGCCGCGATCGTTTGTTTTGGTGACGACTGCGACTGGAATCGAAAGCACGGCGGCATTCATCCGCTGCCGTTTCTCCTCACCGATGACACGATCTACGAGCGCGCGCCTGCAATTGTCCTCGGCACGATCGACAAGCTTGCGATGCTCGGCCAGCACACGGGTACGGTCGCGAAAGTGCTGGGTATGTTCGGGCTTGCGAGATGGATCGACCCGAACGGCCATCTCCAGACCGAGCGTAGAAACGAAAAGCTTCGGGCCGGACCGGAATCTGACGGCTATCGACCCGTGTTTACGTCCTACCGTCGTGGCGAAAGCGTGTTTTTCGATCCGTTCCCGTCATTGATAATCCAGGACGAGGCACACCTTCTCGAGGAGAGCCTAGGTACGTTCAGCGGCCTCTTCGATTCGCTTCTTGAGAATGTTTTCACGCAAATCGCCCGCATCGCCGGCGACGAACTGCGCGTCGCTCGAAAGTGGGCAGGGGATGACTGGGGCGATGCACGAATGCCAAAGGTCGTCGCCGCGACGTCAACGATTTCCAATCCCGAGAGGCAGCTCGAAACGCTGTACCAGAGGTATCCGCTGCAGTTCCCTTACCCAGGACCGGACATCTATCACTCCTTCTTTGCCGAGCCGGCTGCGCCGCCGTCCCAGAATGCGGAGCGATCGCAGCTTGCCCGGGAACTGCCGCTGCACCTTGCACCGGAGGCAACATCACCGTGGATGCGTTTGTATATCTCGTTGATGACCAATGGGGCCAACCATACGGTCACAGCCGTCGAGGTTCTCAGCGCATTCCACCTCATTATCGCCAGGCTCTGGAGGGATTTGCGCGACCCCATCCGAGCTGCCTTTGCCGTCGGGGCTCTTCGGGATTTCATATCGCCGGGGCAGGCGGGAAATTGGCGACGCGCCGCCATCGACCGCGCGGTCGCGGCGGGGAAACTCGCCGACATCATGGCGCTGGTCGATCTGCATCGGATCGCCATTGCGTACGTCACCAACAAGAAAGGCGGCGATCAGATCATTGACGCCCTCGACGTCGCCGTACGTCAACTACACAAGCGATCCGGCCTTGAGATTTCACGGTTCGACAGCCGTTTGATTTCCGGCGGCGTCGACATGAAGGAAATCCAGCGCGTCATGGGCGACGCAAGTCGATCCTTCGAGAATATGCCGTACCCAAAGATCGACGACACCGTCCGCAACATCGTTGCTACCGCTGCCATCAGCCATGGCGTGGACGTCGATCGCTTCAACAGCATGTTCTTTGCCGGGCTTCCGTCCGACATCGCCGAGTACATTCAAGCGTCGAGCCGCGTCGGGCGCGCGCACGTGGGTTTTGTCATGCTCCTCCCGGCGCCCCAAAACCGACGGGACCGTTATGTCGTGGAAACCCACGACATCTTTCATCGTTTCCTCGAAAGGATGATAGCGCCTCCCGCCGTTGAACGGTGGGCTGAGAACGCGGTGCGTCGCGTCCTGGCGTCGTTTGTCCAGACATGGACGATGCTCAAGGAGGCTGACCAGTTCATCGGCCTTGACGACGATAATAAGGGCAACATCGTCCAAACGGATATGGTTCGACGCCTCGGGTCGCAGGCCACCAACGACACTATCGGATTCCGCGACGATCTCGGCAACTTCATTTTGCAGTCATCCGGCTATGCCGGACGAGGACCCGAGACTTTAGGGGCTCCGCCGTATGCCGAGCACTATCGCGGCTTGGTCGATAACGCCGTCCAGCGGTTTGCGGACGACATGTCGCGTCAACAGACTGCCGCGAGCCTTCGAGACTACTGGGAAGGGCAGACGGCCGTCTTTCAAAAACCGATGACATCGCTTCGGGACGTTGACGAGGCCGGGTACATCGTGAGCTCCAGCTATGATCCTCTCGCAACAGAGCGAACGACGCGCATAAACCTCCAAGACCTAGCCCGGATTATGCGTTGCGGGTTGGCGGGAGTGGCTTAAATATCTGATTTCGTGTAGAATTTGGTTGTCTAAGCCGATTCGCTCGATTTCAGCGAGGCCACACCCGCCATGAACGAT
>JBEKAL010000325.1:0-3747 GCA_050015935.1 Roseiarcus sp.
GCTGAAACTCAGGGAGCGATTGGGGAAAAGCCAGATCGTCGCGCTGGTGAATGTCCATAGCCGCCATAACGGGCAGACACTAGCCCTGGTGGGTGTCTGCGTCAACCGGATAGGCAGGCTACGTTCTTCGAAGACGCGTGGGTTCGTGAGAGGGTCGGAATAAAGCGGGCGATCACTGGTGGCGGGGTCCCGTCGGAACTGGTACCGGATTTTCAGGGCTTATGGAATGCCTGTATTGGAGTGCTGAAGTGAATAACGAGACGCAATTTCGGACACCGGAACAAGAAGTTATCAAACTCCTTGAAGAATGCACCGAATTAAGGCGAACCCTAAAAACGATTAGCGCTCAGCTCACTCGTATCGAAAACCGCGTGAAACTGGCGTTCCCCGCGTCCGCAAAACGGGAGCGAAAACGGAACGCTGTGGAATCGCGTTCAGTTAACCCGTCAATCACGTCAGAAGAGGCGCTCGCGGAATTTGATAAAATAACAAAATTGGTCGCTGCCGGGGCAATTGAAGAGGCGGAAGGGATTGTTGAAGCCAAACCGGCCGAGGACCTCCTGGTAATCGCAAGAGAGCTAGGGGTCTCTTTCGCAAAAAGCAAGCCGTCGGTCAGAGCTATGCGCGAAGCAATATTCGGGAAAGTACGAGAGAGCGTGCTGTTGTCGCGGCACCACCCGCGTTCATGACCTATCACCCGTGATCCTCCGAGTTACGGCGACAGTCTCGTCAACCCCTCAATGGACCGGCGTCCGCCGGTGAGCGGTGCGTTCGGCGCGCGACGAAGTGCCGGAAAATCGCCACGCAAGCCCTTGAAAGCAAATCAACGCGTCCGAAAACAGCGGCGGCCTCGGTCGGTTCGGCCGGGCCGCGCGCGTCGCTTGACACGACCCTCGCGGGAACCTAGCCCCCTCGCGCATGAAGTCGACCGCCGCCCCCCGCGTTCCGCTCATCGAGGGCTTAAGCGCCATCGCCGACCGCTACGACGCCATCCTCTGCGACATCTGGGGCGTGCTGCACAACGGCAGGCAAGTCCTTCGTCCCGCGTCCGACGCGCTGGTCGCCTTCCGTCGACGCGGCGGCGCAGTGGTGCTGATCACCAACGCGCCGCGGCCGAACCCGCCGGTCCGCGAGCAGGTCGTCCGCCTCGGCGTCTCGCCCGACGCCTTCGACGCGATCGTCACGTCCGGCGACGTGACCATCGCGCTCATCGCCGAACGCGCGGCGGCGCCCGTCCACCATATCGGGCCGAAGCGCGATCTTTCCCTGCTCGAGGCGGCGGCGGCTCGGGTCGGCGAGCGGCCCGTTCTGGTCGGCCCGGAAGAAGCGAGCTATATTCTGTGCACCGGCCTGTTCGACGACACGACCGAGACGCCCGACGACTACGCCGAGCGTCTAAGCGCCATGGCGGCGCGAGGGTTGACCTTGATCTGCGCCAATCCGGATCTGGTCGTTCGTCGCGGCGCGGACTTGATCTATTGCGCCGGCGCGCTGGCGCAGGCCTACGAGGCGCTCGGCGGCAAGACGATTTATGCGGGAAAGCCGCACGCGCCGATCTACGAGGCCGCGCTGGCGGCGGCGGGCGCGGCGCTCAAGGCGCCGCTGAAACGCTCGCGCGTGCTGGCGATCGGCGACGCGATGCGCACCGACATCGCCGGCGCGGCGGGCCAAGGGCTCGACGCGCTGTTCGTCGCCGCCGGCATTCATCGCGAGGCGGTGCGCGGATCGGGGCCCGAAGCGGCGGACGAGCCGCTTCAGCGCCTGTTCGCGCGCGAAAATCTGTGGCCGATCGCCGCCATGCGGGAGCTGGCGTCGTGACGCCCGCCCACGGGCCTTGGCGCCATTGTCCGATGGTCGCCGACCGCCAAAGCGGGCATAGTCCGGAAAAGGGCCGGCGCGCGCGGCGGGTGCGCGAATGCGCGGTCGGCGGCGACGCCGCGCTCGACGGCGCAGGCGCATTGAGCGTTCCGCCGACGCCAAAAGGTCGCGTCGCGGCGCCTTGACCCCCGCGCGGCGTCAAGGCAGTTTCCGCGCCGCTCGGCAGGACGCGCATTTGCAACAGGCTTCCCAGAATCCCGCTTTCGCGCTCGCGATTGACCCCGCTCGGCCGCCGCCGGCGTTCGAGAAGGGCGTCTATGCGATCGGCAATTTCGACGGCGTGCATCGCGGCCACGCCGGGGTGCTCGCGCGCGCCAAGGCGCTCGCGCAGGAACGCGGCGCGCCGAGCGTCGTGCTGACGTTCGAGCCCCATCCGGCCGACTATTTCGCCGGGCGCCCGGTCGTCTTTCGGCTCACGCCCTTTGCGGTCAAGGCGCGCGTTCTGCAACGGCTCGGGCTCTACGGCGCGGTGGTCCTTTCCTTCGACGCCGCTCTGTCCGGATTGACGGCGGAAGAATTCGTCGAACAGGTTCTGGTCGAGCGCCTCGACGTCGGCGCGGTCGTCGTCGGCTGGAATTTTCATTTCGGCAAAGCGCGTTCGGGCACGCCGGCCTTCCTCGCCCGGGCGGGGGCGCGCTTCGGATTTCACGTCGAAATCGTCGAGAAGGTCGAGGCGCACGAGGCCGGACAGGCTCAGATCGTCTCGTCCTCGGCGATTCGCCGCGCGCTCGAACAAGGCGACGTCGAGGCCGCCGCGCGCGGCCTCGGGCGCGACTACGCGATCGTGGGCGTCGTCGCCCCGGGGCAAAAGCTGGGGCGCACGCTCGGCGTTCCGACCGCCAATATCGCGCTGGAGACGACCAATCGCCTCGCCTTCGGCGTCTACGCCGTGCGCGCGCGCGTGGCGGGCCGCGCGTACGGCGGCGTCGCCAGCTTCGGCGTGCGCCCGACCGTCGACCTCGGCGCGCCGCTGTTGGAAATCCATTTGTTCGATTTCGCCGGCGACCTCTACGGCCAGGAAATGGAGGTGGAGTTCGTCGCGCGCCTTCGCGAAGAGCGCAAATTCGGCTCCCTCGAGGAGTTGAAGGCGGCAATGGCGCGCGACATCGAGCGCGCGCGCGCCGCTCTCGCCGCCCGGCCATTTGGCGATTCGCTCTAAATCATCTAATCGGATCGCCGCCGGGCGCGCCAAGACCCGGCGATCCTCATTTCCGGCTCGATTGTCATGACCGACGCGCTCGCCCAGGCCCCCGATTATTCACATACCCTCTTTCTGCCGAAGACGGATTTTCCCATGCGCGCCGGACTGCCGGAGAGGGAGCCGGAGATTCTCGCGCGTTGGCGGCGCGAGGGGCTGTACGCGGCGCTGCGCGCGAGCGCCAAAGGACGGCCGAAATTCGTGCTGCACGACGGGCCGCCCTACGCCAACGGCGCCATCCACATCGGCACGGCGCTCAACAAGATCCTGAAGGATATGGTCGTGCGCTCGCAGCAGATGGCGGGCAAGGACTCCAACTACGTGCCCGGCTGGGACTGCCACGGCCTGCCGATCGAATGGAAGGTCGAAGAGGAGAACTACCGCAAGAAAGGCAAGGCCAAGCCCGATTTCGGCGAGCCCCGAGCGATGGTGGCGTTCCGCCGGGAATGCCGCGCCTACGCCGAGCATTGGCTTTCGGTGCAGCGCGAAGAGTTCAAGCGTCTGGGCGTCGTCGGGGATTGGGATCATCCCTATACGACGATGACCTACCCCGCCGAGGCGCAGATCGCGCGGGAGATCATGAAATTCGCCGCCAACGGCCTGCTCTACCGCGGCTCCAAGCCGGTGATGTGGAGCGTGGTGGAGAAGACCGCGCTCGCGGAAGCCGAGGT
>JBEKAL010000326.1:0-3725 GCA_050015935.1 Roseiarcus sp.
CGGCCCAGGCGCGCCATTGCTTGCCGTAGACGGGGCCGAGATCGCCGTTTCCGTCCGCCCATTCGTCCCAGATGGAAACGCCGTTGGCTTTGAGATAGGCGATGTTGCAATCGCCGTTGAGGAACCAGATCAGTTCGTGGACGATCGACTTGAGATGCAGCCGCTTGGTGGTCGTCAGCGGGAAGCCGTCGTTCAGATCGAAACGGATTTGCCGCCCGAACAGCGAGCGCACGCCGGTCCCGGTCCGATCGTCCTTGACGACGCCGTTTTCCAGCGCTTCGCGCAGGAGTTCGAGATATGCGCGCATGGGAGCCCCGCCGCCGAGTCGAGCGCCCTTCTTAAACGATTCGGCGCGGTCAATGCACGCTCACCGTTTGCAACTCGTGCTGCCAGGCGTTGGCGATCGCCGCGTCCTTGGAATCGGTCAGCATGATCGGCGAGCCGTCGGCGCCGAGCAACGCGAACAGCTGCAAGCCGGGCCGGATCGCCGGCGCCTGCGGAAAGAGGCGCTGGGCGTCTTCGGACCGGATGGTCTTGACATAGGCGATCGCGCCGTCGCCGAGACGGGCGAATTCCTGCGGCGTCAGCGCGCTGTTTCTTTCGTTGAGGTTGGTCACTTTCCACTCCTTTCCAGGCTGTCCGATATTGGACCCGCCTTCGGCGCGCACGTTGGCTCAGTCGCGCGCCGCAACATTGATCTTCTTCACGATGCGCTCGGGCTGCGGCCGCGCGACGTCGATCGACAGCAACCCATCCGCAAGTTCCGCGCCGCGCACCTGCATGCCATCCGCGAGCAGGAAACTGCGCTGGAATTGCCGCGCGGCGATGCCCCGATGGACATAGTCGCGCGTCTTGTCCTCCTGCTGGCGACCGCGGATCGCCAATTGACTCTCCTCCTGCGTCACCTCGATCTGGTCCTGGGAAAATCCCGCGACCGCGAGGGTGATGCGCAAGATCTCGGGCGCGCCGTCCTTTGCCGGGATTCGCTCGATATTATAGGGAGGATAGCCGTCGGCGGCCGATTTCGACGCTTTGTCGAGCGCGCGCTCGATGCCGTCGAACCCGAGCAGAAACGGGGAACTCAATGCCGTAACGCGAACCATGATCGAAGCCCCTTTCAGGCGCTCCGCCGAACCGGCCTTCCCTTGAACGACCCGATCGGCTGCGGAAACATTAAGCCCGGCCGCCTTTGAACGCGACGCGCCGGACGAGAAAAATATGGCGTCGCCGGCCTTACGTTCAAGGGCCTCGGCGGATTTCCCGGCCGATGCGGATCAAGATCGCCCGCCAAGCGATGCTGAACCTAAAACTTGAATGAATTCTCAACGACTTCGCCCCGCCCGAGAGCGGGAACCCACGGGGAGCGGCGATCGCCGGGTGGCCCGCCAGGACGACACGCGACGGCGTTTTCGGCTATGAGGGACGCCGATCCCAAAGCGAAGCCTCGGCGACTCGGTCCGGGGCGCGCCGCTCGTTCCGTCCCTCGACAACGGCCATGCGCACTGCCAAGCTCGGAACCAAGCGCCAATGCCAGGCCTGCGGCGCGCGATTTTACGATCTCGCCAAACGCCCGGCCGTTTGCCCCCATTGCGGCGTCGAGGTCGATCTCGCTCGGTTGGCCAAGCGGCGGGCGCGCGCCGAGCGCCCGGCCCCAGACGAGTCGATGAAAGAGCGCGAGGCCCCGGCCCCGCCGCCGATCCCGGCGAACGAACCGCGCCCGGCGCCGCCGCAATGGTCGGCGGAGCAATCGGCGGCGCTCGACGAGGTCGGGCGATGGCTCAAGGCGGGCGAGCCGCAAGTGTTCCGGCTGTTCGGCTACGCCGGCGTCGGCAAGACGACGCTGGCGCGACACGTCGCCGAAGCGGCGCAGGGCGAAGCGGCCTTCGCCGCGTTCACCGGCAAGGCGGCGCTGGTGATGCGCTCGAAGGGCTGCGCCGGCGCTTCGACCATCCACGCGCTGATCTATCGCGCCAGCGAAGGCGAGGAAGGCGCGCCGACCTTCACGCTCAACCGCGACGGCCCGGCCTCGCGCGCGGGCCTCATCGTCATCGACGAATGCTCGATGGTCGACGCGGAATTGGGCCGCGATCTCCTCTCCTTCGGCAAGCCGATCCTGGTGCTCGGCGATCCCGCGCAATTGCCGCCGGTCAAGGGCGGCGGCTTCTTCACCGAGGCCGCGCCGGACGTGATGCTGACGCAGATCCATCGCCAGGCCGAAAACGATCCGATCATCCGCCTTTCCCAGATCGTCCGCGCCGGCGGCGAAGTCGCCTATGGCGATTACGGCGAGAGCCGCGTCGTCCGCCGCGTCGAGATCGACGCCGCCGCGGTTCTGGCCGCCGATCAAGTCCTGGTCGGCGTCAATCGCACGCGCCGGCTCTACAACGGGCGGATCCGCGAATTGCTCGGCCTGAGCGGCGTCCTGCCGGTCGCCGGGGACAAGCTCGTCTGCCTGCGCAACGATCGCGTCAAAGGCCTCATCAACGGCGGCCTGTGGCGCGTCGAGGCGCTGGGCGGCATGCGCAAGGACTTCGTCCGCATGACCGTCCGCTCGGAAGACGACGCCGGCCGCGCGCAAGCGAAAGTCGCGGTGCTCAAGCAATTCTTCGAGGGCGCGGAGGCCGACCTGCCCTATCCCGTGCGGCGCGAGTCGGACGAATTCGACTACGGCTACGCCCTCACCGTGCACAAGGCGCAGGGCTCGCAGTGGAACTCGGTCATGCTGTTCGACGAGAGCGGCGCCTTTCGCGAGCATCGCGCGCGCTGGCTCTACACCGGACTGACGCGCGCCGCGCGCAAGCTCACGCTGGTGCGCTGACTACTTGGGCGGCGTCAGATAGCCCGCGTGCAGCGCCAAGCCGAGCACCGCCAGCGCGAGGACCACCACCAGCGCCCAAACAAGCGCGCCGGCGATCGGGATGGCCTTGCGCGCCGCGCCGTTGGCGGTCGGCGGCCGCGGCCCCTGTCCCGCGAGCGTCTCGGCGGCGAGGCGCCGGTAGGCGTTGAGCCGCCGCTCCGTGCTTTCGCCGATGATATAGGCGCGGGACTCCGCGTCGCTCGGCGCGCGGCCCGTCGCCTTGATGAAGTCGTCGAGCCAGGCGCGCTTGTTCTGCTTGTAGAGGGAATAGGCGACCAGGCCCGCGATGTCGTCGTTGGGCGTCACCAGCGCGTCGAATATCGGATTGCGCTCGGCTTCGCCGACATGTTCCGCATTCGCGTCCGCCGCGGCGGGCGCCGTGGGGCCTTTCGACGACGGCGCTTTCTCGACCTGCGCCGCGCCCACTTCCGTTTCGCTCGCCGCTTCCATTTTCACGCTCCTCGCCGAACCGACATTCGCCAGATGAAGGCTGCGCCAGAGCCGAGATTGCCGCCTTCGGCGGTTTTTGGCAACACCGAATGGTCGGCGCGCCCGCTATTAGGCTCCCGAGCCTCTATGCGAGGTGCGGCGGCCATGGAAAAGGCGAATGCTGATTTCATCAGGGCGCAAGTCTCCCGTGTTTTTGAAGGAACGCGTGACAACGGACCGCTTTACGCTTTTGACGGCAGCGGCGGTGGCCGCAATTCCGCGATCGGCCGCAGAATGTCGGCGAACAGATGTCTCGGAATGGGTCGAGTAGCGGAGGGGAATTTCACCCCTCCGCCCTCACGAAACCGGACGTGAGACTCTCGCCTCATCCGGCTTCTACCTTCCAGCCGCCGGTCGGATACCGATCTGCCACAGATAC
>JBEKAL010000327.1:0-3703 GCA_050015935.1 Roseiarcus sp.
CCATCATTTCCGAGCGCTGCGCTCATCTCGCCAACGACCGACAAACCCTAAAGGGCAGAGCCGGCTTCCACTGGTGGCCGCCCATCGCCAATGCGAGCTGATCGCCCGGAAACCGTATGACATGGCCTGCGCTTCGCTTCTGAACACGGCCGGCACCGAATTGCCGCTGCGCTCGCGGACGATGATGACGACTTTGCGCTTGCCATTCTGATTGCGGATAAGCCGACGATCGCGGCGGTTTTCGCGAAGGTTCGCCGGCTTGACGTAGCCGCCGAAATAGCCGCCATCGACCTCTGCGATCTTCCCCTCGCCGCCGACGATGCGGCCCTTCATTTCTTCGGCCGTCGCCTCGCGTAGCTTGTGGAGCAATACCCAAGCGGCCTTGTAGGACACGCCAAGATCGCGGGACATGGCGAGCGCCGACTTGCCCTTGACCGCGATGCGATGCTATCCGCGCAGTTGCTCGACATGCCGCGCGCTTAACCGAGGCTGGCGCGGCCAACGACCTATTCCCCTCGCCCCTTCCTCAGGCCAAGCGACAATAAGCCGCCCCCGACCCAAACAAGCCCTAGCGCCGACAGCGCCAACCTTCCCCGCGCCTTCGTTCAATCCGGCTTCAATGAGGTCCGCTGCAAAGGGGGCCGCAAATCCGCGCCGCCGACCTCACGGAAGTCTCCAGATTCACCGTAGAGCGCCCGCGCCTCCGGCGCCGGCCCGCGGCGCACGCCCAGCGCCACGATCTTGACGGCCATCCACCGGGTCCCACAGGGGAAGACCAAGATGTCGCCGCCGCGCACCGTGCGGCTTGGCTTGTCCAGAGCGATCGTGGGGCCTCCGCCCCGCGACAGGCGAACGCCGCCCTCTTCGACGACGCGCGCGGCCAGGCTGCGGGTCTTGAAGAAGCGCGCCCGCCACAGCCAGACATCGACCCGACAGGTCTCGGCCGGCTCGCTCACGAGGGAACGCCTCCCGACGCGGCGCGCCGGCGACGCCTGTTGCGGCCCGCCCGACGAGCGGGCGAAGTCGGCGGTTTGACGAGGGGCGCGAGGGCCGCGAAGGGCGAGGCGGCGGGGCCGCCCGGCGGCGCCTTGGCCGAGTTCGGGCGGCGGCGCCAGAGGTTCGATTCGGCGGCCTCGGTCTTGCGCGCAGGGGCAAAGCCGAGGGCGCGCAGGATCGGCGCGGCCTGGCCCGGCTCCCACCCGAGATCCGCCAGAAGCTCCGGCGTCAGCTCGACGGCGCCCGCCCGCTCGGGCGTAGCGCGCGCCAGCGCGTCGAGCCGCTCCAGCGCCAAGACCGGCGCGGCCATCCCGGCGACCGCGCGCAGGCCGCGCAGACTCAAGGCCTCGGGCGGCGGCGCGGGATGAGGCAAGGCGGTCAGAGCGTCCGCGGCCGGGCGCCAGCCGGGCCGGGCCAGCTCGGCGAAGACGGCGCCGACCATTCGGGCGTCCGGCGTCAACAAGGCGGGCAGATAGAGGCTGAAGGCGCCGAAGCGCACGCCCAGAGCCTTCAACGTCCGGCGCTCGCTCCGGCTGAGGGCGCGGAGCTGCGTCTCCGCCTTCCCACGGCCCAGCACGCCGAACTGCTCGACCAGTTGATAGGCGAGGCCGCGAGCCAGCCCCTTGAGCCGCCCGTCGGCGATGGCCGCCTTCAGCCGCACGAGGGCGGTGAGGCGGCGGCTCGCCTCCGCCGCGACGTAGGCCTCGAGCCGGCGGGCGGCGCGCTCGCGCGCGACGTCCGCGCCAAATTCGCCAAACAAACGGACTCTCGGCGAAAACGGCCCGCCGCCCATGATCTCGCCGGCCGCCGCCCCGCGCCACAGCACCGCGCCGCTCGGCTCCAAAGCGAAGGCTTCATCGCCCTCGCTCGCGAGGTCGCCGAGGCGACGGGCGATTTCCGGCGCCACCGCCCGCTCGACCGCGCCGCGCAAGGCGCGATTTTCCAAGGCGGACGCGCCGCGCTCCGGCTCGAAGGCGACGCCGGCGAGAGTGCCGACGCGATGGCCCTCGACCGTCACCGCCCCATCGGCGCCGATGCCGCCGAGGATGGGGCCGGAGCGCTGGCTCAAGCTTCGCAGCAGGGCGCTGGTGCGCCGGTCGACGAATCGCTGCATCAGGCATTGGTGGAGCGTGTCGGAAAGCCGGTCCTCCAGAGCGCGGGCGCGGCCCTGCCAGCCCTGAGGATCGGCGAGCCAATCGCTGCGATTGGCGACATAGGCCAGCGTGCGCACCCGGGCGAGGCGCGCCGACAACGCGTCAATGTCGCCGTCGAGGTGATCGAGGTTGGCGAACTGGCCCTGCATCCAGTCCTCCGGCAGGCGGCGATTCTTTTGCGTCAGGTGCTCGAACATGGCGCTGATCAGGCGGGTATGCTCGTCCTGCGTGGCCTTGCGGAAGTCCGGCGTCTGGCAGACCTCCCACAGCCGGATCAAGTTGGCGCGGTCGCGGCAGCGGCGGATCACGGTTTCGTCGTTCGCGAGTTGGCGCAGGGTGGTCTCGTCCTGACTTTCCTCGGCGAGTTTCAACCCCGGCGCCGGCGGCGGCGCGGCGAGCGAGCGCATCAAACTCTGGAGGGACTGGAAATCGAACCGCGCGTTGCGCCACTCCGCCGCGCTCACGGCTGCGAAGACGTGGCCTTCGACCGCGGCGACCATGTCCGCGTCCATGTCCGGGGCGTCGCCGGTGACGCCGAAGGTCCCGTCGCGGCGAAAGCGCCCGGCCCGCCCGGCGATCTGGCCGATTTCCTGGGGATAGAGCCAGCGCGCGCGCCGCCCGTCGAACTTGCGCAAGGAGGCGAAGGCGACGTGATCGACGTCCATGTTCAGCCCCATGCCGATCGCGTCGGTGGCGACCAGAAAATCGACCTCGCCGGACTGGAAGAGTTCCACTTGGGCGTTGCGGGTGCGCGGGGACAGCGAGCCCATCACCACCGCCGCGCCGCCGCGCTGACGACGGATCAGCTCGGCGATGGCGTAAACCTCGTCGGCCGAGAAGGCGACCACCGCGCTGCGCCTGGGCAGGCGGCTGAGCTTCTTGGAGCCGGCGTAGGTCAGCCGGGAAAAGCGGTCGCGTGACTGGATCTCGGCGTCGGGGCAGAGACGACGGATCAGCGGCGCGACGGTCGCCGCGCCCATCAGCATGGTCTCGGCGCGCCCACGCGCGTGCAGCAGGCGGTGGGTGAAGACATGGCCGCGTTCGGGGTCGGCGCAGAGCTGGATTTCGTCGACCGCGAGAAATTCCGTTCTGCGGTCGAGCGGCATGGCTTCGACCGTGCAGACGAAATAGCGCGGCGTCGGCGGAACGATCTTTTCCTCGCCGGTGACCAGAGCCACGCTGCGCGCCCCGCGCGCCTTGGCGACGCGATCGTAGATCTCCCGCGCCAGCAATCTCAGCGGCAGGCCGATCATCCCTGAGGAAAAGCCCAGCATGCGCTCCACCGCCAAGTGGGTCTTGCCGGTGTTGGTGGGGCCGAGGACCGCGAGGAGACGCGAGGGCTCGCCGCGGGGCGACGATTCGCTCATGGGCTAAAGATGGCGGATACGCGCGTGGGCCGCAAGCGGCGCCCGAAGCGAAGCGGACCATCGGGCGATTAGTTCTACTGAGTCACGATTTTCGCAGATTCGCGCGGCGCTGGGATTTGCTATTTTGCTGATTCGGCTGAATGGCGAATGGCGGCGAAGATGGAGCATGGGGCGCAATCGAGTGAA
>JBEKAL010000328.1:0-3700 GCA_050015935.1 Roseiarcus sp.
AGCCGAACGAGCGGCGTGATCTGGGGCGAGCCGCGTCGCGGCTCCAGATCGCCATATTCGTCGAACAGCGCCTGCTCGCCCTGATCGAACTCGCCCAGCGCCGTCCAATAGACTTGGCGGCCGAGCAGCGATTGCGGATGGAGTTCGCCGCGCCCGGATTGCGCAGCCCGCTCCAACTGCCCGATCGGCATGCGATCCTTGTTGAGGATGCGCAGCTTGAGCTCGTTGACGACGGCGCCGCCGGGCGCGCTCGCCTTATGCACGGTCAGGCGAAAATAGCGGCTCGTCGTCGAGCGCCACCAGAAGCTGTCGCTTGCCCCGTCGCCGGTCTCGATGCGGCCCACCTCGCGAAAGGTCTGGCCGTCGTCAGAGAGATGCGCCGAGAATACGGTTCCGTACGCCTCTCCCCAGTCGATCAGCGCGCCGAGCGGAGACCGCACGGCGCCGAAGTCGACCGTAATGCTCTCCCCGGCGGGAACTTTCACGGCGGCGTGGCCCAGCGCGGCGAGCCGGCCCGCCTCGCGCACCGAGGCGGCCTCCTCGGGAGCGTAGAGATTGATTTCGACGATCTCCGGCCCGCGCTCGGCCGACGAGTCCTCGCTGGTCCAGCGAACGAACCGCGCCTCGACCGGGGGGAAGGCGAATACGTCCTGTCCGCCCTCGCCATGGCGCGTGCGGCAGAACTCGGACCACGCCTCTCCGTCGAGCGACGACGCGAAGCGATATTTCGCCGACGCGCGTTCGCCCCAATAGACCTCGAGCCCGCCGAGCGTCGCGACTGCGCCGAGATCGATCTCGAACCACGGCCTGTCGGCCGCCTCCGCGGTCCACGCTGTCGCGTAGCTGTCGTCGACGGCGCGCTGGGGATCGCCGCTGCTGGCGGCGGCTCGCCATTGGCGCTTGGGCGGGACTTTCATCTTAAGCTTCCGACGCCGAGCGTAGGTCCGAGACGCCACACAGACAAGGTCGGCCTTTCGGAAGCGCGCCAAAGGGGCGGCCGCGCTGGCGCGCGCTTCGCCCGCCTCGCCGCGCGCTCACAGGGGATCGTCGCCGCGACAAGGGCGTCATTTCGTCGCAGCGCTCGCGCGATCGGCCCCGGCCGATCATTTGTCTTGGTCGCCAAATCGGATAATTACATCAGCCTCGACCCCGCGGCGCCGTACGCACTGCCTGGATCATGTCGAGCGGCCGGCTTACGGACACCGCCCCGAGCGCAAAGCGAACGGATGCGAGGCAATGGCGAGAGCGGGAAATGCGACGCCGAACGCCGGAAACGGCGACAAGCCAGCCGAAGACAGCCTCGTCTCACAGTTGATCGGCATGACGGCGGCGCTGTGGGCGCCGCGCCAGCGCGGCAAGGTCATCTCGTTGCTCCTCGCCCTGGTGGCGGTGGTCGGCGCGACCGCATACGCGCAGATCTTACTGAACGCCTGGAACCAGCCGTTCTACGACGCGCTGTCGCGCAAGGACGTTTCCGAGTTCATCGTCCAGCTCGGCGTCTTCGCCGAGTTGGCCGGCGTCCTGCTCGTCCTCAACGTCGCGCAAGCGTGGCTCAACCTGAAGTCGAAGCTCGTCCTGCGCAAGCGGTTGGTCGAAGACCTCGCCGCCGAGTGGCTCGCGCCGCTGAGAGCCGTCCGCCTCTCGCAAACCGGCGAGATCGGCGAAAACCCAGACCAGCGCATCCATGAGGACGCCAGGCACCTGACCGAACTGTCGACGGATTTGGGCATCGGCCTGCTGCAGTCCAGCGTGTTGCTGTTGAGCTTCGTCGGCGTGTTGTGGATATTGTCCGACAGGATGGTCCTCACGATCGCCGGACACGCCTTTGTCGCGCCGGGCTACATGGTGTGGTGCGCGCTGCTCTATTCCGGCGTCGCGTCGCTACTGAGCTGGCGCGTCGGCCGTCCGCTAATTCATCTGAACGCGGAGCGCTATGCGCGGGAGGCGCAGTTTCGCTTCGCCCTCGTGCGGGTGAACGAGGAGATCGAGGGCGTCACGCTCGACGGCGGCGAAGCCGACGAGAAGGAGCGTCTCGATTGGATCATTCGCGGCATCGTCCAAGTCTTCGAGCAGATCATCGTTGCGACGACCTGGCTGACGAGCGTGACGGCGGGGTTCGGTTGGCTGGCGATCGTCGCGCCGATCCTCGCCGCAGCGCCCTCGTACTTTTACGGCGGCATGACCTTCGGCAAACTGATGATGGTCGTCGGCGCCTTCAACCAGGTGCAGCAAGCGCTGGGTTGGTTCGCCAACAATTTTTCCAGCATCGCCGACTGGCGGGCGACGCTCCTTCGCGTCGCGAGCTTCCGCAAGATGCTGGTGACAATCGAAAAGGTCGGCGAAGGTCAAAGCGAGATCGAGTTAGACGGGCGGCACGAGGAATCGATCGTCATCGACGAACTCTGGATCGCGACGCCCGACGGGCGCCTCACCCTGACCGAGCCCCATCTGGAGGTTAAACCGGGCGATCACGTGCTCATCACCGGCGATCGGGACTCCGAACGCGCGCTGTTCCAGGCGATCGCGGGACTTTGGCCGTGGGGCGGCGGCCGCATCGCGCGTCCGCATCGCCAGTCGATGGTCTTCATGCCGACGCCGGGCTACGTGCCGCCCGGGACTCTGCGCGAGGCTCTCGCCTATCCCCATCCGCCGCAGACCTTCGACGACGCGCGCATCCAAGAAGCGTTCGCCGTCGTCGGTCTCGAACACCTCGCGCCCATGCTCGACGAGAACGAGCGATGGGACCGGCGGCTGAGCGACAATGACAAGCAGTGCTTGGCGATGACCCGCATCCTCCTGCAGAAGCCGCATTGGATCGTGCTGAACCGAGCGCTCGCCGCGCTCGATCCTCACGTGGCGCGACGCGTGGCGGCGGCGTTCGAGCAACACTTGGCGGAGGTCGGCGTCATCTATATCGGACCGCTGCCGAACGGGCACGGACACTTCCCGCGAATCGTCAACCTCGTGTTGGATCCGCAGGGGCCTCGCTTCAAACCGTCGATCGCGGCCGAGCCTCTCGATCCGCGCGACGCCGCAGCGGTTTCCGCGCGATAGCGGGCGGTCGTCAGCGGGCCGGCGGAACGCCGGCGAGCCGCAGGCGCTTCTGCGCGGGCGGCAGGGATCGCTTGACCAGCCGCTTGCCGAAGCGCCGCCTCACGCCAAGCGCGTGCTGCACGACCAGCGCGACGTAAATCCCCGGGCCGCTGGAATAGATGCGCCAGCCGCCGTCGACCGCGACTTCGCCCGCCTTCGCCTGCGCCCACTTGGCGCAGGCCGCGTAGCGATCGCGGAACGCCGCGTCGCTGCTGGTGAAATAGGCGTTGCGCTGCCGCAGCGAAGCGTGGCTCACGCGTTCAGTGACGGCGATCGGATTGGCGACCACGAGAGCGTCCCACAACGCCTGCCTGTCGCCGAGAACGCTCATCGCTTCCGCGTAGCGCAAGTGCGCATGGACGTACATGAGCCCGATTTCGCGGCCGAAGAACGCGGCCGACTCGCCTCGACGGAAGATCGTCTCCCGGCCGCCGCGATAGGCGAGCGGCTTGTCCATCAGGTGGGCGCCGTCGGGAAACAGGAGGTGTTTGGCGATGAGGTTCGCGCTGCGCCGCGCCTGCGCCGCCGTCAGCAGCCCGCCGAGGATCGCCTGCGTCAAAGAGATCAGGGAGAAGGAGACGCCCGTGGTTCGGTCGCTGGGATGGAG
>JBEKAL010000329.1:0-3678 GCA_050015935.1 Roseiarcus sp.
TGCAACAGAGCCTGTAGCGCGTCGGCCGTGAAAGCCTTCGAGAATCTTTCAGCAGGCATCAGGCGAGATCGAATCGGTCGGCGTTCATCACCTTGGTCCACGCCGCCACGAAGTCGGCAACGAACTTTGCTTGCGCGTCGGCGGAGCCATAGACTTCGGCAAGCGCGCGCAGCTGGGAGCTCGAGCCGAAGATGAGGTCGACACGGGTGCCGGTCCACTTCAGCTCGCCGCTCTTGCGGTCGTGTCCCTCGAACACATTTTCATCCGCGGTCGCTTTCCACTCGGTGCTCATGTCCAAGAGGTTCACGAAGAAGTCGTTGGTCAGCGTCTCCGGCCGCTGCGTGAAGACGCCGTGCTGCGACTTGCCGTGGTTCGCGCCCAGGACGCGCAGGCCACCAACAAGAACCGTCATTTCGGGCGCGGTCAGCGTCAGGAGTTGCGCCTTGTCGATCAGAAGCTCCTCCGCCGAGACGGCGTATCTGGCCTTGAGGTAATTGCGGAAGCCGTCCGCGACCGGCTCGAGATAGGCGAAGGACTCGACGTCGGTCTGCTCCTGCGTTGCGTCCGTGCGGCCGGGCGCGAAGGGAACGGTCAAGTCGTACCCGGCCTTTTTCGCGGCCTGCTCGACGGCGGCCGAGCCGCCGAGAATGATGACATCGGCGAGCGACACTTTCCTGCCGCCGCTCGCCGCGTCGTTGAACGCTTTCTGGACGCCCGCAAGCGTCTCGAGAACCCGCGCCAATTTGGCGGGCTGGTTGACGTCCCAATCCTTCTGCGGCGCGAGACGGATGCGCGCCCCGTTCGCCCCGCCGCGCTTGTCGGAGCCGCGGAAGGTCGCCACCGAGGCCCAGGCGGTCCCGACGAGCTCGGAGATCGAAAGTCCCGTGGCGAGGATCCTGGCCTTGAGATCCGCGATGTCCTTGGCGTCGATCAGCGCGTGATCGACGGCGGGAACCGGATCCTGCCAGATCAGCTCCTCCGCCGGGACCTCCGGGCCGAGATAGCGGGCGCGCGGACCCATGTCGCGGTGCGTGAGCTTGAACCACGCCCGTGCGAACGCGTCTGCGAATTGATCCGGATTCGCATAGAAATGGCGCGAAATCTTCTCGTACGCCGGGTCGAGCCGCAACGAGAGGTCGGTGACCAGCATGGTCGGCGCGTGACGCTTCGACGGGTCGAAGGCGTCCGGAATCGTGGCGGCGACGTCGCCCTTCGCTTGCCACTGCCACGCACCCGCCGGGCTCTTGGTCAGCTCCCATTCGTGACCGAACAGGTTCTCGAAGTAATTGTTGCTCCACTGCGTCGGCGTCGTGGTCCAGGTGACTTCCGGGCCGCCCGTGATCGCGTCCTTGCCTTTGCCCGTGCCGAACCTGCTCTTCCAGCCCAGGCCCATCTCCTCGATGGGCGCTGCATCGGGCGCCGGGCCTACCAGCGACGCATCGCCGGCGCCGTGGGTCTTGCCGAAGCTGTGTCCGCCGGCGATGAGCGCAACCGTCTCCTCGTCGTTCATCGCCATGCGCGCGAAGGTCTCGCGAATGTCCTTGGCCGCGGCGAGCGGATCCGGCTTGCCGTTCGGGCCTTCAGGATTCACGTAGATGAGGCCCATCTGCACGGCGGCGAGCGGATTCTCGAGCTCGCGGTCGCCCGTGTGGCGCTCGTCGCCGAGCCAGGTGTCCTCCTTGCCCCAGTAGACGGTCTCGTCGGGCTCCCACACATCGGCGCGACCGCCGCCGAAGCCGAAGGTCTTGAAGCCCATCGACTCGAGCGCGACATTGCCGGCAAGGATCATGAGGTCGGCCCAGGAGATCTTCCGGCCGTATTTCTGCTTGACCGGCCACAAGAGCCGGCGCGCCTTGTCGAGGCTCGCATTGTCCGGCCAGGAGTTGAGCGGCGCGAAGCGCTGCTGGCCGGCGCCGGCGCCGCCGCGGCCGTCGCCGACGCGATAGGTGCCGGCGGCGTGCCACGCCATGCGAATGAAGAGCCCCCCGTAGTGGCCGAAATCCGCCGGCCACCAGTCCTGGCTGTCCGTCATCAGCGCGGCGAGGTCTTTCTTCAGCGCCGCGAAGTCGAGCTTCTTGAATTCTTCCGCATAGTCGAACGCCTCGCCCATCGGATCGGACAGGGGCGAGTTCTGGCGGAGAATCTTGAGGTTCAGCTGATTCGGCCACCAGTCGCTATTCGACCTCATTCCGAGGTTCGTCGTTCCGTGCACGACCGGGCACTTGCCCGTCTGCATCTCAGTTTTCGTGTCCATCTTTCTCTCCGACCGTGTTCCAGTTTTCTTCGAATTGTTCGTACGGAACCTGGGCAGCCGCTTCCTTCACTCGCACCTTCGCTCATTGCCGAATATTCCATAAACAATCGGCTCGCGAGCACGCCGGCTGAAGCGCGTCCTAAGCTAAGCGCGAGCACTGCGACAGGGAATGACTTGCGACATAGGGCGCTGCCGAAGGCCCGGCAATGTCGCCCAATCGGAACGCGGGGCAACCAAGCGTCTGATTTAGTCCGACCGCTGGTCCCGTGATCCGAAATCGGGGAAGCCCGCAAGCGCTCGGTTGGCGCCAGCTGGCGATTGAATGAGACATATGTGAAGGTCAAAGGCGTCTGGAAATAATTGTATCGGGCGGTCGACAAGGCTGGCGCCACGGTGGACTTCCTGTTGACGGCCAAGCGGGATCGTAAAGCCGCCTTGCGGTTCCTACCCAAGGCGATCGGTTAGCACTGCGTGCCCGAGAGGATCACAATCGACAAAAGCGGCGCCAACAGGGCGGCGATCGAAAGCTACAATGCGGAGCATGAGGCGGACTTCGAAATCCGTCAAAACAAATGTTTGAGTAACATCGTCGAACAAGATCACCGAGCCATCAAACGAATGGCCCGGCCAATGCTGGGGTTCAAATCCTTTCGATCAGCTGCGGCGACCCTTGCCGGGGTCGAGCTCATGCACATGAATCGAAAGGGGCAGTTGCTGGCGACAGGCAAATTGCGTCCAGTGCAGCAGTTCTATTCGCTGGCGGGGTAAACCTCGTCATCGCTCCTGGCCCACCCTGCCCACAGAAAAGATTTGCGACAAAACCGCCTCGATCTTCTCCGCGTGTTCATAAGACAACGCGCTGTGCCGGCTGGCCTTGGCGTGGATTTTCGTGCCGTCGAGCGCGACCGCGCCAATCTTCAGCACGTCCATCTCGCGCGCCAGCAGCAGAACCTGAACGAACAGCGCCTCGGTCTCCTTCAAGAAACGCCGCCGGAACGCCGCGATCGTATCGTGGTCGGGATGATCATTGGCGGCGATGAAGCGGAACGCAACGGAATCATACGTCGCCCGCTCCAGCTTGCGGCTCGAGAACACGCCCGTCGCATAGCCATAAACCAGAACAGATCGTGTGGCATCCCCAAATCGTGCGCTGAGGCCAAGCACGGGCCATCTGTAACGCTCAGGAATATCCGGTCGGGGCGGCTCGCGCCTTGTTGAGACGCTGAAGATACAATTGCACCTCCTCGATTTTCGTCGCTTTCTCAGCTGGCTCGAGCCAGGAGGCTGCGAAGGATGCCTTGGCGAGTGCGGTGAGGTCGGAGGTCGTCAAGTCAAAAGCCTCCTGCACGGCCCGGTAGTTGGCGTTGACATAACCGCCGAAGTAGGCGGGGTCGTCAGAGTTGATGGTGACCAGGACGCCAGCG
>JBEKAL010000330.1:0-6205 GCA_050015935.1 Roseiarcus sp.
CCGGCAACCGACAGCAGCAGATACATCATGGTTTGGAGCTGCGGACGGTCAATGTGGAAGACTCGGCCGCCCAGATAAAATAGCCCGAAAGCGGCGATCGGGCCGACGAGCCCCAGTACGGTGGCGATCGTCAGAACCGTCCGCATGTCCCAGACTTCGGGCTGGTTCCGATAGCGGACATTGTCGTAGGCGATCGACAGGATCGCGCCGTCGTTGAGCAGGGCGAGCATCACGATCATGATCGCGGTGACGGGGAAGAAGTTGAAGACGACGATCGCCAGCGTCATGAACAGGAGCACTCGCAACGTCTCGGCGATGCGGTAGATCGCGTAGCTGTTCATCCGTTGGAATATCTCGCGGCTCTCCTTGATCGCGTCGATGATTACGCCGAGCCCCGGCATCACCAGCACGATGGAGGCGGCCGCGCGCGCGGCGTCGGTGGCGCCGGAGACCGCGAAGCCACAATCAGCCTTCTTCAGCGCAGGCGCGTCGTTGACGCCATCGCCCGTCATGCCGACGATGTGATCGTGCTTCTGCATGACGTCGACAATGTGGAACTTGTGCTCGGGGAAGACCTGGGCGAAGCCGTCGGCGTTCTCGATCCGCTTAGCGACCTCTGGCGTTTCGTCGGTCTTGGAATCGCCGAGTTGGGCGCCGTCGAGTATGTTTGCGCCCATCCCCAGGGTCTTGGCCATCTCGCGCGCGATCGCCAGCGCGTCGCCCGTCACCATCTTGATCTTGACGCCCATCTTGGCTGCGACCGCGATGGTCTCTTTTGCATCGACGCGCGGAGGGTCGAAGAGAGGCAACACCCCGAGCAATCGCCACTTCCCGTCACCCTCGGCTCGCGCGACGCCCAGCGCGCGAAAACCACGCGCGGCGAAGTCATTCACGGCTTTGTCGACTGCGTCCTTCCCCGCCGCGGCCTTCTCGCACAGGCCTTGGATGACCTGCGGCGCGCCTTTCGTCACCTTGAAGAACTTGCCGTCCGCGCCTTTCACCGTCGCCTCGGTGCGCTTGTGCACGGGATCGAACGGCGTGAAATGCGTGACCTCGAAGCGCTTCAGCGCGCCCTTGTCCTTCAGGCCGCCCAGCACCGCCAGATCGATGGTGTCGTCGTTCTCCTGTCGCGAGGCCAGCGCGCCGGCCAGGATGAGATCGTCGGGCGTGATTTTGTCGAGACAAAAGGGCGCTCCGAGAGTCAGCTTGTTCTGCGTCAGCGTGCCCGTCTTGTCGGCGCAGAGCACATCGACGCCGGCCAATTCCTCGATCGCAACCAGTTTGCTGACGATCGCCTGCTTTTTCGCCAGCTTGCGCGCCCCGACCGCCATCGTCACCGACAACACCGTGGGCATCGCTACGGGGATGGCGGCCACGGTCAGGACGAGCGCGAATTGTAGGGTCGTGAGAATGGCTTCGCCGCGATAGATCGAGAGCGCGACGATCACGGCTACCATGATCAACGCGAGAACGATGAGAAAGTCGCCGATCTTCAGCACGGCCTTCTGGAAATGGCTGACCGTGACCGCCGTCTCAACCAGTTCCGCCGTTCTGCCGAAATAGGTTTTCCCGCCCGTCGCATAGACGAGCGCGTCGATCTCGCCGCGACGAATGATCGAACCGGAGAAAACCGCGTCGCCGGATTTTCGTGTCGCCGGCAACGATTCTCCCGTGAGCGCCGATTGATCCACGGAGATTTCGTCGCCGTCCAACAGACGCGCATCGGCGGGAGCGATATCGCCTAAACGCAGGCGGATCGCGTCGCCGGGAACCAGGTCCTTCGCCGGCGGCGTAACCCATTTTCCGTCGCGCTTGACGCGCGCCTTGATCGCAAGCCGCGCCTTCAAAGCGTCGATCGCATTGTCAGCCTCGCGCTCTTCCCAGAAGCCGATGGTCGCGTTGGCGAGGAGCAGGACGAGAATGATGAAGAAGTCGGGCCAGTGACGAACGACGGCGGACAAAACCACCGCGACTTCGATCATCCACGGAATGGGGCCCCAGAAGTAGCCGAGGAACTTGAGCAGTGCGTTTGTCTTCTTTTCCGCGATCTCGTTGAGGCCATACTGTGTCAGCCGCTTCTTCGCCTCGGCCTCGGTGAGGCCGTTCGGGGATGAGCTGAGTCTCTTTTCGACCTCTGCGAGCGGTAGCTTCTGCAGGTCGTCCTTAGCGACGGCCTTCGCGCTGGACTTCGCGGCGGGCGTTTTGGGAGGATCGGCGTGGGTCGCCATCTCGGAACTTCCTTCTTTGTCTGTCAGAGTGCCGCTGGTCGCGAAGGTCTGGATGCGCCTGCTCAGCGCGCTCGCTCGCAGCATCGCGAACGCCCCGCTCGCGGATGAGCGATCTGCATTCCGGCACCCTTAGTCGAAAGGCCACGGGCGTCGGCGCGATTGAGCGAAGGCGCCTAACTTCCCAATTTGCGCCGCATGGGTCAAGGCGAGCCAGCCTCGGAAACTACTCAGGTTCCCTTGTCGAGTGCGGAAGTGAGGCGAGGACGCGTCACCTCATCGCTTCGCACCTGCGCGACCTGACTCAGAGGGACGCAGCCGCGCGTGTGGATCGGCTCCGGCATCTGACCCCATCGCCTTGAAAACTTCCAATACATTGCGACGCTGATCGGCGTCCGGACCCTGCGCCGATTGACATATCCGACACTGACCCGCCAAAGCGCTGGGCAAGGAAGGCCGTCAGCGCAAGGCGCCGCGTGCCGCAACCAAGGCAAGACGATCTTCAAATCTCCACAAGAGAAAAGGCGCAGCGCGATAGCCGCGAGTTCATCGCCAATTCTCTCCATGCGTTGCCGAGACCCGCAGAGAATAAGGGGTTGACGAGGGTCGCGACCGTCCTACATCCCTCCTGCGCTTAGCGGAAAGCAGGGGGCGGCGATGGCAAAGGGCATCCGCAGAATCAAGAACGGATGGGGCGATCAAGATAGCGTGCTGGTCAAATACCCCAACGGTGCGGAAATAGAGATTCCTGCGAGCCAATACGTGGCTCAGGGACATCATCCGCCCATCGACGCGCTGCCAGTGCGCTCTTCCTCTCCGCCTCCGTCTCGCAAAGCGAGCAATCCCGATGCCCCGAGGTCCTAACGGCGAGAAGCGCCCGACCGAGGTGAACGGGCGCGCCGTCATGATCGCGTGAAACGCAACAGGCGAGATTGACGATCTGCTCTCCGATATTCGCTTGAGATGGACGTAACAGGAAGCCAAGAGGGTGTAACGAGTCGTTTGGTCGGGGCTGCGCTGGAGGCGCTGCTTGAGAGCCGCTATCGTCCGTTTCGACATTTGCTTTGCCGAAACCCGCCAGTCGGCTCTCGGCCAGACCCTGCCGAAAGGGGAATGTCCGAAAGCGCCATCAGCGATCAGAGAGCAGACGAGAAGAAGACCGCCCATTGCCGACGGTCAGCCCGCCAACCAATACCCCACCGCCACGGCGGTCGAGCGGTGCGAAACCGATCAGCCCGGCGGGGCGCACCCCGATCGTGTCACGACGCCTTCTTGAAAGCCTGACCTTCCCAACTGCACTTCGCGATCGCGCGGATCAGGAGCGCTGCGCTGACCTCCAAACAGATTGCGAACTGCTCAGCTGTCGCCTCACCGTCGGCGATCATCTGCTGCGCCACAAACAGTTCGCCCATGCCGACGTGTCCGTGCAGCCCGAACGCGCGGGCTTCTGTCGCCGTTCCGGCGATGAGGTGCTCGTCGTTCACACACCTGGGGTTCTGGCAAAGGGCGATCGCGTGTTGATCAGGGCTGAGCGAGACCCCACGGGCGACCAAAATGGCCCGTCGCACATGAACATTCCGGCCGCCGACCTTCACCCGACCGTGGCCGAAGCGATCATGCGATCCCATCCATTCGCAGCATGGCGAAGGAAGCCCAAGCGGCTGATACGAGGCGACACGCATCCGGCTCAACAGGTGTTCGACTATCAAGCTCACGGCAACTCCCGCAAGGGCTGGTCGCAAGATGCTGCGGCGTATTCGCTGCCTGCGGAGCGGCGATCTCCAGCCCACTGTGGTTCTCGATCTCGGCATTCGCAATGGGGGTTGCGCATGCTGCCGGGATTTCGGCGCGAGATGTGGGCCGACGGGTGCGGTGACGTGCACGGGAAAACCTTTGTCGTTCGCCGACCGCCGTATCGACGCTGTGCCCACGGAAATGGGGGCGTCTCCGCCTTATGTGAAATGTCGTTTTTGACCTTTGGTTTGGCTCAGCGACATCTTGGTTGTCGCCGGGGTTGACCTCCGGCCAGTCACGGGCGCTGTCACTCGCGCGCCTCGATTTCCTTGAATTTCTGTGCCTTTGCCGGCATCGGAGCAGCTGCTGCGCCGACGACGAGCCTTCATTCTTGCGGTCCATCAATGTCGCTTGGAACATGATTTTCGCTCCAGCGACAGCTGTTCGTGTTGCAGGTTGACCTTCGCAAGCTGGTGCAAGTACTTGCACTACATCGGGCGTTGGCTGACTGTCACCAATTTGGACGACCGAAGCTTCGACGCCGCGATCGTTCATCAACGCTCCGAAAGCCCCTCAATCAGGTCAAGATCAAGTTCGCCGGCCGCGCCCCACCCTTTGACGCCGGCGGGGATCGCGGGGCGAAATTCTTCGTACAGTTGGTAGGCCCGTGCGGCAATTTCCGCTGGAGGCAGTGAGTTCGCGAGCTTCGCCATCGCGCGCCTTGCGGAGCCGAGATTTTCGCCGAACTTGCTCTCCAGATAGCGCTCCACACTGGCCGGCGTGATCGGTCGATCCTTGCTGAGTGCTCGGAGACCCCCGGCAGTGCTCGTGACCGGCACGGCGCGGTGCATGAGGTCGACGTGCAGAGTGGTCCCGACCTTCGCTTTTTGAAGACGTTCGTCTACCGCCTTCGATGACGGCTCGAATAGCCCAAGCGAGACGCCCTTGGAGTAAGCGTTGAGACCCGCCACTGCGCGTCCCAGCGTCAGCGCGGCATCGCGATCGAAGCCCAGCCGTTCGGCGACGACCGCAGCCCACAAGGTGAGAACCGGAGCCCGGTTGATGCGGATCGTTCTTTCCTGCGCCAACTTCCTGCCCTCACGATGCCGGGGCGCTACGCCGTCCCAAGTCTCAGGTCGGCAAGCGGACATAAGGAGTGCCGGGCTGTTTCCAAAATTACTAGGGCGCGCCACGGTCCACGCGCTGGAGGCAGGGCGGAGCGGCTGACGGGTCTGCCGGCTTAGCGCTGCGACTTCAACTCCAATCCAATCGGCGAGCATCTTCGGCAAAGTTCGCAGGGACGGCCGTGTAGTTCCGCAAACCCCGCTGTGGGTGAGGGGGAGCAGAGAACCCATGGAGGGGCGCTGGCGGGCTTGTAAGTCCCCTGGGACAGCCAAATGCCGATTGAGGTGGTGGCCCTATCGCCGTCACGCGGGGGGCAAGCCATCGACCAGGCAGAGCGACAATCGCGCCGTGCACGCAACCGGCCGATGTATCGCCGTGGCGTGCGCCCCTATCTTCCGGTGATCCAGCATCTTGGGCCAACTCTTCCAGATTACGTCCGCGCTCCGCGACGGCTGAGTACGAGACGAAACCGGCGTGCCGTCCGTAGTATCATCGGACGGCTTCCGCGTATGGTCCTCGTCGGGCAGACGTGCAATTAATTGCACAACGGCTGTCCAAATCTACCTGTCCCTAAGGTTTCCATATTCCATATATTCCATATAAGTATGCTGATATATACCCTCTATAACAGGGGACAAGTACATATGGACAGAGGGCATATATCAGGACGCTCGGCTCGCTTCGCTCACCTCACGTCTTCCAGCCGATCAATCTCTCCCGAGAAAGAGGAAGGCGGGGACAAGTAGATTTGGTCACATGGTGACCGCGCCCGTCGCGGGCTGCGGCTTCCACTCGTCCTTCAAGGGCCAAGGCTTCAGCTTGACCATTTCGTCCAGCGTCGTGTCGTCGCCGGGGTGGCCCTCAAAGGGGTCCGTTGCGTTCAAGAGCGCCGCAGCGGCGTTGAGCTTGTCCTTAGTGATCTTCCCGTCCTCCATGAGCTTCATGACGTAGGCGTGCACGACGGTCTTGTAGAAGCTTCGAATGGTCGGGATGTTCGGGTAATACCAACGGCTCCGCCGGCTGACTCATGGGGGGATTCCCCAGGCGCGAATTTTCTGATTCCTTTGGGGTTGGAGGATTCGGGCGATGCCATCAGCGGTGAGATTGCGGGACGACTTTTC
>JBEKAL010000331.1:0-3635 GCA_050015935.1 Roseiarcus sp.
TCTTCCACAGGCTCGCTCAGCAGGCCGTCGCCGTCGGACCGGCCACGTACGCCACCATCGTCGGAAATGTTGAAGACACCAGCCCGCTCGCCTAACTGGAGTGATGGGGATACCCTATTTCGTGAATTGGTCGCCAATTACGGCGAGGATCGGGTCGCCGCGATCGCCGATGGCCTGTCCGAGCGCATCCGCCGAGGCGAATTCTCCTTGCGCGGAAGGCAATAGGGGATAACAGCGGTTCGGACCGCGCGACGGCGGCGGCGGCGCCCCGCCTCGTCGACCCTTCGCCGACGCTGATCCGCGATCCCTGGAATTTGGCGCCCTCGCCCGCGAGACGCATTCATGCCCCTGCCCGCCTTCGATCGCCGCGTCACGCCCGCGCGCCCGGACCTCGCCGCCGTCTCTTTGCGCGGCAAGGTCGAGGCGGCGAACTTCGCCGAGGGGCGAGAGCGGCGCATTGTTGGCGCGAGCGCGCCGCTGCGGCGCGCGCCCGACGCCGAGGCGCCGCTGGAGACCGAAGCTCTGCACGGCGAAATCGTCGTCGTCTACGAGGAGGGCGGCGATTGGGCCTGGGCGCAACTGGCGCGCGACTCCTATGTCGGCTACTTGCCCACGGCCGCCCTCGCCGCGCCCATCGAGCCGACGCACCGCGTCGCGGCGCTGCGCACCCATGCCTATCCCGGCGCCAGCGTCAGACAGCCGCCGCGTTTCGCGCTGTCGCTCGGCGCGCTCGTTCGCGTCGAAGGGTTCGACGGCGATTTCGCCGTCACGCCCGACGGGCTGCGCATCTATGCCCGGCATCTCGCGCCGATCGACAGTTTCGAGCCCGACTTCGTTTCCGTCGCCGAGCGCTTCGCCGAAACGCCCTATCTCTGGGGAGGGCGCACCTCGGAGGGAATCGACTGTTCCGGCCTGGTGCAGAGCGCGCTCGGCGCCGCCGGAATCGAGGCGCCGCGCGACAGCGACATGATGGAGGCGACGCTCGGCTCGCCGGCGCCGGTCGACGACGCGTTGAAGCGTCTGCGGCGCGGCGATCTGATCTTCTGGAAAGGCCATGTCGGCGTCATGCGCGACGCCGAAACGCTGCTGCACGCCAACGGCTGGCACATGAAGGTGGTCAGCGAGCCGCTCGCCCAGGCGCGCGCGCGCATCGAGGAAAACGCCTTCGGCGCGATCACGTCGATCCGGAGGTTGTGAAGAGCCGCCTGACGGCCGCGCAAGCGGCCTCGCGGCATTCACGCGTCTCGAAGGCGGCGCGCTCTCGAGAAGCGTCTGGCGGGATCGCTCTTACTTCTTCGTCCCGATGCCGAGACCGGCGAAGCGGGTGTTGAAGCGAGACAGGCGGCCGCCGCGATCGATCAATTGCTGCGAGCCGCCGGTCCAGGCCGGATGGGTGTTCGGATCGATGTCGAGATTGAGCGTCGCGCCTTCCTCGCCGTAGGTCGAACGGGTGTAGTATTCCTCGCCGTTGGTCATGACGACCTTGATCATGTGGTAATTCGGGTGAATGTCGGGCTTCATCGTCCGGTCCTCGGCAAATAAAACCACGGCCGTCGGGAGGCCAGCCGCTGTTGAGATTGGCGGTTCTATAATGCGCGGGACCGTGCGGCGCAAGCGCCCGCGCGAAGTCCCAGGCCTTGATTGTTGCGCTGATATCATGAGGTAAGGCATGCCCGACCTCGATGAGGAGCCCGCGGCCCGATGACCTTGTCCCCCAGCGCGGCGCCGAAGCCGGCCCGCGTTTCGCTGAACGCCCTGCGGCCTCTGCTGCCTTACGCGCTCGTTTATCGCGGTCGAATCCTCGGCGCCTTCGCCGCGCTGATCGTCGCCTCGGGCGCGACGCTCGTCGTGCCGATCGCGGTCCGATTGATGATCGATCGCGGCTTTTCCGACGCCCATTCCGGCCTCATTCATCTCTATTTCGGCGCGCTGATCGGCGTCGTCGCGGTTCTCGCGCTCGCCTCGGGCTCGCGCTACTACCTCGTGATGACGCTCGGCGAGCGCGGCGTCGCCGATCTGCGCGGCGATCTCTTCGCCCATTTGACGCGACTCGACCCGAGTTTCTTCGACGCGGAAAAAACCGGCGAGATCGTCTCGCGCCTGTCGGCCGACACCACGCAACTGAAGGCGACGTTCGGTTCGTCGGCCTCCATCGCGCTGCGGAATTTCTTCATGTTCATCGGCGCGATCGCGTTGATGGTGATCACCTCGCCGAAACTCTCGGCCTATGTGCTGGTCGCGATTCCCGTCATCGTGCTGCCTCTCTATGCGGCCGGGCGCGCGGTGCGCGAGCGCTCGCGCCTCGCCCAGGACACGCTCGCCGACGCGACCGCCTTCGCCACCGAGAGCCTGACGGCGGTGCGCGTGATGCAGGCCTTCGTCGCGGAGCGCTTTACCGCCGCACGCTATCGCGCCGCCGCCAATGACGCTTATGCGGCGGCGCGCGCGATGACCCGATCGCGCGCCATCGTCACCGTCGCCGCGATGTTCCTGGCGTTCGCCAGCGTCATCGTGGTGCTGTGGCTCGGCGCCGAGGACGTGATCGCAGGCCGCATGACCGGCGGCGAGTTGTCGCAGTTCCTGCTGTTCGCGGTGTTGGGCGCCAGCGCTTTGGGCCAACTCTCGGAAGTCTGGAGCGAGGTCTCCCAGGCGGCCGGGGCGGCGGCGCGCATCGGCGAAATCTTGGCGGTCGAACCGCGCATCGTCGCGCCGCGCGCGCCCCTGGCTTTGCCGTCGCCGGCGCGCGGCGAAGTCGCCTTTCGCGGCGTCGGCTTCGCCTATCCCGGACGCCCGGACGAGGCGGTGCTCCATGATGTGAGCTTCCGCGTCGCGCCGGGCGAGGTCGTCGCCATCGTCGGGCCGTCCGGCGCGGGAAAGACGACGCTGTTTCAATTGCTCGAGCGCTTCTACGATCCGACGCGCGGCGTGGTCGCGCTCGACGGCGTCGACATCGCCGAAGTCGATCCCAAGGCGCTACGCGCGAGAATCGCGCTCGTGCCGCAGGACGCCTTCATCTTCGGCGCCAGCGTCGCCGACAACATCGCCTATGGCGCGCCCGACGCGACGCGCGCCGATATCGTCGAGGCCGCCAAGCGCGCGGCGGCGGACGGCTTCGTCGCCGCGCTGCCGCAAGGCTACGATACGCCGCTTGGCGAGCGCGGCGCGACCTTGTCGGGCGGCGAACGCCAGCGCCTCGCGATCGCGCGCGCGATCCTCAAGAACGCGCCGGTGCTGTTGCTGGACGAGGCGACCTCGGCGCTCGACGCCGACAACGAAACGCTGGTGCAGGGCGCGCTCGACGCGCTGATGAAAGGGCGCACGACGCTGGTCATCGCCCATCGCCTCGCGACGATCGTCAACGCCGACCGCATTCTCGTGATGGACGGCGGCTGCATCGTCGAAGAAGGCGCGCATGCGAGCCTGCTGGCGGCCGGCGGCCTCTATGCCCGGCTCGCGCGGCTGCAATTCGAAACCGGCGCCGCGGCGTTGGAGGGCGACGCCAAGGCGGCGGAGTGATACGGTTTCCGGCTGATTGACTCGACGGGGGTTGGATTCCCATCGGAGTTTTTCGCTGGTAGATGAGACGGCCATGAATCGCGGGAGGCGGGCATGGCTCACGTCGCCGGTCATCTGAG
>JBEKAL010000332.1:0-3617 GCA_050015935.1 Roseiarcus sp.
AACGCTTCCCGCAATCCGAAAGGCCATCGTCGCCGCCTTCGCACGCCCTCCGCCAGTTCGCCGCCCCCATTGTCGACGCCCGCTCAAGAGAGCGATCGAATGAAACTGCCAAAGTAGTGCTAGAGGGTGAGTATCCTATCGCCGCAGCGCCGAGCTTTTTCAAGGATTTCCAAATTTTTCCAAGGAAATTCCAAGGAAATTCCAAGCTTTTCCAAACTTTTCCAAGAATTTCCAAACTTTTTTCCGTGCCTAGCCGGTTACCGCAGACACCCACTACATATAGACACCCACTACATATAGAGTGACCCGTGCGATCCCTGCAACGGCAGCAATCCGCCAGGAGCAGACACTCGGACGGCTCGCCCTCGTGCGTGACGCCACCGGCGTGCGGATGTTCGTAAGCTGGCCCGCCTTGCCGCTGGCGCTCTTCGACGACGCGCGGGCGGCGTCGCCGGGGATGACCTCGGCGGGACGGCCGAGCCTGTCAGAGGCTCGCCGGCAGCGCTCGGCAAGGTCGGCCGTGCCAATAATGGCGACCGGGCCGCCGCCGCCCGCGGCGAGCATCTCATGCCCGATCAGCATGCCGGAGAGGTAGTCCGCCTGTCCTGCGGCGGCGAGCTCCCCCAACAACACGCGCGTGCGGGCGCCGAGCAGATGGTGGAGCAGGCCGCCCCATTGCGCCGCCCGCTCCACGCCGTGCTCAAACGCCCGCCAGTCCACCGGCCCGTGTGTCATCGTCCGACCGAGAATGCTGTGCTGGCAAAGGACCGCGAAGACTTCGCCGGTCATGAAGGCGGCAAACCCGCTCACGGCGCCCGCCACGACCGCGACGTGCTTGCTGTGCGCGCCAGGAAGGACGATCGTCGCTGGTTGCTGGTTGCTGGGCTTGCAGCGCCAGGGCGCCGAACGCCTGCACCTCTTCGCCTCGGACGACGTCGGGCGCCCCATCGCTATCTCGGCAGGTCAGGCCGGGACAGATGAATCCGCGCCGACCTTTGCCCCAGGTTGCCTCGGCTAAACCCTCGGCGATGGCGGCGGGCGTCGCAGGGCGCGCGACGTACGGTGCCTCGAGCCAACCCTGACCGCTGCCGATCATGCCGCTCATCAGGATCGGCGCCGACTCTGCGTCGAGCCAGTCTCCGATCGCGGACTCCAAAGCGGCGAAGAAGTTCCCGTCGGAGACCGGCAAGATCCCCTTCGGCGTGGAGCGCGAGGCGACGACGCTCCCGTCCAAGCCAATCTGATAGGCGCGAAGGTGGGTGGTTCCCCAGTCGACTCCGATCATCTTCGCGCCTCCCCGCCGCTCCGAAGGCGGCGTGCGCGATCGGGCCCACGTCGGTCACGATTGACAGGTGAGATATCAGATTGCACTTGACTTGCGCCAGCGGATCGGTTTGAATACACCGAGATAACGACATGGGGAGGGGAGGCGCGAGCAAATTTCGCTCAAATCGATCCGTTGGACGGGATGAAATGTAGCAAGGCGACAAACGATTACCAGACAACCGCAACGCGAGGAGGCGATGCCGTTAGGCGAGGGCTCGTCCGTGCGCCGCCCCTGAGGAAGAGTTGTCGCGAACTCCATCCAATGTGAAGTTGAAACGCGGTCGACGCGAGAAAATTGGAGCGGCCGAAGTGGCGCGGACGCTTATACGCGGGCAAGGGAAGGAAGCAGCTTTATGAAGTATAAGACGGTTCCAGCCATCCCGGGCGTCCAATTCTCCGCAGTCGGGTTAGGCTGTTGGTCGCTCGGTGGCGGCTCTCGGTGGGAGGGGTCGAGCGATGCGCGCTCGATCGCAACCGTGCGCCGGGCGATTGAGGAAGGCGTCAATTTCATCGACACGGCGCCGGTCTACGGCTTCGGCGAGTCGGAACGGCTGCTCGGCGAGGCGCTGCAAGGCCGCCGCGACAAAGTCTTCCTCGCAAGCAAGTGCGGACTCGTATGGGACGACACGCGGACCATCTCGCGTCCGCTCTCCGAGTCGATCTCGCGTTCGCTCTCCGCGTCGACCGTGCGTTCGGACGTCGAGGCCTCGTTGCGCCGACTCCGCACGGATCATCTCGACCTGCTGCAACTGCACTGGCCCGATCACGACACTCCGCTCGAAGAGACAGCGAGGGCGCTTGAGGATGTCCTCCGCGCCGGAAAGGCGCGCCGCATCGGCGTTACAAACTTTTCGGTGGCCGACGCCGAGGCGCTGTCGCGAATGGTTCCGATCGTCTCCTGCCAGGCGCTCTATAATGTGCTCGAGCGGAACCCTGCGACGTACCATGCGGAATCGCTCGAGTATCGCACAGAAAAGGAAGTGCTTCCCTACTGCCGCGAAAAGGGGTTGGCGTTCTTTCCCTACGGCCCGCTATTTCAGGGCCTTCTCACCGGAAGCTTCACCCCGCAAACGCGCTTCACAGCCCAAGACGTCCGCTCCGAGAATCCGAAGCTGTCTGGACCCGCTTTCGAGCGATATCTCGCCGCCGCCGATGCCCTCAAGTTGGTCGCCAAAGGCGAGGGATTGAGCCTGACCGAGCTCTCGCTCGCCTGGCTCTGCCATCGTCCCGAAGTGACCTCCGTGATTTGCGGAGCGCAAGATCCAGAACAGATCGCCGCGAACGCATCCGCGAGCGAAGTTGTGCTTTCCGAGGCTGTCCTGAACCGAATTGATGAGATCGCCGCTGACGTGGATCTCCCGCCATGCCCGACTATCGCGCCGTGATCCGCCGCGACCAGGCGCACGCCGTCATCGACGGCATGGCGGCCGCAAATGATCTCGGCCTCGCCACCGGCGCGCTGCGAGGTGCGGGTCTATGCGCGGCTAGAGCCCATCAAGCTCGGCGGTCAGGAGATCCATTTCAAGTTCGCCGTGCCTGGCCGCCTCTATCGGGCCGACGGGCCCGCCATGCGCGTTGTCCAAACCGGGCGACTTTTCCAAGCGAAGAAGCCGCTCGGGCCGACGCCAAGAAACGACGCTGCGAAATGGGCGACGCCGTGGTCGGCCACTATCGTCCAAATGCAAACGTAGCTGAAACCAAAGCAAACTGGCAGCCCCTTGGGAGGGTCGGCGTCCCGGAGGACATAGCAAAAGCCATCCTTTACATGGTCTCGGATGACGCGCCGTTCATGACGGGATCGATAGTCGTGGTTGACGGAGGTTTGACGGCTCAATAGTAAGGAGGAGAGCGCAACGTAAAGCTGTAAATAGTTACAAGGACTAAGGGTTCAAGTTGTTTAATTCTGTCTGTGATCTGTTCCAGAGGAGGACTAAAGTGAAAAAGACCCGTTTTCTAACCGCGTTGCTTGCAGGCCTGACAATTGGCTTTGCCGGCCTTGTTCAAGCGAATGCAGACGAAAAGACTACCCTCGTAGTCATGATCCGGGGACTCGATAATCCCTACCACGCCTACTACTACGTAGGCGCCAAGGCGCTGGGCGCGGCCTTGGGTTTGCCGGTCGACGTCTTGAGTAGCGAAGGCAACAGCCAAAAGCAATTCGGCGACCTGAAGGCCGAAATTGCCAAGACCGGCGGCAACATGGTCTTGAATGTCGATCCTAACGAAGCCCCTGACGTCGTCCCGATCGCCAAGATGCTGGAAGACGCCGGCGTCTATTGGGTCAACTGGTG
>JBEKAL010000333.1:0-3593 GCA_050015935.1 Roseiarcus sp.
GCGACTGCCATGCACGTTCGGAAAAAGCCATCGCGACGGCATGGCTCTTCCAGCCACGCCTGCAGAGCGGCGATTGCATGCGCGGCGAGCGGTGTGCAGCATTGCTTGCTCTCCTTGCCGAAGCAACGGACGTGGGCGCCTTGCTTGCCGCGTTCCTGCAGCACGGTCAACAACGGCATTGTGTCGCGCGCGGCCTGTCAACGCACAATCAAAATGTCCCCTGTTTGCGCAACGTGAGAATGTCCCCTTTTGTGCTGCGATGGGGTGGCTGTGGGTAACGGCGAGCGGAGCGGAGCCCCGCATAGCGGAGCGGAGCTCGCCGTTATCCACAGCCTTGCGCCAGCGACGGCGGGAGTGCTTCGGACGCGGTCGGCTGGAGCCGGGCAAGGCGGGCGATCACCGCGTCGAGGCGGGCGTCGAGGGTCTTTTCATCCTCGGCGGGGGACGCCACGCCAGTGGTCCGATAGGCCGTGCAGATCAGAATCCGGTCCTTGTAGCGCACCTGCATGGAGCCATCCATGAAGTGCAGCAGCATCACCTTGGCACCGCGCAGGGCCACGCCGGGGCCTTTGGTTTGCACGGCATATCTCACGCCGCCGCAACTGAACGTCAGCGCTTTCGACAACACGCGCTCCTCGCGCCGCGCCAGGGCCTCCTCGAGCGCCGCCGCCCCGAGGGTCCATCGGCGATGCGCGTCGGCCGGATCACGCGCCGCCACCGCGAACTTGGCGTTGAAGGTCTCGATGAAAGCCGGAAAAAACGCTTCGGCTTCAGTAATCGTCGAGAGGTTGCGCAAGCGCATCTCTTTGACCAGGCGATCCTGCAAGGTCTGGTTGGCGCGCTCGACACGGCCCTTGGCCTGCGGCGTCAGAGCGCAAATCTGCTCGATCCGCAACCGCTCCGTCACACGGTTGAACTCGGTCTTGCCGTCGCCGCTCAGCGCCTCCTTGGCGTTGACGCGGAAGATCCCGTGACGATCCGAGTAAAGCGCCACCGGCGTCCCATGCGCCAGCACATGCCGCCGCAGTGCTGTCAGATAGGCTTTCGTCGACTCCGCCGGCGCCATATGCAGCGCCGTCAGACGCCCGGTCGCGTCGTCGATGAACACGATCAGCGCACAGCGCGGCGCGCGCCCTTCAAACCAGTCATGCGGGCTGCCGTCGATCTGGATCAGTTCGCCGAACCGCGGCCGCCGCTCGCGCAGCCGAAACACCCGCTTGGCCCTGCGCGACTTCGGCTTCCACTCGCCCACAGCGATCTGCAGCCGCCGGATGGTCTCGCGCGAAATCTCTATCTCTTCGATCTCGGCCAGCTTCTCAGCCGCCAAGGTCGGACCGAACCCGCTATATTTATTACGTAAATGCCCCTCGATCGCCGCCCGGACCTCGCCTCTCAGCCGCCGCGGCGAAAGCCGCCCGCGCTGCTTCGAAACAAGCCCGGCATCCCCTTGCGCACGATAGGCACGAACAAGACGCTTGACCTGCCGTACGCAAATCCCAAGCTCCTCCGCCGCCGCGCCCTGACCAAGCTTCTTCCCCACGACCAGCCGAACCACATGTGACCGCCGCCGTTCTCCAGCGCTCATTCCCAACACATCGTCCCCCACCCTACGTCCCCCTCGCCTATCTGCGAAAAGGGGACATTCTCACGTTGCAGAAAGGGGACATTCTCACGTTGCAGTAACATTGTGTCGCACGGCACGGAATCCAGGTTAACGGTCATTTGAGTTGAAGGATTTCGAGGAGGAAGTCGGGGCTCCACCCGGCCGCCTTTCGGCGGGTCTTGACGCTTCCCTTTGATTTGTTGGCGCGGACGAGACCAAGGGCGAAGCGCCGGACCACGGCCATGTTCTTGGCGCCATGGCCGGTGCGATAGCGTGACAGATCGTCCTTGAACTCGACATCGAGCAGCCAATGCATGCTTTCGACGCCCCAGTGGCCGCGTGCCGCGGCAGCGATGCGTTCGATGTCGCGGGGCGCGGAGGAGATGAAGTAGCGCGTGTCGAAGCTGCACCGGTCGGCGTATTCGACGCGCGCGTGAACCTTGACGATGGTCTTGATGCCGGCGAAGCGCGGCGCTCCGGGATAGCTTCGGTCTGACGCGATCCAGTCGACGGTGCTGGAAGCCGTGTAGATACGCGTCTCGATGCGGCCATGGCCTTTCTCGACGCTGGATTTGGAGACGAGTTCGCTGGCTGGCGCATCGTCGAAATAGCTCTCGACATCGGCTTCCAGCGTCGGCTGATTGCCCTTCAGGGCCAGCAGATAATCGGCCTTGTGGGACACGATTTTATCGGCGATCTCGACCTGGCATCCCATAGCGTCGATGGTGACGAGCGCGCCCTCGAGTTGCTTGGCCTCAGCGAGTTGATCGAGCAGATCGGGGATGGCGGTGATCTCATTGGTCTTTTCCGGAACCGAGAGCTGCGCCAACGTCAGGCGGGCGTTGGTGGCGTAGGCGCTGAGCGTATGCAACGCCTTGAGGCCCTTGCGACGATCGTGGGTGCGCCGCGCCGTCTTGCCGTCGATGGCGATGAGGTCGTGGCGATCGGGCCAGAGCGCCGCGATCCAGCTTTCGAAACAGCGGCCAAAGAGGATGGGATCGACACGGTTGACGAGGACTCGCAGCCAGCGTTCGCAGGGAACGCCAAAATGGAACTCCGAGAAACGCCGCAGAAAACCGAGATGATGCTGACCCCAGGCCACGATCTCGTCGAAGTCGTCGCAGGAGGAAATCGTGGCGCAGGTCACCAGCAGCAGGACTTCGTCGAGCTGGTACATGATCCGATCCGGCTCGCGGTCGTCCGAAAGCTCCGAAAAATGCTCCAAAAGCATTGCCAGACGCGCCTTGGGCGCGGCCTCGCCGTCAAACAGAATGGTGAAGTCATCCATGGTCGCGCTCCGCGCCGAATCAGGGCGACCAGGGAATCACGCATCCCAGTCAACACAAAATCAGCCCCATCGGCGCGTTAACCTGACTTCCGAGCCGTGCAGGGGGCGGCGATCCCGATTGCGCCTCTGCCGCCGCCCGGCTAGACATTTTCCATGCTCGTCACCGCGCTCTACACGGGGTCTTTCGACCCGCTCACCCTCGGCCACCTCGATGTCATCACCTCGGCCGGCGCCTTCTGCAGCCGTCTCGTGGTGGCGATCGGGGTCCATCCCGGCAAGACGCCGCTGCTGGCGGTCGAGGAACGCGAGGCGCTGATCCGCGCGGTCTGCGGGCGAACGGCGGCGGCCGGGGGCGCCTCGCTCGACGTCGTGACCTTCGCCGGTCTCGCCGTCGAAGCGGCGCGGCTGGCCGGCGCGACCCTGCTGATCCGCGGGTTGCGCGATGCGACCGATTTCGACTACGAAATGCAGATGGCCGGCATGAACGCCGCCATGGCGCCGGAAATCCGCACCCTGTTCATTCCCGCTTCCCCCGGCGTGCGCCATATTACGGCGACACTGGTGCGCCAGATCGCGGCGCTCGGCGGCGATGTCTCACCCTTCGTGCCGGCCGAGGTCGCCTCCCGCTTCAAGGGGAAATTCGCTCGGGCCCCGGCCACTCGGGCTTGAACGGGCGGGCGTCGGAACGTTCCCATACCAAAA
>JBEKAL010000334.1:0-3470 GCA_050015935.1 Roseiarcus sp.
TCTCGGCGCGAATGCCGCGAAGCAACTGGAGAACGAGGTTTTCGGGTTCGTCGGCCATGGCCGCCCCTTATAGCGCGCCGATCGGATCGAGGAAAGACGCGCTGCGCCGCCGCTTCGCGCGCGACGGGGCCAGGCGGCGGCGAGGGTAATTTCCGGGGATTCAAAGAATCCAAAGCGATCGAGGACGGGAAATTTCCGCGCCGGCGAAGTCAGCGGCGAGCGTATCGGATTTCCGCTTATTTACACTGTCATTATGTTATTTATTCTCGCGTCGAAGAGAAGCGAACCTCTTTTCCCTCTGCGGGGCCGAGGGAAGCGCGGTTTTACGGGGACACGAATCGCCCAATGCCCGCGCCGGCGTCCGACGCGGGTGCGCCGGCGCGCGATGACCCCAGCCGAGCGGCGGCGCAACCGCGCCCCGCCCGCCGCCGCAATTCGCAATCCCGGCACCCCCTTGTCTCAGCGACAGGGCGCAGACCAGCGAGCGGCGAGGCGGGGGGATTTGGTGACAGGCGTGGGATTTGGTGGTTAAGCCGGCAAGCACGGGCTTTGCGCCCTTCCTGCTCTGGCTACGCAATCGTTGCCACGAAGTACTCGATCAGTCTTTGCTTGCACCAAATCTCCGCGGCCTTCCGCTTACGTTGAACGTCGTTCGAATCCAAGCGGCCCGGATCCTTCACCTCGATGATCGCTTTCCGGCCGTCCTCATATTCCACGAGAAAATCCGGCACGTAGCGGCGCTGGTGCTTCTGGCCGTCGATCCACGGGATGGTGATGCCGTGGCGCTTCATCCACTTCGCGACATGCGGATCGTTTTCGAGACGGAGCATCATTTTACGCTCCATGTCGCTCTGATACCGCTCGAAATTCCAAGGGCTCTTCGCCGGGTTCGGGAAATCCCCGTGCTTGCTAATCGCCATATTCGATGATCCCCGCCACCAGACCCGGAACGGCGCCGACCTTAGCTTTGACCTGCGGCAACATCTTCCAAGCAAAATTGACTTCCGTCCGCTCGGCGAGTCCCAGCGACGCCCCATTCAAAAACTTGGCGCGGACGTGATACACAAGCGCGCCATACACGCGATCCTTGAAGCCTGCCGCATACCCTGCCTCGACCGTCAGTGTTTCCGCGATTTCTACAAGGCCGGACTTCACGGCGTCTCGCACCGCATCGTCGGATACCACAATCGAGACTTCGGCGGGGCTGGAAGGATCGGGCGCCGAGTGAATCGTCTTCCAGCCCTTCGCGCCGAGTTCCTGGCCGACAACTCCAGCTATCCCAACCTTCGTGATCTCCACGACCGTCGGATCGTATTCGATGCGGGCCAGGACTGTTTTCCAGTCCTGCACGGGCTGAGGCGGCGGAGCAAAATCACCCAGGTCAAACGAACCGTCATCGGCCGCCGTCGGATCGGGTGGCGGCACATCGATGACGAGGCTGGGGCTCACCATTTCTTGCTTCGGCGGCGGGGGTGGCAGGTCCTCTGTTTCGTCGAACAGGTCGTCGATGCCGACACCGGTGCGCCTCTTGGCATTAAAGATTTCCCAGAGCCATCCGTGTTCGAGTTTCGGATGATCGACGACAGCGCATATCTGCGGCTCGTTTGGCGACACTCCCTTGACGCGGACGCGACGAAGTCCACGCCCGATGACTTGCTGGCCGTACACGCGGCTACCGAATTTTCGTAGAAGAAGGATGACGCTCACTTCGGGCACGTCCCACCCTTCGCGAAGCATCAAGACGCTGACGACAGCCCTGTAGGGCTTTCCGCTCTTTTGCTGCTTGCCAAGTTCCCTGGCTTTCTGCCGCTCGCCTTCGTCGCTATCCTCGGTCACAAGCAACGTCTTGACCTTGAAGTAGCTGTTCAGCGTGTCGGCCGCCTTCTCCGCGTCGGCCTTGCAAACGGCGACTACAAAGAGGATCGGCTGATAGCGTCCCTTCGCCCGCCGCTCTTGTTCTTCAAGACGACGCAATGCAATCGCCATTTGCTGTCGCATTGGCTCAGCGTCGGTCACCCACTGCGTCGCGTTCAATCCCAGCCGGTCAACCTCTTCCCAGTTGATTTCCTCGACTTTTCGCTTCTCGCCGCTGCGGGCGTCGGTGTAGGTCAACTGCACCGTCTTGATGTCGGGCTGATAGACCACCGGCGTCTTGATGATCCCGTCGTGCAGGGCATCGGTCACGCCGTATTCGTAAATCATGGCGCTGTCGGGTGTCGTGCCGTCGGCGCGGTCGGGAGTCGCAGTCGTGTCTATACGAAGGACGATTTTCTCGCGCATCCGGCGCAAAGTTGCGTCGTATTCCGGTGCGGGTGAATTGTGCGCCTCGTCGTTGAACAAAGCGAAGTCTGCACCATTCATGAGGGCCGATAGATTGCTCTGACCGCTCTTGTTGCTCTGATAGAATTGGTGAATGTTGCCCAGCACCACGCTGGCGCTGAGCAAGCTCGCCCAGCCGCCCTCTTTTCCGCTTCCGAGCGTCGTAAGGACGAAGTCCTCAGCGTGAGCGTTCGACCATTTCGGCAACAGATCGCGCACATGAAAGACCTTGCCGCCCTCGAAGTCGTCTTCAAGCCGGTCACGCACGATGAGGTTAGGGCAAAGCAAGACGAATTTCTCGACGCCGTGGGCGATGCGAAGCCACGCGATGACCGCCGCGATCAAAGCTGTCTTGCCACCGCCGGTCACGACGTTGAGCAACAGTCCGTCGGCGCCAATCTCGGCCTTGCCGAGAATTTCATGCGCATACACGACGCGGAGGAAGGATTCCCACTGGTGGGGCCAGAGCGTGCCGTCACGCGGCGCCTGATCGTCGTCGGACGACGTCAACGCGTCTAGGTACTTATATGATTCCGCTTTCAGCCCCGACAGGCCGTCGCGCCGCCAACTCTGAAACTCGTCCTCGTACTTGGCGAACTGGTTGAACATGTTTCAGTTCACCTCGATTTCGGCGGTCCAGAGTCCCTCGCCGCCCATATCGTCTTGCACCTTACAGGCGACCCGTTTCTTCCCGGATGAGGGAAACGCATATGGCACCTGCAATGCTGGCTCATTGTTACCTCCGTGAACGAAAGAAAATCCCTGAGTGCTTGAAAAGCGAGCGCCGTAATCGAAATCCCACTGCACGTTGATGATCTTTGCACCGGCATTCATGACGACGGTTTCGCTCACATCGAATTTGTAAATCCGGGGTGCGATGCGCTTATACCCCGCCTCGACGCGCGGCGGCTGCACGAAGGTAAGGAAGTTCTCGTAATCGGCGTTGTCGGTTGAGAGAGCCGCGACATGTTCGCGGAAGCGCCGTGAGTCAATTCGGACCTGCTCAAGCCGTATGAAATTCAGGTCCGTCTGCTCCAAGCGACGCAGCCGCTCGGCCGCCTCGACGGCGTCGGGCCGGAAAGCCCATGCAAGCATGATTCCGTCGCGAAGATTGTCCTGCTTGTACCGCAGAGTCTTGCGAATCTCGTTCG
>JBEKAL010000335.1:0-3461 GCA_050015935.1 Roseiarcus sp.
TGCCGGGCGACGGCTCAATCGACTTCGTCGGCGTCTTCAAGGCGTTGCCCAATTATTCGGGTTGGGTGGTCATCGAGGCGGAGCAGGATCCCAAAAAGGCCAATCCCAAGAAATACGTCACGCTGGGCTACCACAATCTGAGGCGCTTTCTCAAGGAGGCGGGGCTCCAATGACAGGGCTATCGCATTTGGCCGAGGACGGATCGGGCGAAGGCGTCGGACCATCCTGAGCGTTTTCGTTTTCGTCGGGTGGAGATTTCGGGCCTGGCGCGTTTAAGAACGTTGAGGGCGAGCTTGCGGATGACGGCGAGGTTTTCGGCGCCGTGGTCCTTGCGGTTTCGGGCTCGATCCTCGTCGAAGGCGGTGTCGAGCACCCAATGGAGGCCGTTCTCGATGCTCCAATGGGCTCTGGCGGCCTGAGCGAAGCGCTCGGCGGAAAGCCGCGCCGAAGACAGACAGTAGCGGGTCGAGCGGCTGATCTTGCCGTCGCGCTCGACCTCGGTCCCCACTTGCCGCCCTTCACGTCGGCGAAGGCGCCCTTGTCCTTGAAGGCGCCGCCTTCTCCCCAAAATTGCAAGATGGGTTTCGTAGGCGTCCTGCTCCGTGGGAAGCTCGAATAGGACGCTGATCTTGTCGATGAAGGGGACGGGTGTCGAATGAGCGTTGAGGGCTGTTGGCGGGCTGGGGATCGCTTGTACGGGGGTGATTTCCTGGAGGGTTTGGTTCTTGTTAGACCCCGCGCTCTTGCATGGACGCGAACCCTCGCGCCAAGCCAAACCGCAGTTCAAGTCGACGACAGGCCAATACAGGCGCTTCGTCTCAATAAATCAAACGCTTATCGAAATTCAGGCCGACATTTCCCGGACAGAAGTGACTCGGCGGCGGTAATACCAAACGCCTTTCCAACCGAGCAATTTAAATGTCTTGGACACCTCTTTCATCCCCGAAGCGTACCACCAATGTGTGACACTCGGGAACGATAAGGCGTTGATTTCTTTCGTTCCTTGGTTTCCCAAGGGTTTACGAGGGGTCTGGTGGAGCTGAGGGGATTCGAACCCCTGACCTCTGCAGTGCGATTGCAGCGCTCTCCCAACTGAGCTACAGCCCCGTCGCGCGGCTGTTTACGTGCGCGCCCCCCGTGTGTCAACGAAAGAAAGCGCTTGGGGGACGCGGCGGCGCGCCGTCGCGCGCTGAACGCCCCCGAGCGGGCAAGGCGATGAAGGAGCGTCCATGCGGGCCATACTCAACGTTGTGATCTTAGCCCTCGACATCTACAAGCTCGTGATCATCGCCGCCGCGGTGATGTCGTGGCTGATCGCCTTCAACGTCGTCAACATCCGCAACGACTTTGTGCGATCGGTGTGGAGCATGCTGGTCGCGCTCACCGAGCCGGCGCTTCGGCCGATTCGCCGCTATCTGCCCAATACCGGCGGCATCGACATCTCGCCGGTGCTGCTGTTCCTCGCCATCCTGCTCGTCGAGCAGATCATCGTCCTCTATATCTATCCCTACGTCTTCTGAGCGAAAATGACCGCGACTCATCGATCGAAAGCCGCCGCCGGCCGCATTTTCGAGGATTTTCGCATCGGCGAGACGCCGCATGGCGCGACGCTGCGCACGCTGCGCGAAGGCGACGGCTATGAACCGTATGGCGCGCTCGATCTTGATTGTCGGGCTATTCCGCCGCGCTGAAGGAGTCCCATGCGCCTGCCCCATGACGCCGCGCTTCTCGTCATCGACGTCCAACAGGCGATCGACGATCGGCGCTGGGGCCGGCGCAACAACCCGAACGCCGAGGGCGCGATCGCCGCGCTCCTCGCCGCCTGGCGCGCCGAGGCGCTGCCGATCGTCCACATCCGTCACGATTCGACCGAGCCGGGCTCCCCTTACGCGCCCGGCTCGCCCGGCCATGATTTCAAGCCCGAGGCGCGGCCGCTCGATGGCGAGACGATCATCGGCAAGACCGCCCGCAGCGCCTTTGTCGGCACGCGTCTGGAAGAAGCGCTCGATGCGCTCGGCGCGACGACGTTGGTCGTCTGCGGCGTCCTCACGCATCGTTCGCTCGAGGCGACGGCGCGCCACGCCGGCGATCTCGGCTATCGCGTCTTCGTCGTCGCCGACGCCTGCTGGGCGGTCGACGTCAGCGACCTCGACGGCCGCCGATGGCCGGCCGAAGACGTCCACGCGCTGTCGCTCGCGCATCTCGACGGCGAATACGCCGAGGTGGTCGGTTCGCCGACGGCGCTCGCCGCGGCGCGTCTGGCAAGGGCGCGCCAGCGGGCCAAGCCGGACGCGCCGGGCTGAGACGGCCGGCCGCCTGCGGCGCCCGTCAAAGATTATTGCAGATTTTTCCCAACTTTTCGCCTGAATTTGCAAATTTTTCCAAAGCTTTCCTTCGCGAAACCTCGGAAACTCGATGACTTGCAGGCGGATTATCGCCGCGGAAGGTCAATTATCCCGAGACGCCGCGACGGCGGCCCCCTTTGTCGGAGGCGAAGTTTGAATCGCTGATCGGTTGCCAAATCTCACACGGAATTGCATCGTGCCGTCGGAGAGACGGCGGCTTGGATCGATGGCAAAATGAATTCCGTCTTCCTTGGCGCCTGAAAGGCGACATCATGACGCTCAATTTCCTCAGTCGACTCACGGGTTGCTTCGCCATGCCAGCGGCGGAAAATCCCACCGTCGCCATGGTCGAGGCGGCCTACCGTCACCACGGCCTCGACATCCGCTACATCAATTGCGAGGTGCCGCCCGGAAACCTCCGCGATGCGGTGAAGGGCGCCCGCGCCATGGGTTGGATCGGGTTCAACTGCTCGATCCCGCACAAGGTGGCGGTGATCGAGTATCTCGACGGGCTAGGCGAGTCGGCCGCGGCGATGGGGGCGGTCAATTGCGCCGTGCGGCGCGGCGACAAATTCATCGGCGAGAACACGGACGGCAAGGGCTTTCTGCAGTCGCTGCGCGAGGTCGCCGATCCATCGGGCAAGACGGTCGTGATGTTCGGCGCGGGCGGCGCTGCGCGGGCGATCGGCGTGGAGCTCGCTTTCGCCGGAGCAAAACGGATCATCGTGGTCAACCGCGACGAAGATCGCGGACGCATTCTCGTTGATCTCATCAACAGCAAGACGAAGACGAGCGCCGAACTCGTCGTTTCGCGGGGCGTTTACAAAATTCCGGCGGAAGTCGAGATCGTCGTTAATGCAACCTCCGTCGGGCTCTATCCGAACATCGACGCCCGCATCGGCCTCGATGCGGAAAGCTTGCGCCCTTCGCTCGTGGTGGCGGACGTGATCCCCAACCCGCCGCGCACGCGGCTCATTCGGGAAGCCGAGGCCCGCGGCTGCCGCGTGCTCGATGGACTCGGCATGATCGTCAATCAGGGCGTTATCGGCGTCAAATATTGGACCGGCGTCGACGTCGACGCCTCCGTCATGCGACGGACGCTCGAGAACATCTTTT
>JBEKAL010000336.1:0-3888 GCA_050015935.1 Roseiarcus sp.
GCCTTGGCGGCGCGCGGCGAAAGGATCGTGTTGACCAGCCGCGACGCGGGCCGGGCCGAGGCCGCCGCGCGCAAGCTCGGCGGCGACGCGATCGGCCTGGCGTTCGACCTCGGCGAGCCGCACACGATCGCGGCCAAGCTCGCCGGCGTCGGGCCGGTCGACCATCTCGCCGTTCCCGCTGTCGAGCGCGATCGCAACAACGTCAAGGACTACGATGTCGGTCGGGCGATCCGCCTGGCGACGATCAAGCTCGTCGGCTATGTCGAAGTGATCCACGCGCTGCTGCCGGGTCTGACGGCGGACGCGTCGGTTGTGCTGTTCGGCGGCCAGGCGCGCGAGCGGCCCTATCCCGGCTCGACCACCGTCACCGCGGTCAACGGCGCGGTGACGACGATGGTGCGCAATCTCGCCTACGAGCTGCCGCCGATCCGCTTCAACGCGATTCATCCCGGCATCGTCGCCGATAGCCCGGCCTGGGCCGGCAACACGGCCGTTCTCGAACGGACGAGCGCCCAAACGCCCGGCGGCCGGCTGGTGACGACCGCCGATTGCGTCGCCGCGACGCTGTTCCTGCTCGACAACGCGAGCATGAACGGCGCCAATCTCGTCATCGATTCCGGTTGGGGGCTCGTGTAGGCGCGGCCGTCAAAATGTCCGTGTCTACACTCTTGGATTCGAAAGATCATCGAGATAGTCCGGCCGCTCTACATCGAAAGCGGAAAACAATTTAGCAAAAAATGGTTTTAGAGCGCTGGCAGGGGTGTCCGCGTCTTCCATCGATCCCATGACGCACACCCTATCGACCAGCGAAGGTCCGAACGGTTCGTTGGACGGGAAATAGCGGCCGGGCAGGGGGGGATAGTAGATGCCGCAACCCTTGATGCCTTCAACTCCGGCGATCCATTTGAAAGGCGGCTTAATTCCAAGTCTCGTAAGAACTGTTCGGAACGAGTGCATTGCGAGCTTAAAGCGATCTTCAAAATAGGGAATGCCCGGTTTCCGCACGTCGCCGGCGTGACGCTTAACCGCGTCGATGAAATATGTATCAACACCCCAGATCTCTCCGGTTTCGAAGGCGAAGCTCACCGAGGGGGGGGTTGAATAGTCGCCGTGTACCCCGTAGACGCCGAAGCCATCGGGACCCCGCACAAAATTCAAAGCCGAATATCCATCGACTAATTGCACCAGAGGAAAACCGTTCTGCGTAGTTGCCTTCTTCAATTCGATGGACGTCCAGCGTTGTCCCGAATCAAATTCTGGAGTTAACCGGAACCAGATCGCCGAACCTGCCGCAAGTTCGACCTCAATATTCGGCTGTCCTGGGAAGCTTCGGTCGGTAATCCCGATTGCAGTCCCGATTGGCCGAAATCGCGAGCTCTCCCTGTCCCTAAACTGAAAGTGAGTCCCCTGAGGACGCCGTTCAACCAAATATCGTACCGCAAGTTCGACAACTCGACGCGGCGGCGCATCCCCGCCTTCAATTTTCGCGATAGCGCTACGATCGTATCCAATGGCGGCAGCAAGCTCCGCTTGGGTCAACCCGAGGCCTTCACGCGCGCCGAGCAGGTCGGCAGCCTCCCAGCTGCCGATCGGGAGGTCCATCAAATTATCTAGACCGTCTTTGTTCATGTTGCTGATCGGTGACATTGTTGCCGCTCCACTCGCGCCCAGCTTCCTGAAGGAAGGCCTGATTCGCTTGACTCACGAATCGCATAAAAATGTGACTGAAGCAACAGCAAAAGAGAAAAATGGCACATTAATCCGCAATTCGTGAAAGTTGTCTGCGCACAGAATCGCCAAAACGAAAAATCACGGAATCAACTTGCTCTATCGACGGCGATCGAGCGATTTTTCGACGGCGGATTGTCGAGGACTTAGAGCGCGTCTCGGAAAAGTGGGAACCGGTTTTCCGAAAAAAGACGCGCTCCACGAAGAACTTAGAGCCGATCCCGATTCCAACGAAACGGGATCGGCTCTAGACCATCGAAGGCGATCGCTTTCCAAGGCAGGCCAGGTGCTGGGTCGCCGCGTCGGGGCTGCTTTCCCATCAAATCTCGGAATCACCCGCTATAGCGCGCTGCTTGCTGCTGACTCACACGCCCGATCCGGGCACCTGCCCGAGGCGAGCGCTGGCGAGCCGAAGGGCCAGGCAACCCCGTGTGCGACGGGTCGGCGGAATACGGAATACGGTGCCACGCTCGTAATTCTCGAATCGTCAATCTACCTCAACAGCACTTGCGGCGGCGGAAACAAGAACGGGAAACGCGACTCTGTCGCCGCAATCCGCCCCGCGCCCGCTTCGCTCAGTCGCCGCTCTCGGATTTTGCCGAGCCCGCGATCGTGGCGTCCGGCTTCAAATGGGCATTGGCGATTCGAACCTGATCGCCGTCCGCAATGCCGTCCGGGGGCGCCGCGATGACCCGGTCGTCGGCTTGAACGCCCGACCCGATCTCGATTTCGCTCCCCAAATCTCGCGCGATCGTCACCGTCTTGAACAAGACGCGGTCGCCGGAATCGACCATCGCGACGCGCAGCCCGGCCTGATCGAAAACGAGCGCGCTGGCGGGAATGCGGAACGATCCGGCGTCGCCGGCGAGATCGGCGTGCACGTTCGCGTAACCGCCCGGCATCAGTTCGCCGCTGGCGTTGTCCACCGTGAGCTGCATATGCGTCGTGCCGGATCCGATATCGACCGAGCGCGCGGAGGCTGCGACGATCGCGGGGAAGGTCCGGCCGGGATATTCGGGCACTGTGACGATCGCCTTGTCGCCGATGCGGATCGCCGGCGCGTAGCTTTGCGGAACATTGATGGAAACGCGAAGCTTGTGCACGTCCGATATGACGAACATCGGCGGCCCCGCGCTCGAGCCCGCGCTGATCAGCGCGCCGACATCGGTGTTGCGCTCGTTGACGATGCCGTCGAAGGGCGCCGCGACGTTCTTATAGGCGGCCAGAACCTGCAGGCGTTCGACATTGGCTTCGCTGGAATGGACCGCGGCCTGCTTGTTGGCGAGGTCGGCCGCGCGCTGATCGACTTCCTGCTGGGAAATGGCGTTCGAGGTCAGCAGGCTGCGCCCGCGCGCCAGCGTGACCTCCGAGAGTTTGGCGCTGGCTTGAGCGCTGGAAAGATCGGCGCGCGCCTGCAGCAACTGCTGATCGAGGTCCGGCGCCTCGATTTCGGCGAGCGTCTCGCCGGCCTTGACCGAGTCGCCGATATCGACCTTCCAGTCCTTCACATAGCCGCTGACCCGCGCGTAAATCGGCGCGCGCAGATTGGCTTCGAGACGGCCGGGCAAATTCAGGCTCGCCACGCCGGGCTTTGCATTCAGCGCAACGATCGCCACGGTTGGAATCGCCTGGGCCTCCGTCCATTCTTTCAATCTCGCGCTGCTCTTCTCGCGCTCGCCAACGCCCGTGACGACGAGCGCCATGACGGCTGCGCCCGCAAGGACTCCCGCGAGGCCAAGTCTGCCCTTGAAGCTGCGTCGGACGGTGGGGTCAGACATGTTGCAGGGACTCTGACGGCTCAGGATTCGTCTTTGGCGCGCGCTTGTGCGCCAGACTGAAAACGACGGGAACGAAAACCAGCGTAGCGATTGTCGCGAAGATCAGGCCGCCGACGACGGCGCGGCCCAGCGGGGCGTTCTGCTCGCCCCCTTCGCCGAGCGCCAGCGCCATCGGCGCCATGCCGATCATCATCGCCAAAGCGGTCATGACCACCGGTCGGAAACGCACGAAGCCGGCTTCGACCGCTGCCGCGACGGGATCGCCGAGCGCCGCGAACCGTTCGCGCGCGAAACTGATGACGAGGACGCTGTTGGCCGTCGCGATTCCCATGCACATGATCGCGCCGGTCAGGGCGGGCACGGAGAGGGTCGTCTGGCTGAC
>JBEKAL010000337.1:0-3399 GCA_050015935.1 Roseiarcus sp.
CGCCTTGAAAGGTCGCGGCAGTCCCTCTTTCAATAGTCCGAACGAGGCTTCGCATCACACCTCGCGCGTTTCGAAATCGATGCGCGGATCGATCCAGGTGTAGGTGAGGTCGGAGATGAGGTTCACCACCAGGCCGAGCAGCGCATAGACATAGAGGGTGCCGAGCACGACGGGGTAATCGCGCTGAATCAACGAATCGTAGGAGAGATAACCGAGGCCGTCGAGCGAGAACACCTGCTCGATCAACAGCGACCCGGTGAAGAAGGCGCCAATGAAGGCGCCGGGAAAGCCGGCGATGACGATCAACATGGCGTTGCGGAAGACGTGGCCGTAGAGCACGCGACGCTCGCTCAGGCCCTTCATCCGCGCAGTCTGCACATAGGATTTCTTGATCTCGTCGAGAAACGAGTTCTTGGTCAGCAGCGTCGAAGTGGCGAACGAGCCGAGCACCAGCGCGGTCACCGGCAGCGTGACGTGCCAGAGATAGTCGAGGACCTTCGCCGGCCAGGAAAGGTCGGCGAAATTGTCCGAGGTGAGGCCGCGCAACGGGAAGATCTGCCAGAAAGAGCCGCCGCAGAACAGCACCACCAGCAAGATGGCGAACAGGAAGCTCGGGATGGCGTAGCCGAAGATGACCAGCGCCGAGGTCCAGGTGTCGAAGCGCGAGCCGTCCTTGACCGCCTTGCGCACGCCGAGCGGGATCGAAATCGCGTAGGAAATGAGGGTCATCCACAACCCGAGCGACATCGAGACTGGCAGCTTCTCCTTGATCAGCTCGACGACCGGCGCGTCGCGGTAGTAGCTCTTGCCGAGATTGAAGGTCGAATAGTCGCGCACCAGCATCCAGAAGCGCTCCGGCGCCGGCTTGTCGAAGCCGTATTGCTTCTCCAGCTCCTTGATGAATTTCGGATCGAGCCCCTGCGCGCCGCGATAGCGCGAGGAGATGTCGCCGCCCGCATGGGCGATCGCGCCGGCGCCGATCTGGCCGCCGCCGCCGCCGAAGTTCGCGGTCGAGCCCACTTCATTGCCCTGCAATTGCGCGATCGCGCGCTCGACCGGCCCGCCCGGCACGAATTGCACGATGGCGAAAGAGACCAGCATGATGCCGAAGATCGTCGGGATCATCAGGAGAAGGCGGCGGGCGATATAGGCGAGCATCGGCTCAGGCTCGCTCGGCGGCGCAAGGCGGGCGCAAGGCTTCGCTCATCGTCCTAAAGCCCGATCTTCTTGGCCTTGTCCGCGTCCCACCACCAAGTGTCGGGCGCGCCGGTTCCCAATTTCGGTTGGCGTTCGGGCCGGGAGAACGCATTCCAATAGGCGAGCCAGGCGGCGTCGTTGTACCACATCGGCGCCCAATAATGCCCGGCGCGCAACACGCGGTCGAGCGCGCGGCACGTCGCATTCAATTCGGCGCGCGTCGTCGCATGAACGATTTTTTCGACCAGCGCATCGACGGCGGGGTCGGCGACGCCGGCGAGGTTTCGCGAGCCGACCATGGTCGCCGACGCGGAGGAGAGGAACACGCGCAGCTCGGCGCCCGGCGTGAGCGAACCGCCGAACGCGGAGGCGACGACGTCGTAGTCGAAGTTCTCGGTGCGGCTCTTATATTGCGTGGCGTCGACGATGCGCGACTGGGCGTCGATGCCGAGCTTCTTGAGGTTATGCTGGAACGGCGCGACATGCGGCTGAAAAACGTCGGACGAATCGAGAAATTCGATCGTGAAGGGATTTCCGCTCGGCAAATGCAGAACCTCGCCCTCGCGCGCGCAGCCGGCCGCGAGCAGCATCGAGTTGGCGCGCTTGAGCAGCGCGCGGTCGCTGCCCGAGCCGTCGCTGACCGGCGGCGTGTAGGGTTCGACGAATACGGAGTCCGGGATCTTGCCGCGCAGCGGTTCGAGCACGGCGAGTTCGTCGGCGCCCGGCGGGCCGACGGCCTCCATGGCGGTGTTTTGGAAATAGGACACCACGCGCTTGTAGGACGAATACATCACGTTCTTGTTCGTCCACTCGAAATCGAAGCAAAGCCCCAGCGCTTCGCGGACGCGCGGGTCCTTGAATTGCTCGCGCCTTGTGTTGAAGTACCAGCCTTGCGAGCCGGTCGGCGCGCCGTTGTGCACCGCCTCCTTCTTGATGCGCCCCTCTTTGACCGCGGGGAAGTCGTAGCCGGTCGCCCAAATGCGTGAAGTGTATTCCTGGTGGAAGTTGATCGCGCCGGCCTTGAAGGCTTCGAAGGCGACCTGCCGCTCGCGATAATATTCGAAGCGCAGCCGCTGAAAGTTGTTGGCGCCGACGCTGACCGGCAGGTCCTTGCCCCAATAGCCGGGGTCGAGCGCGAACTCGATGAAGCGGCCCTGCTCGAACGTCTTGACGCGATAGGGGCCCGAGCCGAGCGGCGCTTCGAGGGTCGCGGCGTCGAAATCGCGTCCCTTCCACCAGGCCGCCGAGAAAATCGGCATGCCGACGACGACGAGGTGCGCGTCGCGGCTGCGCCCCGCGATGAAACGCACCAGGACGACATCCTCCGCTTCGGCGTCGACGCTCTCGACCTCGCTGAGCAATTGCGAATAGGTCGGGTGGGCCTTCTCCTTGAGAGTGTTCAGCGAGAACGCGACGTCGGCGGCGGTCAATTTCGAACCGTCGGAAAAACGCGCCTCCGGGCGCAACAGGAAGCGGTAGGTCAGCTTGTCCGGGGAATAGCGCACCGCACGTGCGACGAGGCCATAGACCGAATCCGGCTCGTCGCCGTCGCCGCTCATCAGGGTGTCGAACGTCGCCGACATGCCCGCCGCGCCGTCGCCCTTCTTGGAAAAAATGTTCAGAGTGTCGAAGGTGTCGAAATTCTGGTTGCCGGAGGTCGAGGTGATCTGCAGCGACAACAGGCCGCCCTTCGGCGCGTCGGGGTTCACATAGTCGAAATGCTTGAAATCCGCCGGCAGCGCGAGATCGCCGAACGACGACAGACCGTAAGTCTCGATCGCGTCGTCGGCGAAGGCGCGCGGCGAGCGGACGCCGCAGGAGACGACGAGCCCCGCCGCCGTCCATTTGAGCGCGCCGCGCCTTGTCATCGTGAAGCCCATGAGGCTTGTTTTCCCTTAGACTGGGGTTCGGCTGATTCGCCGGCGATTTAAGCCGGCTTTGCGCCGCTTGGCCAGCGCCGGTCGAGGCGGCGGCGGCTCGAGGGATGACGCATGAAAGACGCCTTTTTCAAGACGATCGCGCCCCCGCTCGCCTTCGGCTTCGCCGGCGCCCCGCTCGATCGCATTTCCGAGCGGCGCGAGGATTTGGGCTTTGTCGCGGCTCTGCGCCAACGAGCCGACGCGCGTTTCGCGCTAATCGCGCGCGAAATGCCGATCCTGCCGAAGGGCGAGGGCGCGCGCGACCCGCTTTTCCCGCTTTTCG
>JBEKAL010000338.1:0-3380 GCA_050015935.1 Roseiarcus sp.
GTCGAACAGGCGAGGCAGGGATCGAAGGAATGCAGCGTCCTCAGGATTTCCAAGGGCTTTTGCGGATCGGCGAGCGGCGTATCCATCAACGCGGCTTCGAACGCGCCGATATTGCCCTTGGGATCGCGCGGACTGCCGTTCCAGGTGGTCGGCACGACGCATTGGTAATTGTCGATTTTGCCGTCCTTGACCTTGATCCAATGCGCCAGCGCGCCGCGCGGCGCCTCGGTGAAGCCATAGCCCTTGGCGTCTTTCGGCCAGGACTCCGGCTTCCACTTTTCCACATTGGCCGTGGAGGAATCTCCCGCTTTGATCGTGGCGATCAGCTTGTCCTGGAAGTGCTTCAGCTTATGCGCGGCCCATTGGCACTCCAATCCGCGCGCGGCGGTTCTGCCAAGCGTCGAGAACAGCGCCGTCACCGGAACGCCAAGCGTCTTCAGCAACCGGTCCGTCGGCTCCTTGAACTCCGGATTGCCCTGCGCATAGCCGACGATGTAGCGCGCGAGCGGCCCCACCTCGACCGCATTGCCTCGCCAGCGCGGCGATTTGATCCAGGAATATTTAGCGTTCTCGTCCAATTCCTGGATATTGGTCGGCGTGCCCTTGGCCGCCGGACCCAATTTGTAATTGGGCTCGGTCACGCCATCCCAAGGGTGCAGCCCCTTCGTTTCGTCGGGATATTTGTACCAGGAGTGCGTGACGAACTCCTGAATTTGCTCGGGGTCCGCGTGATCGATCGGCAGCACTTCGCTAAGATTGCCGTTGAGAATCACGCCGCGCGGCAGCAGTAGATTTTTTGCCGAATAGTCGTTGGCGTGCTCGGGAATGTCGCCATAGCTCATCACGCTTTTGCCCGACAGTCCGCCGCCGTAAAGCCAGTCCTTGTAGAAGGAGGCGATGGCCGCAAGGTCGGGCAGATAGACCTTTTCGACGAATTCGATCGAGCGATCGATGATGGAGTTGACTTCATTGAGCCGCTCCATGTTGATCGCCCCCACGGCGCCCGTCCCGTCCACATTGATCGCGCAGGGCACGCCGCCGACCAGCCAGTTGGGATGCGGGTTCTTGCCGCCGAAGATGGTGTGGATCTTGACGATCTCCTTCTGGAAGTCGAGCGCCTCGAGATAATGGGCGACCGCCATCAGGTTGGCTTCGGGCGGCAGCTTGTAGGCGGCGCTGCCCCAATAGCCGTTTTTGAACGGCCCGAGCTGGCCCGACTCGACAAATTTCGTCAGCCGGGTCTGCAGGTCCTTGAAATAGCCGGGCGAAGACAGCGGCCACGGCGAGATCGACTGCGCAAGCGCCGAGGTCGCCTTCGGATCGGCTTTCAGCGCCGAGACGACGTCGACCCAGTCGAGCGCGTGCAGATGGTAGAAATGGACGATGTGGTCGTGCGCCTGCAGCGTGAGCTGCATCAGGTTGCGGATCGAATTGGCGTTCTCGGGGATCGTGATCCCGAGCGCGTCCTCGACCGCGCGCACCGAGGTCAGCGCGTGCGTGCCGGTGCAGACGCCGCAGATGCGTTCGGTGAACGCCCAGGCGTCGCGCGGATCGCGGTTCTTGAGGATGACTTCGATGCCGCGCCACATCGTGCCGGTGGAGACGGCGTTGCGGATGACGTTGTCGGCATCGACGTTCACCTCGACCCGCAGGTGGCCCTCGATGCGGGTGACGGGGTCGACGACGATCCGCTTGCCGGAATTGTCGAGCGTGAAGCCGTTTGGCGTCTGAATGGTCATGGTCGCGTTCCCTGCCCTTTATCTTTCAAGAGTTGGCGTCGGCGTCGGCGCGCTTGGCCGCGACGCGTTTGACGGCGGTGGCGGCGGCGTGCGCGGCGACCGCCGCGCCGACGACTCCCGCGGCGGCCATGCCGACGCTGTCGGCGTTCTTCTCGACGCCGAATTGATTGATCGTGGTGAGCCTGTCGTAGAACGAGCCCTGATCCCAGAAGCCCGGCTCGGAACAGCCGATGCAGCCGTGGCCGGACTGGATGGGATAGGAGACGCCGTTGTTCCAACGCACGGTGGAGCAGGCGTTGTAGGTGGTCGGGCCCTTGCAGCCCATCTTGTAGAGGCAGTAACCCTCGCGCGCGCCCTCGTCGTCCCATTGCTCGACGAATTGGCCGGCGTCGAAATGCGGCCGGCGGTAGCACTTGTCGTGAATGCGCTGCGAGTAGAACATCTTCGGCCGGCCCTGGCGGTCGAGTTCGGGCAGCCGGCCGAAAGTGGTGATGAAGGTGACGACGCCGGTCATCACTTCGGCGATCGGCGGGCATCCCGGCACCTTGATGATCGGCTTGTCGCGGATCACTTTGTCGATCGGCGTCGCCTGGGTCGGATTGGGCTTGGCCGCCTGCACGCAGCCCCAGGACGCGCAGGCGCCCCAGGCGATGATCGCCATCGCGTCGTCGGCCATTTCCTTGAGCTTCTCGACGAACGGCCGGCCGCCGTCGATGCAGTACATGCCGTCCTCGTTGAGCGGAGGATTGCCCTCGACAGCAAGGACGTACTTGCCTTTGTACTTCTGCCTGGTCTCCTGCAGGATCGCCTCGGCCTGATGGCCGGCGGCGGCCATGATGGTGTCGTCGTAGTCGAGCGAGATCATCGACAGGATGACGTCCTTGACCAGCGGATGCGCCGAACGGATGAAGCTCTCCGAGCAGCAGGTGCATTCGAGGCCGTGCATCCAGATCACCGGCACGCGCTCGTTGGTTTCGAGCGCATGCGCCATCGTCGAAGCCGCCGTCGAGCCGAGCCCGAGGCTCGCCGCGGTCAGCGAGCAGAATTTTGTGAAGCTGCGGCGGGTGATCCCCTGGCGGCGGATGACGTCGTAAAAGGTCTCGTATGCAGCCATCGTGCTCTCCTCCCGTTTCCCCTCTTCGCGCCTCGGTTCGAAGCCGGCGGCGATCGTGGACAAACAGCAGCAAGAAGCGGACCAGCCGCGGCCGATTTTTTAGAATCCTTATAATGTGTTGATTGTCATGCGCTTTTTTGTTTGCACGAAAGGACTGCGTCGCCCGACGACGTCTTGCGCACCCGCAAACTGCAAAGCGGTCTTGCGGGCGGTGAAAGCGCGCTTTCCGGTTGTCGCGGATCGCGGCCCTTGGCGTGGTGTAGCATCGGCGAGGCGGCCGGCGTGTTTGCCGGCGTGAGCCGAGCTGATCAAGCGGCCACGGCGGGCAACCCGACGAAGCGACACCACGCCAAAAGACAGGATCGCTCCAAATCCCGAGCCCGCCCGTTTCAACCCGTAAGAGGCTTGCGGCGCCAGTCGGTGGCGCTGGCGCCGGATGGGACAGGCGGAGATATTCGAGGCTAAGGATGCAGCGATGAGCGACATCGGTCTGGAGTTTCCGCCCTGGATCAGCTTGGCCTTTCTTG
>JBEKAL010000339.1:0-3345 GCA_050015935.1 Roseiarcus sp.
GCGGGAGGCCGCCGAGAAGCTCTTCCGAGCAGGCCGTGATCCAGCGGTGGATGGCTATATGAAGGGGAAGAAAACCAGGCCTTGGGAGATTTCCGAAGCCATTTGGGCCGCGCTCGTCGGTCGTTCCATCGCCTATGTTCTCCCGCCGAAGAGCTTCGAACGCCAAGGCCAGCAGGTGCGTGGTCCCAGCGACATCCTGTTGCGGCAGGTCGGAACCTGTCTGGACCTGTCGCTGTTCTACGCATCGTGCCTCGAACAGGCAGGGCTGAATCCACTTGTCGTCCTCACGGAAGGACACGCCTTCGTCGGTGTGTGGCTTGTCGACGAAGATTTCGCGGCCAGCGTCGTCGATGACCCGCAGATGCTTAGGAAGCGCGTTCAACTCCAGGAAATGATCCTCGTCGAGACGACCCTCCTAACAGGTGGGCAACCCGCGCGTTTCAAGCAGGCGGTCGAGCAAGGCGCCAAACAAATCGCCGAGGGCGCGGAAGCCGTTCTCGAAGTCGCCGTCGACATCAGGCGGGCTCGCACCGCTAGGATCAAACCGCTCGATCTTGGCGGCGGGACCCGACCCGTCATCGAAGCGAAGACTTCCGCCGTTGAAGCGCAAGTCCTTGATGAGACTCCGCAGTTCGAAGAGGAAATGGACCGGCGTCCGCAGAAAGACGAGAGGCCCCTCGACCGGCTGGAAAGCTGGAAGCGCAGTCTCCTCGACCTGACGTTGCGTAACCGCCTCCTTAACTTCAAGGACAGCAAAACGACAATCGCGATCGAATGCCCGGACCCGGCGAAGCTGGAGGACATGCTCGCGGCGGGAAGCCGCTTCAAGCTGCTTGGTCGAACGACGGTTCTCGACGGGAGCGACGGACGCGATCCCGCGCTATTCACCCAGCGGCAGAACGAGGACGGACGCAAGCACTTCGTCCTCGAAGCCATGGCGCGCGGGGAACTTCACGCGAACGTGGCGGAAGCCGATCTGGAAGGACGCCTCACCGATTTGTTTCGCGCATCGCGACTGGCCTTCGAGGAGGGCGGCGCGAATATCCTTTACCTGTGTTTGGGATTCCTGAAGTGGACGCCGCAAGACCGCGCCGGCCCCTATCGTGCGCCGCTGCTTCTCGTCCCCGTCAGCCTGGAGCGCAAAAGCGTGAGGTCCGGTTTTCGGCTCAAGCTGCATGAGGACGAGGTTCGCTTCAATCCGACTCTGCTCCAAATGCTTCGTCAGGATTTCGAACTCCTAGCGCCCGAACTCGACGGGGAACTGCCGCGCGACGCGTCCGGGATTGACGTCGCCGAAGTCTGGCGGATCGTGCAGCGCCACGTGAAGAACATCAAAGGATGGGAAGTCGCCGAAGAGGTCGTGCTCGCGACGCTGTCCTTCACCAAATATCTCATGTGGAAGGATTTGGTCGATCGGACGAACGATCTGAAACGCAATCCGATAGTGCGTCATCTCATCGACACGCCGACGCACAGTTACGCAAGTTCCTCGGGAGATTTCATCGATCCGGCCAGCCTCGACGACGCCATCGACCCATCCGAGCTTTTCGCTCCGCTGTCGGGAGATTCCTCCCAGCTCGCAGCAGTCGTGGCCGCGCAGCGAGGTAAGGACTTCGTGCTGTTTGGCCCGCCGGGCGCCGGCAAGAGCCAAACGATCGCCAACATGATTTCGAACTGCCTCGCGCACGGCAAATCGGTTTTGTTCGTTTCGCAAAAGACAGCCGCGCTGGAGGTCGTGCGTCGCCGCCTCAACGACATTGGCCTCGGCGGCTATTGCCTGGAAGTGCATTCGACGAAGGCGCAGAAGTCCAGCGTCATCGAGCAGCTCGCGACGGCGTGGCGTGAACGCGGTGGCGCGGACGAGGAAAGCTGGACGACGGCGAACGCCGAGTTGAAGGCGAAGCGCGACGAACTGAACCGGCTCGTCTCGGCTTTGCACCGCAGGCGCGGGAACGGGATGTCCGCCTTTGAGGCCTTCGGACGCGTGGTGGCCGACCGAGAGGTGCTTCCCGATGTCGGCCTGTCTTGGTCGGCGGGCGTGGATCATACGCCGCGGACGCTTTCTCTCTTGCGTACAGCTTGCGCGGACCTCTCCACGGCTATCCTGGCGGTTGGCGACCCATCGAAGCACCCATTGCGCGGGATCGAGCAGTCGAGGTGGACGCCCGCCTGGGCGCGCGAGGCGCAACGCCTCATCGAAGACATTCAGACGGCCTTATTGAATTTCCGGGTATTGACCGAGGCGTTCAGTGTTTCGATCGGTTTGGGGGAGCGATCGAGAGGCCTCTCCGAACTGCCGGAACTCCAAGGCTTGGGAGCTTTGCTCACGCGGCCGGAAGCAGCGGACGGCCAGCTAGCGGCTTTCCTGCTCGATGACGAGTCGAGCGACAGATTGCCGGGGGCCTTGAACGACTTGAAAGAGATCGTGAATCGGGCTCGAGCCGCAACGGGAGACCTGGACGCCGACTATGCGCCGGAGGCCATTCGCCTCGATCTGTCGCGGCTACAGCGCGACTGGGCGGAGGCGTGCGCCGCGAATTTCCTGTTTCGAGAGGGCAAGAAAAGCAAAGTGCGCCTGTTGTTGAGCCCTTATTGCAAGGGCGAGCCTCCGCAGGACATCGGGCGCGATCTTGTCAGACTTCAGCGCCTCGCCGAGATTATGGCCGATACCGAAAGAGTGAAACCGGCCTTCGCGGGTCTGGAGCGCTTGTGGCGCGGGGTCGACACGGACATTCCCAGACTTGATCGGATGATCGCATGGGCGAAAGACACCCGTGAGGCCATACGCGCATTTGGAACGCAAATTGACGACGCGGAGTGGTTGCGTCAGCACGTGGTGATGCTTCTAACCGATTACGCTCATTTATTTGCGCCTGACGGGGCGACCAGGAAGGCCTTCGACGCGCTTGAGGAAGGCGCCGCCTCCACTTGGGCGGCGCTGGACGCTCTGGGAAAATGCGTCGGGTTAGCTGATCCGCGAGACTTGGTTGAACCGCGTTTCGACTGGGATGAAGACCTGATCCAGCGCACCAGCCGCTGGAAGGCCAACATCCTCAAGGCGCCGGAGTGGGCGAAGTGGCGCGCCGCCGCGTTCGCGGGCAAGAACGTGGGGCTCGGCTCGCTGATCGATGCCATCGAGACCGGTATGGTCACGACAACGACAATCCAGCCGGTCTTTGAATTTTCCTACGCACGCTGGTTCGCCGAGAAAATCGTCAATGAAGACGACGTCCTTGGCTCCTTCCTCGCCGTGCAGCACGAAGCCGCCATTGATGCCTTCGTGGCCGCGGATCAAAGAGTGTCAGAACTCTCGAAGCAGATTGTCCGCGCCCGCATCGGCGGGTC
>JBEKAL010000340.1:0-3325 GCA_050015935.1 Roseiarcus sp.
GGCTTGACGGCGACGATCCGATGTGGCCGCCGGCGATCGAAACATGTGTGGGCGCCCTAGCCCGCGCGCGGAGGGTCGGGACATGGGTTGTCGCGAGCGAATCACCCGGAAACCGTATGAGATCGCCGGAACCGATCGCCACGCCCGCCGAACGGACCCGAGCGCTCCTTGCCGGCACCGGCTCGCAGATATGGTATACTTCCCAAGGAATTGAGTTCTGTCCCCATCAGTTCCTTGACATCCGACAGCGGCCTATCGCCGTTCTGTCGACAATCTCGAATCTCGTTAATCGAGAGCATTGTTTGACGACCAGACGCACGCTGCTCGCGGCGTAGTCGCTTCCTCCCCTCTCGGCTGTCTCGCTTCGTTCGCTTCGCTGCCGGTTCGCCGGCCGGAAACGCGTGCACGCGCGCACGCCGCCAATTCGTCTCGACCATCTCGGAAAGGAATATCCCATGGAGACGCATGCGCTGTTATCTCAACTCAAGTCGAGTCCGATGAATGCGAGACGCACCAATCGCCTCGTCGATATCCCCGTGCTTGCGGCCCTCATCAAGTCGCAAGGATTGCTGCAGAACCTCGTTGTTCGCGACAACGGCGACGGCGCCTACGACGTGATCGAGGGCGAACGCCGCCGCGCGGCCATCCGCCTGCTCGTCAAGTCGGGCGACTGGCCAAAGGACCGGCTGATACCGATCAAGGTGCTCTCCGACGGGCACAACGACACCGAAGTCAGCCTCGCCGCCAATTTGGGACGCGTCGACATGCATCCGGCCGACACTTTCGAGGCCTTCCGCCATCTCGTCGAGGACGAGGGGCGGACGCCGGAAGCCATCGGTCTGCGCTTCGGCTATGCGGCCTCGACGGTGCGAGGCTTTCTTAGACTCGCCAACGTCTCGCCGCGCCTGATGAAGGCCTTCCGTAGGGACGAGGTCACGCTCGACCAGATGCGGGCGCTCGCCATTACGGACGACCATAAACGTCAGGAGACGGCCTTCTATGATTCGCCGGAGCATCTGCGGACGCCCCGCAGCTTGCGCCGGATGGTCATGGAAGGGCGAATCGAGGCGAACGACAAGTTCGCCCGCTTCGTCGGTCTTACAGCCTATGAGGAAGCAGGCGGCCAAGTCACCCGCGACCTCTTCGGCAACGAGGACGAGGCCTATATCGAGGATAGCGGTCTCTTGCATCAGCTCGCGACGGCCAAGCTCGAAGCGAAAGCCGTTGAGCTGCGCGAAGAGGGCTGGCAATGGGTCGAAATCCATCTCGACCTTGCTGCGTCTGGCCTTTGGGACCATCCCAAGGCGTCGCGCAGCGAACATGGCTTCGATTCGGATAGCGATGCCGCCCGCCTCTATGCGGGCGTCATCCTCGGCATCGAGCGCGACGGCACGCTCGCCATTCACAAGGGCTTGCTCAAGCCAGAGGTTGCTAAGGCGCTCAAACGCGCCACGGCCAAAGGCGAGCAGCGCGAACTGCCGGCGCCCGAGGCAAAGCCCGAAAGCGTGCAGTTCTCCGCCACAATGATCGCGGAGCTCACCGCCATCCGCACGATGGCGATGCGATGCGAGCTCGCCAAGCGTCCTGATCTCGCGCTCGCGATCATCGTTCATGACCTCGCGCTCGCCGCCTTCTATGAAACTTGGGAGCACGATGAGAAGCTGACGGAGATCGCCCTCAAGTTGACCGACGTCGCGTCCTTCATCGAGAACGGCGACGGCGACAAGGCCGTCTCGGAAAGGAGGGCCGTTCTCGAGGATTGGGCCTCTCGCCTGCCATCGGACGTCAAGGAGCTATGGCCATGGGTGATCGCGCAGGAGGAGAGCGCCTTGCTCGAGCTCCTCGCGATCCTCGTTGCCGGCACGATAAACTTGGTGACGTCTCGCGGTGAGAAACCGTCGGCGCGCGCAACCTCGCGCGACCGTCTGACGACCGCGCTCACGCTCGACATGACCAGATGGTGGCGCGCTGACGCGCGATTCTTGTCGCGCATCTCGAAAGCGGCCATCCTCGCTGCGCTCGCGGAGGGCGTGTCGCCCAAGATCGCGGCCAGCCTCAGCCAAGGGACCAAGGGAGACCTCGTTCCCGCGGCCGAGCGCAAGCTCGCAAAATCGAGCTGGCTGCCGGTCGTCCTTCGGACGCCGAAGCCAAGCGATGATCAGGTCGATGTCGCCGAAGCCGAGATCGGTCACGATCAACCCGAACGCGTCGAGTGAATGATTTGACCGCAGTCCCTATCCCCCGTCACGATCGTCGTGACGGGGCTTTTCTTGTGCCGATCGCCGTACGATCGAACTCGATCACGCGCGCAAGAAATTTCCGTACGCGACTCCCCTGCACGTCAGCCCCCCGCACGCCGGCAGCGCATGGCCGGTTCGAACACGCCATAGCGAGGCCATGAGCAATTCAGCCATCACGCCAAAGCGCGGTCGCACGGCCATGATGCCGGCAACGACCATGGAAGCGGCGCCGATCATCGCCACTACGGATGATCCCCCTTGGTCGACACAATCGAAACCCTCGGCGAACATGACCGCTCTGCGCTTTCCCGTGGAGAGGCCAAACTCGATGCATGGTTCCATCAGCGCACAGGCCGGGACGAACCCGGCCACCCTATTTCGCTCGCGGCGACACAACCCTGAGTGAAAAGAACTCGAACCACCGCCATTTGGGAATGCGGACACAATGGGGGGCACGATTTTTTAGACATTTAATATCGATGTTATTTTAAGTAGTTACGCCTCTACTTCGATTCCGCCCCTGTCGCCAAGGAGCTCGTACGCAAATGGGAGGACATCGACCGGCAGCTTGCCGAGCTCTTCGGCCGCGCATCACCAACGAGGAAGACCCGGACCTGCAAATTGTGCGGCGCGTCTGACCACGATGCGCGGTCATGCCCTCAAGCCGACAAGCCGGCAGACCAATCCAGGCTGATATAATTTCAACAGCGCTCCCCCTCGCCAGCCGACGCCTGACTTTCGGGCCTCGGCAGCGAGGAGGAGAAAATGTCCTTTCCCAAATCAATAGAGGTCAACGGGCAACGCGTTCTGTGGCGCGATCTGTTGAAGATGCGGCGCGAGCAGCGCAAAGCCGCTCGCACCGCACAGCCTACTCTCTTCGAGCTTCGAGAAGATAGCCGGCCGGCAAAGGAGCGCACGGCCGACGATCGCTACCGTGAACCGTCCCTGTTCACCAATCCGGACGGAGGACGGCCATGACGGCGATCTACGAGACCGTCACCAATCAGATCATCGCCGAACTCGAAGCCGGAGCGATCCCGTGGACGCAGCCATGGAAGAACCAGCGTCGCGGCGGCGTCATGCCG
>JBEKAL010000341.1:0-5032 GCA_050015935.1 Roseiarcus sp.
CCGATCAGGTCCGCGGGCCCCGCCACGCCAATATGTTTCGCGGTGGTCTTGTTGGCGATGACGAAGCGGCTATTGACGTCTTTGACCCAAAGACTGTCGGGCAGGCAGTCGATCAGGGCTTGCAGCGAGAGGCGCTCGTTGGCCACGGCGCGCGTGGCCTTCAGTTCGGTGATATCCTCGTAAGTCGTCACCCAGCCGCCGTCGGGCATCGGCTGATAACCGATATGAATGGTTCGCCCGTCTTTCAGTTCTGAGTCCAAGGTTCCCGAATCGCGGCTCGAAGTGATCTTTTCCAGCAGCAGGAGATAGGCGTCGCCGGCCACCGCGGAAGTTCCGGCGCCGACGCGAGCTTCCACGATCTCACGCAGCGTCGCGCCCGGACGGACTTGCTCGGGCGCAAGTCGATAAATCTCCGCGTAGCGGCGGTTGCACAGGATCAGCCGCGATTCGCCGTCGAAAAAGCAAACGCCCTGCGAGATGTTGTCGATGGCGGTCTGATAGCGCTGCGCCAGCGCCTCGGGCGTCGCGATCTTGGCCCAAAGGTCGCGCTCGACGACTTCATGCGCCTCGCTCGCCGCGCGCGCGAGCGCGGCCAGGCTGCTCTCACGGGGCGTCTTCGCGGCCCGCCTGATTGGATTTCCTCGCAAACGCAGCTCCTCCGCTTCGGCGATCAGAGCAAAGCCGAATTGGTCGCCTAGGTTCCAAGAACTGGCGCAGGTTAGTCAACACGTATTAATTGTAGGTAAATCGGCGCACAACCCGAAGAACTTCGGCGCCGTCGCGGCTTTGCGCTTCATGGCGACGCCCCCCTCGCCATGACCGCGCTGGTCGCGCAGCGTCCATGCGGCGAAGCCGTCGCGCTCCCGCGCGCCCCCCCCCATGCGGCCGGCTTCGCCGGCCGCCACTCGGCGAACGAAACGTTCGCCTGGCGCCGGCGAGAGAACGAGGAATCAGCGGCGCGCCCCCATCATGCGCCCCGCCGCCTCGAACTCCCGCCGGCGCGCGGCGCGGCGAGCCTTGGCTTCTTCGTCCTCGCCCCATTGGGCGATCTGGAAGTCCTCGCCGACGTGGGCGATGCGCCAGGCGTCTTCGGCGCTCAGCGCAGAGCGCACGACGGCGAGCGCGAGGAGGGCCGAGCCGGTCAGACTCGTCATGACGTGCAGCGCCGCCAGCGCGAACGGGTCCTCAATGGTCTCGAGCGCGGCGCGAACCGCTTTGAGCGCGCGCGCCGGCTGGCGAACATGGACCACGCCCTCGCCGAGAAGGAACTTCGCCGCCAAAGCGCGCTCCGCCCAGTCGAGCACGGGATCGAACGCTTCCGTCTCCGCCGCCACGAGGGCGTCGGGCGCCTCGGCGCGGTAGCATAGAAGATCGGACCCGGCGTAGCCGGCGATCTCCGCGCGCGTTTCCTCCATCGCCGCCGCGACGCCGTCGATCGCGGAATTGGCGAGGCGCGTCAGCGGCGCCAAGGCGGGATCGATCGTCTCGCCCTGCCCCGCCCACTCCGCCGCGATCGCCTCGGCGAGCGCGCGGCTGGGCAAAATCAGCGGCTTCCTGGCCGGCGTCAGCGCGCGCCGTCCGTCGATGAGCAGCGCGAAGCCGCCGCCCCCGGCCTCGCCGACTCTCGCGTTGGCGAAGAAGCGCTTGATCGCGGCCGGGCGCATGCCGGCCCGCGCGGCGCGCATCGGATCGCGCGGCGGCTCGCTTGGCGGCGCGTCATTCATCGGGCGCGTCCTCGATCGGATCGCGCTGCGAAACGTCGAAGCCGAACATGTCGAAGCTCTTCTTCATATGCGCGGGCAGCGGCGCGGCGACGTCGATCATGCCGCCGCGCGGATGCGGCAGGATGAGCCGACGGGCCAGAAGGTGCAGCTTCGGCTCGACGCCGGGCGGCACGGCGCGCAGGGGATCGTTGCGCGCGGGATCGCTGTTGGGCCGGCGGTTGTATTTGGGGTCCCCGACGATGGGGTGGCCGATCGCCTCGCAGTGCGCGCGCAATTGGTGGGTGCGGCCGGTGATCGGCCGCATCGAGAGCCAGGCGAGGCGCGGCGCGACCTTGTCGACGACGGCGTAGAGCGTCAGGGAATGCTGCGCATCCGGGTCGCCGTGACGCACGACGCGCATGCGCTCGATTTCGGCGCGGTTGTCCTTGCCCGCGCCGCGCTCTTCGCCCATGCCGGCGCCCTTGGCGAGGAACAGCGATATGCGCCCTTGGGCGGGCTTGGGCACGCCCTCGACCAAGGCCCAGTAGATCTTCTTGGCGCTACGCGAGCGGAAGATCGCGCCGAGCTCGGCGGCGATGGCGCGCGATTTGGCGACCAGCAGCACGCCGGAGGTGTCGCGATCGAGCCGATGCGCCAGCACCGGCCGCTCGCCGTTCTTGTCGGCGAGCGCGGCGAGCATGCCATCGATGTGGCGCTTCGTTCCCGAGCCGCCCTGCACGGCCAGGCCATAGGGCTTGTCGAGCACCATCAGGTCGCGGTCCTCGTACAGGATCATCGCGCGCAACGCCTCGGCGTCGCGCGGGTCGACGGCCGGCGCCTTCGACGCGGGCGCGGGGCTAAGGCCGAGCGGGGGCACGCGCACGCTCTGACCCGCCTCCAACCGGGTCGAAATCTCCGCCCGCTTGCCGGAAACGCGCACTTCGCCCTTGCGCACGATCTTGTTGAGATGGGCCTGCGGCAGCTCGGGGAAGCGCCGGCGGAACCAGCGGTCGAGCCGCATGCCCGCCTCGCCCTCGCCGATCGGGTAATTCGCGACTTTGTCGGGCGCGCTCATTTTACCCCCCGCGCCGGCGAAAGGCGCGTCGGATCGAAAAAACGCCGGCGCGCGCCGCCGAGATTAGCGTCGACGAAAAGGAGCGATGGACTTGCATGAAGCGCCTATAGCGCAAGGCCGCCTGGCGCGATAGGCGCCGCCGCCCCCCAAGCGAAGTGATCGAGGTCAAGGACTTGGCCCGCGTTCTGCGCTTTCATGCAAGACATAAGACAAGGGATCAGGAGCCCGCCCGATGCAAGGCCATTATCACGCCGTCGTCTGGATCAATCATCGTCAGGCCCGCGTTTTCCATTTCAACGCCGACGACGCCGACGCCATCGTCGTCCACGCCGACCGCCCGATCCGCGATTTTCAGGTCGGAGAGAAAGGCGCCGGCCACCGCCCCGCCGAGGATCAGGACTTCCTCGAACAGGTCGCCAAAGCGGTCGCCGACGCCGGGGCGATTCTGGTCGTCGGCCCGTCGAACGAGAAGCATGAACTCGTCAAGCACATCAGCGGCCGACCGCATGCGCCCGGCGCCGTAACGCGCGCCCGAACGCGGAAGCGAGGATCCGATGGCCTACGAACTGTACTACTGGCCGGGCATTCAGGGGCGCGGCGAATTCGTCCGCCTGGCGCTGGAGGAGGCGCGCGCGCCCTATGTCGACGTCGCGCGCGAGCGCGGCGAAGGCCGCGGCGTCGCGGCGATGACGAGGATCATGCGGGGAAAGAACGGCGCGCTCATCCCCTTCGCGCCGCCGTTCCTCAGGGACGGCGACTTCGTCGTCTCGCACGTCGCCAACATCCTGGCCTATCTTGCGCCCAAACTCGGCCTCGCGCCGCGCACGGAGAAGCTCAGCTTCTTCGCCAACGGCTTGCAGCTCACCATCACCGACTTCGTCGCCGAAATCCACGACACCCATCATCCGATTTCGGGCGAACTCTATTACGAAGACCAGAAGAAGCCGGCCAAGGCGCGCGCGACCGCCTTCCTCGACCATCGCCTGCCCAAATTCCTCGGCTATTTCGAACGCGTGCTGGAAGAAAATCCCGCCGGACCCGAGCACAGCGTCGGCGCCTCGCTGACGACGGTCGATCTGTCGCTGTTCCAACTCGGCGAAGGGCTCGCCTACGCCTTTCCCCGCGCGATGGCGAAATTCTCCGCAAAGTACCCGGCGCTGGCGGCGCTTCGTGAGCGGGTGCGCGCGCGGCCCGCCATCGCCGACTACCTTAATTCGCCGCGCCGCCTGCCTTTCAACGAATCCGGCATATTCCGCCACTATCCGGAACTCGACCGCGACGCGAAGTGAGCGCTCAATAGAGGCCGGGGACGAGCCGCCAGGTGCGGGCGCGATAGGCCGCGTATTCGGCGCCGAAGCGCTCGGCGAGCAGCGCCTCCTCGGCGCGAATGCGCGCGATCAGCGGCGGCACGAGCAGTGCGGTCAACGCGACGCCGACGCTGGAGCGAAACGCCAGGCTCCAGCCCAGCGAATTCACCAGCAACCCGAGATAGCTGGGGTTGCGGATGAAGCGATAGAGCCCGTCGGTGACGAGCTCATGCCCGGGCTGGATGGCGACCAGGCCGCTGAAGCGCTCGCCGAGGGTGAAAACCGGCGCGATTCTGAGCGCGCCGCCGAGCGCGTACAGCGCGACGCCGAACCAGCGCACGGCGTCGCCGTCGAGGGTCCAGAACTCCAGGCGGTCGGTGAGGGCGGGGACATAACCGACGGCGAGCCCGATCACGGCGAAGGCGACGATCACCCAGCGATTGGCGCGATCCTCGCGTTCGCCGGAGCTCAAGTTCCCCTTGGTGAACAGCGCCACGGCCGACATCGCGAGCGTCGCGACCGCGACCGCGATCAGCGCCGCGTGCGAGAAAAAGGCGGCGAACCCACCCTCGCCGGCGACGGCGAGCCCGAGATAGACGAACGTGCTGACGGTGGTGAGCGCCGCCATTTTCGGAGTCACGGACATGAGGGCCTCGCTGTAGGGATGGGGCGGCGCGGGGGATGGTACACCGAGCGTGGATAAATGCGACCCGGCGCCGTCGTCATGGCGAACGCGGCGAAGCATTCCACCGTCCAGCCGCCGCATGGATTGCTCTGTCGCTACGCTCCTCGCAACGACGGCGCAGGAGCAGCCGCTTCTGCGTGGCCTGAATTCCGCGTCAAAAAAACTGAAGTTCCCCGTTGGCCCTGAAGAATCAGGGAGATAGTCTTGGTTTGCGACTCAAGAACCATCACCAACGGGGTGCGCGATGCTGCCACAGGGCTTG
>JBEKAL010000342.1:0-3252 GCA_050015935.1 Roseiarcus sp.
CATCGGAGAAGACAGGGATTTTCCCGGCCCGATGGGTCGCCTGCACGTGCGCCAGTCGCTGTCCGTCGTGACGGGGGCGTGCATGCTCGTGTCGAAGGACTGTTGGCGATCGACGGGCCCGTTCGACGAGGATGTGTTCCCGATCGCTTACAACGACGTCGACTTCTGCCTGCGGACCATCGACAAGGGCTTTCGCGTGGTTTGGACGCCGTTTGCAACGCTGATCCACCACGAGTCGGCGACGCGCGGCAGCGATGAGACCAGAGAAAACGTCGATCGGTTCAACCGCGATAAGGCGAGCCTTCGCGACCGGCATCGCACGGACGCCTATGAAGATCGGTACTTTAGCCCGTGGTATTCCAAGCGCCACTCCCATCCGCGTCCCATTTTCCTTGACCGCCTTCCCCCGGCTCGCTGATCCGCTTGGCCAAGGGATCGCGTCGGGCTCTCGCGCATCTATTTTCGAGCCGATGATCAGAACGCGCTGGGATCGGTCATGGCCTCCTCGCATTCAAAGCGCGCGAGCTTCCCGGACAGGTCGGCAGCGATCCGCAGATCATCCGACGAGGAGGCGGCGGGTCGATCCATAGGCATGATGCAGTGATCAAAGAGGGCGTCCACGACGGATTTCAGTCCGACTTCATTCACGGTGCGGAGATCGCGTTCGAAGTTCGTTCTCGCGTCGAACCCTGAGACGATCTCGTAAGCGGGGAAGTAAATGGTGTCCTTTTCAGATTGGCAAACTTCCTCGCATGCGGCCCTGAGCGCCGACTTGCTGTAGACGGTTGCGCAGTAGACGTGATTCTCGGTCGCGGTGGCGGCGAGGGGCACTGGCGACACGGTCAAGATGACGCGGACATGCGGATTTATGGAGCGCGCCTCGCGGATTGCCGTCCGAAGATCTTCTATGATCTCAACGACGCGAAAATTGGCGAACCGATGACGCACGGGATCGAAATTGCCCGCCACGGTTCCCGGGCAGGCAGGAAAAACGGCGCCGTCGATGGAAGAAATCCAGGTCTCGGTCAATCCCAATGTGAAGATGAATACACTTGCCGTGCTGAAAGCCTCGAGCGTCTTCGCCAGGTGAGAGCTTGTCACAAGATCGAATTCCTCGTCGTCTTCAGCCGGGAATGGCAGCCCCGGGCGGAAGGGGTCGATAACGCCCGTGTCACAATGCCAGCGATCCTCGACCGGCGCGAACTCGCCGCCGCACCGCCGCAGAAGTTGCACTAACTGTCGTGGCGTGTATATATTTCCGTAGGCTGCGGAATAGCGACTGTAACCGAATCGATCCGTCGCATCATCGATCCGCTCGGTGCGTATATAGTCGAATCCAGCGGCCTCCAAGAACGGGACGATGTTTCCCGCGAAACAGCTGCCTGCAGAAATGATGCGGTCGTTCGGCTCCAGAATCGGCGCGGAACCCACGAATAATTCGCTGGCGCGCGAACCGGAAGATACCCATCGCGACCAGAAGGAACTGTCGGGGAGGTTCTTATACGGATGCGCTTTGGAGTTCACCGATCAAGCTCCTCAATCAACTTCGCGAGCATGAGAGCGCCATAAGCTTCGTTCGCATGTGTGACGTCATGCGCGGAGAATTCGGGTTTGAGAAAGCCTTCCTCGTCTTGTGTCTCGACGGGAACGCGAACGAATGATCCGGCCACTTTTCCCGCCTCTTCGGCAAGAAGGTCCTGCAAAACATACCAGAGTTTCAGGCGAATGTGCGGAGCGGTAAGCTTGACTTGGTCGATTCCTCCGCCGATCTGAGCAGCCCATTCCAAGAAATGCGGCTCTGCCGCTAGCAACTTTTTCAGCGCCTCATTGTCTTTCTTCGGAGGGGGCGTACCAAGCAAGACAATTCGGCTTGGATACGATTTCGTCAAGTTCGCAAGAAATCTTGATAGATCACGAATGCTGAGGTCCCAAAATTTCTTCCTGATCGTACTTTGCGCGACGATCTGCAGGCGATTCATAATCTTGGTCACATGGCGAGACCTAAAATCGAACTGATAAGATGCATCGAAAAGGTAGCAGGAGTTATGCTCGTTGCCTCCCCAGACGAGGGCGATACGATTGCCGTTCGCTTGCGCAATGAGCTTTTCCCAATAAGCGTCATTGCGAGGCCAAGGTCCGTCGAGCGAGAGAAGCCCCTTATGCGCAGAAATTTCTTGGAGCACCACATCAGCGCTAAAACGATTCCCGACGAGCGCGTTGATATGCGAGTGGCCCGCCAAAATCATCATTTCTCGAGCCAACTTTGGGAACTCCCTCGCCCTTGTCAGGCAGTCATGTAGGCCGCGATCATTACGTGAAACCGAGCGCGAAAATTAGCAAATTTTGGCGCGCTATACAACCCGAACGATCAAGCCTCCTGGGGTTTCCGGACAGGTCACCCTATAAGAACGCTCCCTAGGCGGAGTAGTGACCATGCCAGAGCCTCGCGAGATTACGACTAGCCGTCTTTGACCGCCGCCAGACGCGCCCGATAGTCGCGCGCGCATTGCCGCAGCGTGCGCAATTCGCGTAGCGCCGCCTCCTTGTACGGCGCGATAATTTGATCGGCGAAGGCGTGAAAGGCGGTCACCTTGGCGAAGGTCCACGCGAACCACGCCATTTCGAGCAGTTTCTCGCGCGTGAGGTCGAAGACGACGGCGACGAGGCCGACGCCGAGGAATTGCAGGAGGATGAATCCGACGACGCCGAGCGCGAAATGGCCCGTCGCCATCAGCCAAACCGAAACCACCTTCAGCGGCTCGACGACCGCCAGCGGGACGACGAAGATCACGAGCGCGAGCGGTGCCGGCACGACGGCGATCACGGCCTTGATGCGCGCCTTCAGGGCATCCCACGGGATCAGCGCGACCAGCCAGCGCCCGAGAGCGACGAAACTGTCCCAAACCCAGGCCTCGACGAGAAAAGCGATCGCGAGCAGCAGCATGACGGGCCTTGCCGGCCGGGACTCTTGCATGGAGCTCCTCTCCAAACGCTCGCTCTCGAGGGCTAACGTAATGAATTTACGGATAAGAGCAAGCAGCATCATTCATTTCGCGTCCAACTTGGCCGCGGGTCGCGCGAATGCCGACCGGCGGACGAAGGCGATCGCCTCGCCGCGGCCGTCGCCGGCGCTCGGTTTGGCGATGAGGCGTCAGAACTTTCATGGGCTCGGCTGCGCTCCGGCGGCTCAGCGCCCCCCGGCCTGTCGCGCGATGGACATGAGATAGCGGCCGTAGCCGCCCTTCTCCAATT
>JBEKAL010000343.1:0-3149 GCA_050015935.1 Roseiarcus sp.
GCTCAGATGGTCGACGACCCGAGCCATGTCCGCCTCCCGCGAATCATGGCTCTTCCATCTATCATCCTGATCCCCCCTCCGGAATCCCCCCTCGTCGAGTCAATCGCCCGGAAACCGTATCAATCGGCAGCACCGGGACCGCGAAGGGCGAAATCAGCAGGCCGGACGCCGCGATCAGAGAGGCGACCGCCCATCGAAAGGATCGACTCTGGCTGAGGGCTTCAAACGCGACGGCGCCAAGCGCGAAGAGCGGTGGGTAAAGTCCGGCGGCGTAATAGTCCTTGCCGTGCAAGACGACTTGCATGCCGATGACAAAAATATATTGAAGCGAAAAAATTCGATAATTGCGCCATCGCACTGCGAGGAAAGGCGCAAGAACGCCTGCGATCCACACTGGAGCAGCGACGGGGTTCACAAGCAGCAACTGGCTCAGCAAGTAGTGCGGCAGATCGAGCGCGACGTTCTTTGACGTGGCGGCGACTTCGCCGATCTCTAGAAAGGGCCAATTATGCTGCCACTGCCAAACGACGTTGGGCAGGATGACGCCAATGGCGATCAACGCGCCGGCATAGGGCCAGGGAGTCGCCAACGACCGGCGCAGCGGGGTCTACGGGAGAACGATCGCGAGCGCCGCAACGTAGTATAGGATGAGATATTTGCTCCAAAGCGTGAGACCAACGGCGATTCCGACAAACAGCCAAAGGCGGTAATCGCCGCTGCGCAGCATCAGGATGACCAAGGCGGCGCAGCCGACCCAAGCGAGGGGCAGGAACGCGTCGGTCGTCAGAAGCGCGCCGAACGCCAGATCGACCGGGGCTAACAGCACGCACAATCCGGCGAGCCATTGGGCGAAAAGCCGCCCGTCGAGCAGCCGCGCCAGGTAGACTGTGGCGGCGGCGGTCGCCGCCATGGCCAGAGCCGAAACCGCTCGAAGCAGCAAGAGCGAGCCGGGCGCCAGATGGTCCGCCAGCGCCGCGATCAGCGGGATCAACGGCGGCTGATCGACGTAACCCCAATCCGGATGGCGACCGCAGACGATGAAATACAATTCGTCGCGGAAAACGCCATAACGCTGATTCACATAGGCATGCAAGACCAGCGTCAGCGCGCCCAGGATCAAGGCCGGATGCCTGAGGACGGAATTGGCTTGGCGAAGCCGCGTTTCAGGCATTTGGGCAGCCATTGCGCGCTCCGTCGAGCTCGTAGCCCCATGAACGCCCATCGCATATCGCAAGAGAAAACGCAACGCCGGGAACAGCCCGCAATATATGGCGAAAGCGCGTTTTCGACCGGCGCCGTCGTCACGCGCGATTTGAGAGATCGGAGCTTATGCGGTTGACGGACATGCGTTTACGCCCGCTTCGTCCGTCGGCTCTCGACCTTTGGGAGTCGGGAGCGCATTCTTGTGACTGTTCATTCGGTCTCCCAAATCGCTGAAGCTTCGACAACCTCGGCCTTCCCGGTCAGGATCGAACGGACAACCTCCTGAAAGTTCGCGTCCACCGCACCCTGACCGGCATGATTTCCGCGGAAAGCCGCACTTCGTCGCCGAGGCCGTAGGCGTAGTAGGCGGGCCGCGAAACGAGGCGCAGGAACACGAACAGGCGCAACCGCAGGCGCCTGAAGACGTTCATGCGCCTACCCGGCAGCAGGTTTTCGTGGGCGACGTGGACGATCCACTGCGTCGGATCGGGTCGGCAGGTCGATCCGCCTGTGGCGCGCCATCTCCTCGACAAAGCGCTCGACGTTCGGCTCCTCCATGAAGCCGAAACGAAGCTCGACGCCGATGACGCTGCCTTTGTCGGAAGCGCGGTCGAACACGGTCACGCGATAGCGGTTGTCCCTGATATAGGGGACCTTGGGGTGGGTTGCTTCGACGAAGATCATGTTGCGCGGCAGAGCGCCGCTGCGCTCCCAGAGCAGCGCCGCCAGCGCGGGCGCGCGGTCGCCGGGATGATGCAACGGACGAGACGCCATCAACAGCGCGTTGCGTTCGAGGAAAAACCTGGCGTCGCGATGGAGCGCGATCAGCTCGGCCATCGTCATCGTCGATTTCGCGGCGCAGGCGGCGAAGGTCGCCTTGCGGCCCCAGCGCCAGGTCGCCATGACGGCGAAGACGGCGACGCCGACGGTGAGCGGCACGAATCGGCCCTCGACGAACTTGAGCGGGCTGGCGAACAGGAACGCCGCGTTGAGCGCCGTCAACGGCCCCCAGACGAGGGCCGTGCGCGTCGCGCTCCAGCGCCAATAGCGCCGCGCGATCGCGAACATCGCCAGCGAGGCGATCAGCATCACGCCCGCCACCGCCAGCCCGTAGGCCGCCCCCAGCGCCGAGGCCGAGCCGAAGCCGAGCACCAGCGCGACGCAGCCGACGTACAGCGGCCAGTTGATGAAGAGAATATAGATTTGCCCGGCGTGGGCGCGGTGGGTGTGCAGGATCGCGATGCGCGGCGGCAGACCGATCCCGATCGCCTGCGAGGTCAGCGAAAAGGCGCCGGAAATCAAAGCCTGCGAGGCGATCACGGTCGCCGCCGTCGCCAGCAGCGCCAAGGGATAGAGCATCGGCACCGGCGCCATGGAGCAAAAGAGCTTGCCGTCCGCTATCGGAGCGCCGCTCAGCATATAGGCGCCCTGCCCGAGATAGTTGGCGATGAGCGCCGGAAAGACTGCGGCGAACCAACTGATGCGGATCGGCCGCGCGCCGAAGCAGCCGAGGTCGGCGTACATCGCTTCGCCGCCGGTGACGACCAACATGATCGCGCCGAGGATCAGCAGCGCCTGGCGAAATCCGGCGTGGGCGAGGAACGCCAATCCGAGGACCGGATTGAACGCCATCGGTATTTGCGGCTGGCGCGCGATTTGCGCGACGCCGAGCGCCGCGATGGCGGCGAACCATACGATGAGAATGGGCCCGAAGACGAAGCCGATGCGCGAGGCGCCCTTGAACTGGATGGCGAACGGGCCGGCCCCCAGCATCAGCGCCCACAACAGCACGAGCGCGCCGCGCCTCTTGTCTTTGTGCAGCAGGCCTTAGAGTCCGTCCGGAGACTTCATGAGGGATTACAGAGTTTTCTGAGCATGAGGCGGATGGAGGCAAGGCGGAGGAAGGCGAGGGCGTTGTGGTTGCGGTTTTCCCAGTCCTTGGCGAG
>JBEKAL010000344.1:0-3847 GCA_050015935.1 Roseiarcus sp.
TGCGATTGGATTCACAAGAACACCACCTGGAAAACGTTCAAGCATTCCTGCGGCTCGTCGGAGCGATTCTTCGAGTCGATGATCGACGCCGGGATCGACATCGTCAATCCGGTCCAATGCTCGGCCAAGGGCATGGAGCCGCGCATGCTGAAAGAGAAATACAGGGGACGTCTCGTCTTCTGGGGCGGAGGAGTCGATACGCAGAGGACGCTGCCATTTGGGACGCCGGCCGAGGTGCGGGCCGAGGTCCTCGAGCGCTGCGAGATCTTCTCGCAGGGCGGAGGATTCGTGTTCAACTCGATCCACAACGTTCAAGCCAACACGCCGGTCGAGAACATGGTCGCGATGTTTGAGGCGGTGAAGGAGTTCAACGGGCGGGGCTGATTGCCGATGGACGCCGGCGCCTTTTTAAAGCCGCGCCGCTAGGGATTGCAGTTTCCAGGAGAACGAGGCTCAGAGATGACGGCGCCCGGCGCCGACGCCGACCAAATGGAAATCGAGCGCAGGTTTCAGCGTCGCGTCGCAGCGCCGCGGAAGGCGCTGGTCATCGCCTGCGGCGCTCTGGCGCGCGAGATTCTCGCGCTCTCGCGCGGTCCGCTCGGCGGCTTCGACGTCACTTGTCTGCCCGCGCAATTGCACAACCGGCCCGAACGCATCCCCGAGGCGATCAGGCGCAAGATCCGAGCCAACCGCGCCCGGTATGACGAAATCCTCGTCCTGTATGGCGACTGCGGCACGGGCGGCGCGCTCGACGTCGTGCTCGCCGAAGAGAACGTGACCCGCGTCGCCGGACCGCACTGCTATGCCCTTTATGCTGGCGAGGCTGCGATCGCGGCGATGATGGAAGAAGAGCCAGGCTCGTTTTTCGTCACTGACTTCCTCGCCCGGCATTTCGATCGGCTGGTGATCCATGGCCTCGGCCTCGACCGCTTCCCGCAGTTGCGCAAGGACTACTTCCGCGCCTACAAGCGGCTTGTCTATCTCGCCCAGACCGACGATCCAGGCCTGACCGCGCTAGCTGAAGCGGCCGCTGGGCGGCTCGGCCTCGCTTTCGAGCGCCGTTACACCGGGCTCAGCGGCGTCGCCGATTCCCTCGCGACGGCGCGACGCAAAGAGCAGGGCGCGCGAGGCTGAGGAATGGCGACGCGGCTTATCTTTTTTGCGCCCTCCGGCAAGCGCGGCGAAGTCGCGGATGGCGTCAGCGTGCTCGAAGCGGCGCGCAAGCTCGGCGTCGACCTCGACTCGGTGTGCGGAGGACGCGGCATCTGCGGACGCTGCCAGATCGAATTCGCCGAGGGCGAATTCGCCAAGCACGCGTTGACCTCCGCGCGCGATCACGTCACGCCGTGGAACGAGGCCGAACAGCGCTACGTCGACAAGCATGGGCCGCTGCCGCCCGGCCGGCGGCTCGGCTGCCAGGCGCGCGTTTCAGGCGATCTCATCGTCGATGTCCCCAAGGAAAGCCAATTGCATCGCCAAGTGGTGAGGAAGCGCGTCGAGATGCGTCCGATCGACGTCAATCCTGTCGCGCGGCTGCACTACGTCGACGTCGCCGAACCCGACTTGAAAGACCCGTCCAGCGATTTCCGCCGTCTGCAATCGGCCTTGAACGCGCAATGGGGACTCTCCGAGACGAACGCGAGTCTCGCAGTGTTGCGCGACCTGCAGAAGACGCTGCGGGCGGGCGAATGGAAGGTCACAGCCGCGGTGCGCAAGGGCGTCGAGATTGTCGCGCTCTACCCCGGATTCGTCGAGCGCGCGTATGGCGTCGCGATCGACCTCGGCTCGACGACAATCGCCGCCTATCTGTGCGACCTCTCCACGGGCGAGGTCGTCGCCTCGGCTGGGGCGATGAATCCGCAGATCCGATTCGGCGAGGATGTGATGAGTCGCGTCTCCTATGCGATGGCGAATCCGGGCGGCGCCGCGGAACTCACGCGCGCCGCGCGCGGCGCGGTGGATCAGCTCATCGGCGAAACGGCGCGGGAAGCGCGCATTGCGCGTGACCAAATTCTAGAGGCGACGATCGCCGGCAATCCGATCATGCATCATTTGTTTCTTGGCCTCGATCCGACCGAGCTTGGCGTCGCGCCGTTCGCGCTGACGATCGACGGCGGATACGAAACGCCGGCGAGCGCATGCGGCCTCAGGCTCGCGCCAGGCGCCTATGTCTATGCGCTGCCATGCATCGCCGGCTACGTCGGCGCCGACGCGGCCGGCGTCGCGCTCGCCGAGACGCCCTATTTGAGCGACGAACTGACGCTGATAGCCGACCTCGGCACCAACGCCGAGCTTCTGTTCGGCGACAGACGCGGCCTGCTCGCCTGCTCTTCGCCGACCGGGCCCGCCTTCGAGGGCGCCCAGGTCTCTTGCGGCCAGCGCGCCGCGCCGGGAGCGATCGAACGTGTCCGCATCGATCGTCGGACGCTCGAGCCGCGCTTCAAGGTGATCGGCTGCGACCTTTGGTCGGACGAGCCTGGTTTTCCAGAGGCGACCAAGACGATTGGCGTCACCGGGGTCTGCGGTTCGGGCGTCATCGAGGCGATCGCCGAGATGTTTCTTTCGGGAATCATATCGCGCGACGGCGCAGTGGTCGGCGCGCTCGCCGCCAAGACGCGCCGCATTGAGCGCGCCGGCCGCACCTTCGCCTACGTGCTCAAGGAGGGCGAGCCGCGGCTGGCGATCGATCAGAGCGACGTGCGCGCCGTGCAGCTCGCCAAGGCGGCGCTCTATGCCGGCGCCAAACTGCTGATCGAGAAACGCGGCGCCGGTCCGCCGCAGCGCATTACGCTGGTCGGCGCATTCGGCAGCTGCATCGATCCCCTTTACGCGATGGCGCTCGGCCTTATTCCCGATTGCGATCTCGCCAAGGTCGACGCGGGCGGCAACGCGGCGGGAGCCGGCGCGTGCATCGCGCTCGTCGACCTTTTCGCGCGCGCCGAGATCGAGAAGGTCGTGCGCGCGATCGACAAGGTTGAAACCGCCATCGACCCCAGGTTCCAGGATGAATTCGTCGCCGCGATGGCCCTGCCGCATGTAAGCGACTCTTTCGAAAACCTCGCCAAAGCGATCCAACTCCCGGCGCGCCAAGCCATCGAAACCGCGCGGCGGCGGCGCAGAGGATGAGACGCTGAGACGCATTGCGAATGAACGACTCGGCGACGGGCCTGGCCGGAGAAACTCGCCGACTTGCGTTTCGTCGACACTGCTGTGAAGTCAATAACTTACGACAATACGACGTTCACGCTGGTCTGATCTCGCTTCCTTCAGTTGTTATTCGGCGCACGAATTGACCCTCATCGGCGTCCCACCGGGATCCTCCTAATTCCGAGCTTGCTGACGAACATTATTGACCAATGTCGCCCAGTCCAGGGGGCGGAGTTGGAAGCCGAGAGCAGGTCTGACCGCGCGCCGATTCGTAGATATGGAAACGGGTGGCCGATCCGAAAGACCACCATCGGATTCTCGAACAGATCGCTTGAGCGGCGCTAAGAAGCGGTGCTACGCAAGCCAACGCGGCGATCGCCGGAATAGCCAGGAAACCCGGGCGTCTCAGCGAAATGGGGGCGTATCCCTCCCTTTCGGCGCCCCATGCTTATATCCGCGAACGGGCCTGCGCCGCCGAAGTCGACCGGCCTACCGGAAGAGTTCGGCGCGCGCCAACAGCTCCTCGAGCCCTGGCTCGTTTGGATCCCGTGGCTTGCCCGGATGAATGATCGAGACTTGGCAACTTTCGGCCGCCTCGACGAGTTGCCGATAGGTCCCGGCGTCCGGGTTCGCGATCGACGCCTGCTTGTTGGCGTCGTAAGCGAACATCTTGTCGTTGATCTGAGTGCACTCGTTGCAG
>JBEKAL010000345.1:0-3116 GCA_050015935.1 Roseiarcus sp.
CTCACGAAAGAGAGCCCCATTGACCCTGATAAAGCCCTTTCGCGCGTTGAGGCCGGCGCCGGGACGCGCGGCGGACGTTCTTGCGCCGCCTTACGACGTGCTTTCGAGCATGGAAGCGCGCGAGCGCGCCAAGGGCAAGCCGTGGAGCTTTCTGCACGTCTCCAAGGCCGAAATCGATCTTGACCCGGCGATCGATCCCCATGACCGCGCCGTCTACGCCAAGGCCGGCGAGAATTTTCGCCGCATGATCGCCGCCGGCGCGCTCGTGCGCGACGACAAGCCCTGCTACTACGCCTACCGCCTGACCTGGCGCGGCCGCACCGAGACCGGCTTCGCGGCGGTCGCGTCGATGGCGGGTTATGCCGAGAACCGCATCCGCAAGCACGAGCTGACGACGCCGGCGAAGGAAGACGACCGCGTGCGCCAGATCGAGGCGGTCGGCGCCCAGACCGGCGCAGTCATGCTGGCCTATCCGACGGCGCCCGGGATCGACGCCCTGCTCGCGCGCGCCGCCGCGGAAAAACCGGCGGTCGACGTCGCCGCGGACGACGGCGTGCGCCACCAGCTCTGGGTGATCGACGACGAGGCGACGATCGCGGCGCTCACGCGCGCCGTCGATGCTCTGCCCGCGCTCTATATCGCCGACGGCCATCACCGCTCGGCCGCGGCCTTGCGCGTCGCGCAAACGCGCGGCCAGAAGGACGGTTATTTTCTCGCGGTGCTGTTGCCGCAGCGAGAAATGACGATTCTCGATTACAACCGCGTGCTGCGCGATTTGAACGGGCTTACGCCCGAACAGGTTTTAAGAGAAATCGGACGCCGCTATGCGGTCGAGCCGAGCGACCGGCCGGCGCCTCCGGCGCGCGCGGAGGAGGTCGGCATGTTTCTCGACGGACGCTGGTTCCGACTGGCGCTGAAGCCGGAGGTCGCCGCCGAGGCCGCGCAAAGCGCCGACCCGGTCGCGCGGCTACCGATCACGCTCATCGCCCGGAACGTCATCGAGCCGGTTTTCGGCGTCGCCGATCCGCGTCGCGACAAGCGCATCGACTTCGTCGGCGGCGACCGGGGCTTAAGCGAGCTGGAGCGGCTCGTTTCCTCCGGCGCTTTCGCCGTCGCGTTCGCGCTCTATCCGACCGAGATGGGCGATCTCATGGCGGTCGCCGACGCCGGCGCGATCATGCCGCCAAAATCGACCTGGTTCGAACCCAAGCTCGCCGACGGCATGGTCAGCCATATGCTGGATTGATTGCTAGCGCATGATGTGTTTGACACGAATCGTCTCAGCCGTCATTGCGAGCAAAGCGAAGCAATCCAGACTTAGGGTTTGCGGCGGCTGTTTAGTCTGGATTGCTTCGCTGTCGCTCGCAATGACGACGAGGGTCGCTTCAATCTGAGCGCAACACGCTCAAGCGCGCGAGTCGAATTCATGCGCTCTTCGATGGAAGCATGGCGGCAGGGGCGATGAATCGCGCGCTCCTCATCGCCGGCCCGACGGCGAGCGGCAAGTCGGCCGTCGCGCTTAAGCTCGCCAAACGCTTCGGCGCGACGATCGTCAACGCCGACTCGATGCAGGTCTATCGCGATTTGCGGGTCCTCACCGCGCGCCCCAGCGAGACGGACGAGCGCGAGGCGCCGCATCGGCTCTACGGCGAGATCGACGGCGCCGAGAATTTCTCTGTCGGCCTGTGGCTGGCGCGCGCCAAGGCGATCCTGGCCGAATGTGCCGGCCGGTCCCAGCCGATCCTGTTCGTCGGCGGCAGCGGGCTCTATTTTCGCGCGTTGACGCAAGGGCTGTCCGACATTCCGCGCGTGCCGGAGGCGGTGCGCGCCGCGCTGCGCGCCGGGGCGGAAGGCGTAGCGACGCCAATTCTGCATGGCAGGCTCGCCGAGCGCGATCCCCTCACCGCCGCGCGGCTCAGCCCGAGCGACCGCCAGCGCGTGTTGCGGGCGCTCGAAGTCCTCGCCGCGACGGGCCGGCCGCTGGCCGAATTTCAAGGCGCGCGCGAAGCGCCCCCCTTGGCGGCGGGCGAGTGGGTCGGCTTGTTCCTGGCGCCAGAGCGCGCGGCCCTCGACGCCCGCATCGAGTCGCGCTTCGCGGCGATGCTCAGCGAGGGCGCGCTCGACGAAGTCGCCCAGCTGATGCGGCGCGGGCTCGATCCGGCGCTGCCGGTGATGCGCGCGGTCGGCGCGCCGCAACTGATGGCGCACTTACGCGGCGAGCTTTCGCTCGTGGAGGCGGCCGAGCTCGCCGTGCGTGAGACCCGCCGCTACGCCAAGCGGCAATTCACCTGGGCGCGGCGCCAGATGCCCGATTTCGCCTGGGTCGCGCCCGAGGCGGCGGAAGCGGCGGCGCTAAAGGCGCTCGGCTGAGCCAGGGGAGAGAGTCTTGCGTTTAGCGCCCGCGCCGGCGGCGGCAAGAATCGATCCTGAGCGAACCTGCGGAGTGGGTGTCGACGAGCGAAATGTGTCCCCAAATCGATACGATGATCGGCGCGATGCAAGGAGGGCCATGAATGGCGTCGGCGGTTGCGAGCATCGGCGCGCCCGTCCGCTTCGGCGCCTCGCGCCGGGACGACGGACTTCGGCTCCGATGCTTTGGGCGTCCGGCCTGCGACGAAGCGCCGCGCGCGTGCGGCAGTCCGCGCAGCCGACCCGCCTCCGTATGTGACGCGCCGCCATGCTAGAAGGCTCGCCGGGCTCGCTTTACCCGCCGTGAGCCCGCACAATCACGCTGGAGGAGGTGACGCTTGACCACTGCAGCGACCAATGAGGCCGTCCGGATCGCGAGGCGACGCGGAGCGGCGAGCGCGCCGGCTTTGTGGCTCGGCGCGGCGTGCTTTCTCGTCCACCTCGTAGCCAACCCGCATTACGACGTCTTTCGTGACGAGCTCTATTTCATCGTCTGCGGGTTGCATCCCGCCTTCGGCTACGTCGACCAGCCGCCGCTGATTCCACTGATCGCCGCTGCTTCGTACAAGCTCTTCGGAACCGCGTTGACGCCGCTCAGGCTTGTTCCCGCGCTGGCGGCGGCGGCGACGGTCGCGCTGACCGCCGATTTCGCCCGCCGCCTCGGCGGCGGCCGCTTCGCCCAGACGCTCGCCGGGCTCTGCGTTCTG
>JBEKAL010000346.1:0-3097 GCA_050015935.1 Roseiarcus sp.
AGCCGAAGTCCCATACGATAACGGCGTCACGCTCGGGTTCAGGGTCACTCGCGCCTTCGAGTGGAGCATGGCCTTCTTCAACCCCGCATGGAAGCTAACTCCGGGAGCCTCCTACTCGCTCACCTTCACCATCGATTACTCGCCTCCCGACACGGCGACCGCGATCGCGATCGGCGTCGCCGGGGTCCGGGTCCCGTTGGCTCCCGACGTGGCTTTATTCAAGAGATTCATGGGTGGCGAAAGACTCAATGTCACGGCGGCCTCGGAGAACTTCGGCTTCAATCTCACCGACACGTCCAAGCTGCTGCCCGATCTCTTGAGTTGCGTCGAATCTTACTCCGGCGCCGCTCCTCCCAAGTCAAATCCGTTCGCTCCAAGCAACTCTCTGACCGCCAGCGTCGCTGGCACCACTTGGGCTGGCACAGATTCAGATGCCGATTACTACGAGTATACGTTCCAAGCGGACGGCGTCTTGGCCTATAAGTCTCCGGGCGGTTTCTACACGAACGGCACTTGGAAACAGAACGGAAACGGGATCTACATGGAAACAAACCACAAATTCAGCGAACGACAAGGTCAAATATCAGGCACGCATATGGAAGGCAAAGCATGGAACATCCAAGGCCATAGGTGGACTTGGGCGGCAGACAAGAGATAGTTCATCGCTGCGAGGCGCGGTCGCCGAATTTCCGGCCGCCGACCTCGATGATATGCGCGCATGGGTCGCCTCGGGTCCTGCGTTGCGGGCATCAGGATCGACGGCGCAGTCGGGTAGGCCGGCGCTGGTCAACGCCTTCATGAAGGCCGCGACGCGCTCAAGGCAATGGCCTCATATCCGGCTGCAAGAATTCCTCGGGCGTTGCGGCTGGCCCGTGAGCATCGACACGATCAAGCAATCGGTGCGGCGCGGCAAGTTGACGCCGATCGCGAGCTTGACGCCGAAAGACATCCGCTTCGCCGCCGCCTTCTATCGGGCAAATCCGACTGGCGATCTCTCGCCGCTCGTCGCGGAAGGATCGCCCGCGGCCAGTGCGCTGAAACTGCTTCAGGCGAACCGCGGCGTAGTCCCCGCGTGACACGTGCAATTCACGTCGCAACGACGTCGATTGTAATGTGGTAGTGTATAACGAACAAAAACATCCAGTCGTATGGTAACGCTGCGCAAGCGTCACTTCGCAATGAAATCCAATAGTTACGATAGGTCCGAAAAAGCGTCGCTAACAAAGGTGACGCTTGCGCTATATAGGGGGATGCAAGTGTCGCTTTCTGCACGCACTGAACATGCGGAATATAGCGCCCCCTCATTAATGAGATTGCGCCGCTCGCCGCGGCGGCTTGGCGATCGACATGTTCAGCGACGATCGCCGCGATCATCGCCGCCAGCGGGGCTAGTTTTTTGCAGCGACCATGCCAAAACCCGCGTCGCACGCCGCGCAAGGCGACCGTCGCGCCCCCTACGGAGGCTCAGAAACCGGCTCGGCGAGCTTGGGCGCACCATCATAGCCGCGACCACTCAAAAGCCGCCCACGGGCGTCCTGTGGCCAGCGTCGCGAGTCACCGGCTGCTGCTGCGAAAAACGCCATATCGTTCGCCGCCTCGCCGGGCATTGTTCGTCGCTGCCGTCGCGCGCGGATTGTTTCTGATTTATCGAAGCTTCGCTAGAGCGCCCTGCAACGAATTTGAATCGGACGGGGATTCCCGAATCAGGCTTGTTCTGATTCAACCTGCTGGCTGGGCGGAGGCCAGCAGGGATGGCCAGTGCTTATTCGCGAGATTTGCGCGACCGGGTGATCGATGCGGTGGTTCGCGAGGGGATGAGTCGGAGGGCGGCCGCGACCCGGTTCGCGGTCAGCGAGTCCTCCGCCATCAAGTGGGTTCAGCGCTTCGAGCGGAAAGGTTCGCGCGCCGGCAGCAGAATGGGCGGTTACTTACGTCCGAAATTCGAGCGGCGCCGTGAGTTCCTGGCGGCGCTGCGGACAGAGAAGCCCGACATCACGCTCCAGGCGCTGTGCGACCGGCTGCTGGCCGAGCGCGGGGTCAAGGCCGATACGTCGATGATGAGCCGCTTCTTCCGCCGGGAAGGCGTCACGCTCAAAAAAAGACGCTCGTCGCACGGGAACAGGATCGCCCGGACATAAAGCGCCATCGGATCCGCCGGCGGAAGCATCAGGGGCGCGTCGATCCGTCGCGGTTGGTCTTCATCGACGAGACCTGGACCAAGACCAACATGACCCGCCTCTACGGCTGGGCGCCGCGCGGGCGCCGATTGGTCGCCAAAGTCCCGCACGGCCACTGGAAAGCAGCGACCTTCCTGGCCGCGCTGCGCAACGACCGCATCGAAGCGCCCTGTCTGTTCGACGGCCCCATCAACGGCGAGCGCTTCCTCGCCTAGGTCGAACAATTTCTCGCGCCCACCCTCAAACGCAACGACATCGTCGTGCTCGACAATCTGGGATCGCACCAAAGCAATGCCGTGCGCGAGGCGATCAAGGCCACAGGCGCTCGTCCCCTGTTCCTTCCCAAATACTCGCCCGATCTCAACCCTATCGAGCAGGTCTTCGCCAAGCTGAAAACCCTGGTGCGAAAGGCCGCGCCCCGCACTCTCGACGCGGTCTCCGAAACGATCGCTCAAGCCCTGACCGCCTTTTCACCCCAGCAATGCGCCAACTATGTCAGGAATGCTGAGTATGCGTACGCCTAAATGCAGAATGCTCTAGCACGCCTCACAACAACCCACACTTGCACGCCTGCCGCCGAATGCCGCGAGAGCGGTTTAGTTCGACGACCCGCAGCGGAAAGTCTCGCGAGCGATCGCGTGGGCGTCGTTCGCGGCTTTTTCGCCCCGACAGCGAGCCTCTGTGGGAAATTCCTAGTTCGCTTGCTTCCACGTCAACTTGACGCCGCCTGTGGCGCCGTCGGGCTTCTGGCTCTCCACGATCAGTTCATCGCCGCTGAATGCGACGAATCGTTTCACATCGGGCCGGACGACATTGCCGTTGCCGCCGGCGTCGACATGCAGCGTCATCGAGCTGTCGGCGTCGTCGACCGTGTAAGTGCCGAAATAGGCGATATTCCTCGCTTTGCCGGCGGTGACCAC
>JBEKAL010000347.1:0-3061 GCA_050015935.1 Roseiarcus sp.
CGCTGGGCTGGAATTCGATCATGATCGCCCAATAACGCTGGTCGGAAAGCCAGACGCGCGATTGCCCGCGGCGCACGCATCCGATCGGCGCCAACGCCGCTTTCGCCGCCGCGGCGATCAAACGGCCATGTTCGTTCTGCGTCGCCATAGGCTTTCAGCCCCGTCCCGATCAGCGGGCGGCCGCTGAACCAATAGCGTCTTCGGAGCCACGCCTCAACACGGCGGCCTTCGGTCGAGCGTCAGCAACCTCGCCAACTTCCGCGGCTTCCCCTTCGCGCCGCCGCTGCAGATCGCTTACTTGGCGAGCGGCGAATAGGGAGTGGAGGAGATCGCCTTGAACGCTGCTGCCGCATCTTCCCATTCGCTATTCGCCATTCGCCACTCGCCCGACGCCGAGGCCGCCGCCCGCGCCGCCATCGTTGCGGCGGCGCGCGAATGGATCGGCACGCCCTATCATCACATGGCCGACGTCAAGGGCGTCGGGTGCGATTGCGCGATGCTGCTGGTGCGCGTCTATGTCGACCTGAAACTCGTCGAGCCGTTCGATCCCAGGCCCTACACGCGCGATTGGCATCTGCACCGAAGCGAGGAGCGCTATCTCGGCTTTCTGCTCGCGCGCGCCCACGAGGTCGCCTCGCCGCTGCCCGGCGACGTGATCCTGTTCAGGTACGGCCGCTGTTTTTCCCATGGCGGCATCGTCACGCTCGCCCATCCGCTGACGATTCTTCACGCCTTTCACCCGGCGCGCGTCGTCCTCGAGGAAGAGATCGCGCATAACGCCGAGGTCGCGGCGCGGCTCGGGCAGGCGAAATTCGCGTCGTACTTCGAGGCGAGTAGCGAATAGCGAGTAGCGAATAGCGACTGGACTCCATTCGCCACTCGCCATTCGCCATTCGCGGCTCCGAAGGAGCGCTCCATGAGCTGGTTTCGCCAGAAGAGCGGCCAAAAGCCGGATTACACCGGCCTGCAACTGCAAACGTCGGTCAGCACCTTGCCGATCCCGATCATCTGGGGCCGGACCAAGGCGGCGGCCAATGTGATCTGGTACGCCAATTTCCAGACCCACGGCGGCGGCGGCGGCAAGGGCGGCATTTTCGGCCAGCCTTCGAGCGGCTATACCTATACCGCCGATCTGATCATGGCGCTGTGCGAAGGCCCGGTCTCCGGCATCGGCGTCATCTGGCGCGACCAGTCGACCTACACCCTGGCCGGACTCGGCCTCAGTTTCTTCGAAGGTTCGACGCCGCAGTCGGTCTGGGGCTATCTCTCGGCGCACTACACGATCGAGGCGCTCGCCTATCAGGGCACGTCCTACGTCTGCGCCGCGAGCTACCGGCTCGGCGACGAGGCCGACATCGGCAACCACAACTTCGAAATCATCGGCGTGCTCGCGGGAACGGGCGCCAACGGCGTCGACGCCGACCCGGCCGAGGTCATCGCCGACTTCCTGACCAATCCCCAATACGGAGCGGGTTTCTCGGCCGCCAGCATCGACGCGGCGACGCTCTACGGCTCGGGCGGCGATGCTTCGTTGCAAACCTATTGCAAGGCGATGGGCATCGCCTTCAGCCCCGCGCTCATCGATCAGGAGCAGGGATCGAGCGTCCTGTCGCGCTGGCTGCAACTTCTCAACTGCGCCGCCGTTTGGAGCGGCGGGATGCTCAAGTTCATCCCCTACGGCGACGAAGAGATCGCCGCCGGCAATGTCAGGAGGATGGTCCAATATGCGATCCCGACCCCGGTCCAGCCGAGTTCGGGTCCAGCGACCACGCCTTCGATCGCGGTTTCGACAGCCGCCGCGTTCGTTTCCGACGGCGGCGTCGCCTACGCCTTGACCGGCGAGGCCCTTACCTACATCGGCGCCTTGCAGCCCAGCTCCGCCGGTTCCTATGGGATATCCCCTGCCGGCACGTATCTGTTCGCTGGCGGCGACGAGGACCAGCTCGTCGACATCGCGTTCACCTACGCGATCCCGGCCAACTATGTCCCGGATCTGACGCCGATCTACAACCTGACCGGCCTCGATTTCGTCGACGAGAAGGGCGACAAGGACCCGCTCCAAGTCTCGCGCGTCGATCCGTTCTCGCTGCCCACGATACAACGCGTCGAATGCCTGTCGCGAACCAACGCCTACGGCGCGACGCCGGTCGAAGCGCGCGATCAGAGCCAGATCGAGCTTTACGGCCCACGCGTCGGCTCGACCATCCAGGCTCATGAAATCTGCGACGAAATTGTCATCGGCCCGATCGTCGCGCAGACCATCCTGCAACGCCAGCTCTACGTGCGCGCGCATTTCACCTTCAAGCTGTCCTGGGAGTGCGGCCTTCTCGATCCGATGGACGTCGTGACGATCACCGACGCGAACCTAGGGCTCGTCGATTATCCTGTGCGCATCGTCGGCATCGAAGAGGACGACAAGGGCCTGCTCACCGTTACGGCCGAGGAGTTGGTCATAGGCGTCTCGACGCCGACCCTGTACGCCACGTCCGGGCCGTTGGGATTCCAGGCCAACCAGGGAGTCGTTCCCGCTTCGATCAATACACCGCTGATCTACGAGCCGCCGCCCGAGCTCACCGGCGGCGTCGCGCAGGTTTGGGTCGGCGCGTCGGGCGGCTCGGGCGGCGTCGCGGACCCCAATTGGGGCTACGCGTCCGTCCTGGTGTCGATCGACAACGTCGCCTATTCGCAAATCGCCACGATCACGACGCCGCTCCGCCAGGGATTTCTCACCGCCGCGCTCCCCGAAGCAACCGGCTGGGATGCGACGGATACGCTCTCGGTCAACCTCGCCGAAAGCGGCGGAACGCTGAGTGGGACTTCTGCGGCCGCGGCGCAGCAGGGCGCGACGCTGTCGCTCTGTGACTCGGAGCTTCTCGCCTACCAGAGCGCGACCCTGACGGGAACGAACGCTTACAATCTGACGGGATTGCAGCGCGGGCTCGACGGTTCGCCGCCGGCCGCGCATTCCTCGGGGGCGCCCTTCGCCAGGCTTGATTCGGCGGTGGTCAAGTACGACCTGCCCGAGTCCTATGTCGGCCTAAGGCTCTATTTCAAGTTCCAG
>JBEKAL010000348.1:0-3058 GCA_050015935.1 Roseiarcus sp.
GCCTTGTCCACATTTCCACAGGCCGGTCGTCGAGCGGACTCAAGCGACCATTTCTTCTTCCTCGATTGCCCCTTTCCTATCATAGCGCCCCAGGCATCTCGGCCCGTGGAAAATCGCATGGGTTCCATCGTGATATTGCCGGACCTCGACCCTCGCCTTGACGAAATGCGCGCGCAGCGGGCTGGCCGGGATTTGCAGCTTCAGCCGGTTGAACGACACGCAATTGTCGTTGCCGACCTGGCGGTCTTCCTGAACGCAGAGGATCTCGCCGAGATCGACGCCGGGGATCGCCACGAAGGCCGAGCCTTCCTGCTCCGCCACGACGGCGAAACGCCCGTTGTGGGCCGGGATATACACATCCCGAATGAATGACGTCGGCGGCCTCGATCGTGGCGATCCCGGCCAGCGCCAGTTCCTTGGTCAGACGGTCCTGCAAGGTGTGGAAGACGCGTTCCGAACGGCCGCGCGCCTGGGGCCGAATAGGCCGCGATATGTTCGACGCCCAGATGATCGAGGGCCCGGCCAACCTGGGTCAGCCGCGCCCGGTCGACCTTGCCGCCAGCCTCCGGCGTATGAAAATAATGGCTGCCCCGATCCGTGTACAGGCTCAGCGGCAGGCCATGCCGGCCGAACACCTCCTCGAGAGCCCTGAAGGTCGAAGCCGTGCCTTCCTCTTCGACCAGAAACGCCGATGGAATCGCGCTCGTCGCGTCGTCCAGCGTCACGATCAGATCGAGCGCCGGCCGGCCGCCAAGCCATTCATGCCGCGAACCGTCCTGATGCAGCATCATCCCCGGCAACGGCCGGCGCGGCCGTTTGCGCCGATGCGCGCCGCGCCGTTCGGCCCGCTCCAGCAAACCACGCGAATGCAAGAACGTCTTCGTCCACGTGTAGCCCCAGGCAAAGCCGTGGTCGCGCACCAGATGCTCGTGAAAATGCTTCGCCGTGAAGCCGCTGTACCGGCCGCGGTAAAGCGCTTCAACCTCCGCTTCCCGATCCTCCGGAACCCGCTTGCCCGAGGCCTTGCCCAGCCGCCGGTCGAGCAAACCCTCTTCACCAGCATCCTCGAAACGCCGGCGCCAGCGCCGAAACGTCCGCTCGCCAACCCCCAAAAGCTCCGCTGCTTCCAACTGGCTGAACTCCGCCGCTTCGTAGCGGCTCAATAGGCTCAGAAATTTGATCATCCGCACACCCTGAAGAGCTTCCGTCCGGCCCATCCCGACCCCCAAAAAAGGCCCAGTCTCACCGGACAGATCGTGTGCTACCTAATCCGGCCATATCGTGTGCTACCGACAGCGCAGGGGAATCGGGTGAAGCCATTCAGGCGGCGATGAGGCTGGCGAGGTAGGCGTCGTCCCATGCCGCGGTTTTTCGTCTGAGGCGCAGGGAATCCTTTCCCGAGGCCTTGCGGATGAGATTGTGGGCCATGTGTCGCAAGGTCGCGAAGTTGGCAGGCGCATGCTCGGTTCTGATGCGACATTCGTCGTCGCGAAAAACCATGTCCATGATCCAGTGGAGGCTGTTTTCGATCGCCCAATGCGCGCGGATCATTGGCCCGATCGCGCTGGCGAGCAACACCAGCGAGGTGATGTAGAAGCGCGTTTCCCGCATGATCTTACCATCGATTTCGCGTTGGCTTTCGACCATCACGACACTTTTCAAGCTTGGCCAATCGTGTCGCTCTTGCAACCAGCCGACATCATGGATGACGGTGTAATTTCGCGTCTCGATACGGCCGTGATCGCCGTCGACCGTCTGGTGCGTGCTGATCGTCGTGTCCATGAAATTCCGGGCCTTTTGTTCGTTGGCGAAGACCTCGACATCATCGCGGAGGGTTCCCTGATTGCCTTTCAGCGCAAGGATGTAATCGGCTTTCTTGTCGATGATCTTCTTGGCGATGTCGCGCTGACATCCCATGGCATCGATGGTCACGACGGCGCCCTCGATCGCCATCATTTCGAGCAACGCCGGAATAGCGACAATCTCGTTGGACTTTTCGTTCACTTTCACTTGCCCGAGCACCAACCGTTGTCGCGCCGCGAAGGCCGAGACCATGTGGATCGGCTCCTTCGAGCCTTTTTTCTGATAGGATCGCCGCGACGTCTTGCCGTCGATGGCGATGACCTCGGCTGGGGTGTTGGTCAGCGCCGCGACCCAGGCGACGAAGCAACGCTGGAAGGCCTTCGCGTCAAGCGCGGCGAAGATATCGCCGAGCCGGTCATGCGGCGGCGCGCCATCGGCAAAGGGCAGGAACCTACGCAGCAGAGCGAGCTTCTTCTCGCCGAACCGCGCGATATCGGTGAAGGTCTCCGCGCCGGCCAGAACCGCCAGCAGCGACAGCAGAAGAACCTCATTGAGCGGATAAATCACCTTGCCGAGTTGGCGAGGATCAGGCAACTCCTTGAAATAATCCAGAAAAACCGTCGTCTCGGCAATCAATCCGAGGTCCGTCACCGCATCCGCCATCGTCGCTCTCCACCAATCGAATCAGTGGATCACGACAGATTCAGCACTTTACGGGTTTGTCACGTACTTCTTCACCCGATTGCCCTGAGCGCGGCCGGCTCTCGGCTTGCAACCGTACCCGACCCATGGCAATCGACACCGATGACCGGTCGCATCGCGCCGAAAATTTCGTTCGTCTCGCTCGGGTGCCCGAAGGCGCTCGTCGACAGCGAGCGCATCATTACGCAGCTCAGGGCCGAGGGCTATGAGCTGACCAAGAGCCATTCCGGCGCCGACGCCGTCATCGTCAATACCTGCGGCTTTCTCGACAGCGCCAAGGCGGAATCGCTCGCGGCGATCGGCGCGGCTTTGCGCGAAAACGGCAAGGTCATCGTCACCGGCTGCATGGCGGCCGAGCCCGGTCAAATCCGCGATACCTATCCGGGCCTTCTCGCCGTCACCGGGCCGCAGGCCTATGAAAGCGTCGTCGCGGCGGTTCACGCGGCGGTTCCGCCGGCCCATGATCCGTTCCTCGATCTCGTGCCGGCACAGGGCGTGAAACTGACGCCGCGCCATTATGCCTATCTGAAGATTTCGGAGGGCTGCAACAACC
>JBEKAL010000349.1:0-3050 GCA_050015935.1 Roseiarcus sp.
TCGTTCATGGCGGGTGTGGCCTCGCTGAAATCGAGCGAATCGGCTTAGACAACCAAATTCTACACGAAATCAGATATTTAAGCCACTCCCGCCAACCCGCAACGCATAATCCGGGCTAGCAGGGAATTTTTGGCGTGGAGACCGGTTCGGCGGGACTGCGTCCGCCACCATGGCCGCTGTCGCCGGCCGGCGAGCGCGGGCCGCGTGTGTGGCGGTTTGGCCACGCTTTGGCCCAAATCTCATTCCGCGCCCCTGAGAACCGTTCTAGACGGTTGCGCGCGAGCGCCGTTTCCCCGATTAATTTCCGGCTTGCGCGACGGGCCGGCCGATTGATTCGGACGCGGTCGGCGGGCCGCGCCGCTCGACAGCCAAGGGATTTTTTCAATGCGCCGCATCGTTCTTCTCAGCCTCGGCCTGATCGCCGGCTTGATCCTTTCGCCTGCGTCCGCGTCCCCTGGCCGTTCGTTCAATTTCACCCCATCGAGCGACGCCGAACGTCCGCTCGCTTCGCCGATCCCGCGCGAAACCATCGGCTATAGCGGCCCTTACGCGCCGGGGACGATCATCATCTCCACCAGCGAGCGCCGGCTCTATTTCGTCCTGCCCGGGCGTCAGGCGCTCAAGTACGGCGTCGGCGTCGGCCGGCCCGGCTTCACCTGGGCGGGCGCCACCTATATCGCCAACAAACGCGAATGGCCGGACTGGACGCCGCCGCCGCAGATGCTGCGCCGCCGCCCCGACCTGCCCCGCCACATGGTCGGCGGCATCGACAATCCGCTCGGCGCCCGCGCGATGTACCTGGCCGGCACGCTTTTCCGCATCCACGGCTCCAACGAGCCCGACACCATCGGCCAGGCCGTCTCCTCCGGCTGCATCCGCATGACCAACGGCGACGTCATCGATCTCTACGGGCGCGCGAGCGTCGGCGCCAGGGTCGTCGTCACGCGCTGAGGGGCGGCCCCCCCGCAAAGCGGAGAATGGGGCGCGCAGCCCCTTTCGACCGGCCGTCCGCCGCGTCGAGCGCGCCTTTTTTTCGCTCGACGGCGGCGCTAGGTTGTTTCGATGAACGCGCACGCGCCCCTCGCCGCCCCGCCGCTGGTCGATCCCTTCGGCCGCACGGTGAGCTACGTGCGCATCTCCGTCACCGACCGTTGCGATTTCCGTTGCGCCTATTGCATGTCCGAGGACATGAACTTTCTGCCCAAGCGCGACGTGCTTTCGCTGGAGGAGCTCGATCGGCTATGCTCGGCCTTCGTTCGGCTGGGAACGCGCAAATTGCGCATCACCGGCGGCGAGCCGCTGGTGCGGCGCGACGTCATGACCTTGTTCCGCTCGCTTTCGCGGCATCTGGCCAGCGGCGCGCTCGACGAACTGACGCTGACGACCAACGGCTCGCAACTCGCGCGCTACGCCGCCGAACTCCGGGATTGCGGCGTCAGGCGCGTCAATGTCTCGCTCGACACGCTCGACCCGGCGAAATTTCGCGCCGTCACGCGCTGGGGCGATCTCGCCAAGGTGAGGGCGGGAATCGAGGCCGCGCGCGAGGCCGGCCTCAAGGTCAAGCTCAACGCCGTCGCGCTCAAGGGCTTCAACGACGAGGAAGCCCCCTCGCTGATCGCGTGGGCGCACGGCCACGGCTTCGATCTGACCTTCATCGAGGTCATGCCGCTCGGCGCGGTCGAGAGCGAGCGGTTCGATCAATTCCTGCCGCTGTCGCAATTGCGCGCCTCGCTGGAGCGGCGCCTGACGCTGACGCCCTCGCCTTACGCCAGCGGCGGGCCGGCGCGCTATTTCGACGTCGAGGAGACTGGCGGGCGCCTCGGTTTCATTGCGCCGCTGACGCATAATTTCTGCGAAAGCTGCAACCGCGTGCGCGTCACCTGCACGGGGCGGCTCTACATGTGCCTCGGCCAGGAGGACGCCGCCGATCTTCGCGAGCCGCTACGCCGCTCGGAAGCCGACGATGGGCTCGTCGAGGCGATCCGCGCCGCCATTCGGCGCAAGCCCAAAGGCCATGACTTCGTCATCGAGCGCGCCGGCGCCCACGCTTCGACCGGCCGCCATATGAGCGTGACCGGCGGATAGAAGGCAGGCGACTATTTCCTGCCGGCGGCTGGCGGGCGCCGCGCCGGCGCCCTATATGGGCGGATGAAAGCGGGGCCTTGAACCCCGTCGGGAAAGGTTGACGCGCCATGTCGAACGTTCGAGAGCGGATCCGGAAACTGATCGCCGACAACCCCGTCGTTCTCTTCATGAAGGGAACGCCGCAGTTTCCGCAATGCGGATTTTCCGGCCAGGTCGTGCAAATTCTCGACTATCTCGGCGCGCCGGTCGTCGGCGTCAATGTGCTCGAGGACGCGGAAATCCGTGAGGGCGTCAAGGAATTCGCCAACTGGCCGACGATTCCCCAGCTCTACGTCAAGGGCGAGTTCGTCGGCGGCTGCGACATCACGCGCGAAATGTTCCAATCGGGCGAACTCGCGGCGCTGCTGACCGAGGCGGGCGTCGAAGTCAAGCAGCCCGCCAAGGCGTGATCGAAGCGCGGCGCGAACCGGCCGAGGATCGCCGCCGCCCCTGATGCGCGGCAATCTGGGATTGGCGGCGCGTTCGAGACGCCGCGCGAGCCGCGGCGGCTTGACGCGCGCGCCGGAAGCGGAATTCCCCTTGCGTCGGGCGCCGTTTACAGTCTGCAACGATTTTTGAGTTTCTTGCCCGGCATAATGGGGTATTGAGAAATTGGAGCCTTTTCCGATCAAAGCGACCCCCGCGCCGTCATGGCGAGGAGCGAAGCCACGAAGAAAATCCAGCGCTTGCGGCCTGCGCGCGGCGCGGATTGCCTCGCCTTCGGCTCGCGCTTACGGGCAGGCTGATCGGAAAAGGCTCCAGCGGATCGACGCGGGGGTTCGAGACATGGCGCGCAAGTATTTTGGCACCGACGGCATTCGCGGCCGCGCGAACGGCAAGATCACCGCCGAACTCGCCTTGAAGGTCGGTCAGGCGGCGGGGCTGGTGTTTCAGCGCGGCGAACACCGTCACCGCGTGGTCATCGG
>JBEKAL010000350.1:0-3036 GCA_050015935.1 Roseiarcus sp.
TATCGCAATATAAACGGATTGGGAACGTCGGTGATCGTGCACATCCAGACGGCCTTGACCTGCAGATATTCGTGGATCATGTCTCGGCCGCCTTCGCGGCCGATGCCGCTCATCTTGTAGCCGCCGAACGGGGCCATGAAGCTGGTCGCCCGGTAAGTATTGACCCACACCGTGCCGGCCTCGAGCTCAGCGGGAACGCGGATCGCGCGGGCGATGTTCTCGGTCCAAACGCCGGCCGCGAGGCCGTAGGGCGAATCGTTGGCGATCGCGATCGCCTCCTCCTCCTCGTCGAAGGGAATCACCGAAAGGACGGGGCCAAAAATTTCCTCGCGGGCGACCCGCATCTGGTTGTTCACGCCGGTGAAGATCGTCGGTTGCACGAACCATCCGTCGGCCAGCGCCGGGTCCGATGGTCGCGCGCCGCCGAGGACCGGCGTCGCACCTTGTTGGCGGGCGATGTCGATGTAGGACAGGATCTTGTCGAGCTGCCCGAGGTTCGACACCGGGCCGATCTGGGTGGCGTCCTGCATCGGATCGCCGAGCCGCGCGGACCCGCCCAGCTTGACCAGCTTGTCGACCATCTCGTCGTGGACGCGCCGCTGCACGAGAAGCCTGGAGCCGGCGATGCAGGTCTGCCCGCAGGCGGCGAAAATTCCCGAGATGGCGCCCTTCGCGGCATTGTCTAGATTGGCGTCCGCGAACACGATGTTGGCGGACTTGCCGCTGAGTTCGAGCGTCACCCGCTTAAGGGTCTTGGCGGCATGCCCATAGATCTCTTTGCCGGACGCCTCCGATCCAGTAAACGCCACCTTCCCGACGAGCGGGTGCTCTGTGAGCGGCACGCCCACCTCGCCCCCGAAGCCGGTCACGACATTGATGACGCCGGGTGGAAAGCCGACCGTCTCGGCGATCGCGGCGAATTCGAGAGTCGAGGCCGAGGTGAACTTGGACGGCTTTATGACGATCGTGTTGCCGGCGGCGAGAGCCGGCGCGATCTTCCAAGTTGTGAGCATCAGCGGCGAGTTCCACGGCGCGATCGCCGCCACGACGCCGATCGGCTCGTGGCGCGTATAGGTCAGGTGACCGGGCTTGTCGATCGGGAAGACAGAGCCCTCGATTTTGTCGGCAAGGCCGGCGAAATAATAGTAGTATTCGGGAAGATAGCGGGTCTGCGCCACCGTCTCAGCGAATAGCTTGCCGTTGTCGCGGGTCTCGATCTCCGCCAGGTGCTCCGCGTGGTTCGCGAGGGCGTCGGCCAGCTTGCGGATTAGGGCTCCCCTAACCGTGTTGGTCATCTTGCGCCACGGGCCACGCGACGCCGCGTAAGCCGCCTCGACGGCGCGGTCCACATCCTTGATGCCGCCGCGCGGGATAAGCGCCCACGGCTTGCCGGTGAAAGGATTGAAGGATTCAAAATGGGCGCCGCTCGCGGCTTCGACCCACTTGCCGCCAATATACATCCGGTAAGTCTTCAATTGGGCACTGCCAGACGCCCGCGCATCGATCTTCATCAAAGATACCCCGACTCTCTCTTCCCGCTGTCAAGGCCTGATTGGAGGTGACTTGCAAAGACAACCGTTCCATGACGCTGCATCAGGCGAGCATGCGCATGCACGTTCTAAGCCAGAATTGTCATACGCAACGCGCCGCGGATACTTAAGTCGTAAGTCGGAAGGTGCGCATCGCGCTTCGCGATGGACGGACGGCGCGACGGCCCGGCAGGGCAAATGTTCCCGACACGCTGGGCGCGCCATCCCGAGAAATGCGAGACCTCTGCGAAATCCTCGTGTTGAGGGCGAAGGGTGACGGCGGCGGGTGATTTAGGGAGGAATTGGGCGCGTCCGGGGGAGTCGCGTGGGCTGAGCGGCGTCGAGGAGCGCGTGGCGGCCCGTTGTTTATCGGGCCAGGGCGGCGGCGGTGCGCAGATTGTGGGCGATGACGGCCAGGTCGAGGTGGAAGGCGTTGGCTTTGAGGCCTCGGTAGCGCATGCGCGAGAAACCGTAGCGCCTCTTGAGGATCGAGAAGGTCCGCTCGACGGCGCTTCGCACGCGGCCGATCAATTTGTTGCACAACCTTTGCCAGGGCGAAAGCTGCTTGAGAGATCGGTGGCGTGGGACTGTCAGGAATCTTGTGTGCGGGGCCGGGTTGACCATTACGCTTTGACGAACCTTTCGTCGAACATGATGGCGAATTGGGTCTTGGCCTCGCACCATTCGCGCGGCGGCATTTTCCATGTCTGTGCGACCTGGCGCAAGACGAGAAACAGCAATTTGATCGCCGCCTCCTCGGTTGGAAAGTGCCCCCTTGCGCGCACGGCGCGCCGCAACTTTGCGCTCAAGGATTCAATGGCGTTCGTCGTATAGATGATGCGCCGCACAGCGACGGGGAAGGCGAAGAAGGGGATGACATGCTCCCAGTTTCGCCGCCAGCTCTGCGCGATCGCCGGATATTTGCGGCCCCAGGCGGCGGCGTCGAAATCCTCGAGCGCCTTGCGGGCCAGGTCCGCGTCCGTCGCCCGATAGATCGCCTTCAGTTCGGCGGCGATCGGCTTGCGGTCCTTCCATGAGGCGAAATCCATGGAATTGCGGATCAGATGGACGATGCAGGTCTGCACGATCGTCGGCGGGAACACCGCGGCGATCGCCTCGGGAAACCCCTTCAGGCCGTCGACGACGGCGATGAGAATGTCCTCGACGCCGCGGTTCCTGAGTTCGTTCATGACGTGCAGCCAGAACTTGGCGCCCTCCGACGTCTCGATCCAAAGGCCAAGAATGTCCTTGTTTGCTTCCGGCGTGACGCCGAGCGCAACATAGACGGCTTTGTTGCGAACGAGCCCCTCATCGCGGATTTTGACCCGTAGCGCGTCAAAGAAAACCAGCGGATACATCGGCTCCAGCTGAACTGGACCCCGGATTTAGCCGGCATTATGCAGCGCTTTGACACTCGCTCGGCGCAAGGTGCGGATTTCGCGTGATCGTTTCGGCTTTCTCCCGATCGTGGACGCGCCCCGTCGCCGCCGGCGATGCGCCAGCGTTC
>JBEKAL010000351.1:0-3036 GCA_050015935.1 Roseiarcus sp.
GCCATCATTTCCGAGCGCTGCGCTCATCTCGCCAACGACCGACAAACCCTAAAGGGCAGAGCCGGCTTCCACTGGTGGCCGCCCATCGCCAATGCGAGCTGATCGCCCGGAAACCGTATCAGACATTTCCGCTTTCGGGAATCCCAAACCGCCCATCGAAGTTCAGAGAACTGAACAGCCCTGGTCAGCAAGGCCACACGCGCGGCGCTCGCAGCCCGCGCCCACCGGCTCAAAGTCGAGTGGCTGCCCAAGTATGCCCCCGAACTCAACGACGTCGAGATCGCCTGGGGTCAGTTGAAAAGCCGCCATCTCGCCCATCAAACCTTCGCAACACTTGAAGCCCTTGATCAAGCCATCCACGCCGCCGTCGCCGCGTTAAATAGCGAAAAGTCCCACCATCCGTTGGCCAGGCTGCGAATCTCCGCTTAGATGAGTATAGGCGAGTATCGCTGCGACGACGGCATCGCCCATCTCCGTGGTGCCGACCTTGCGGGTGCCGGATTGGAAGATATCGGCCGTACGATATCCCGCCCGCAATACCGACCTAACGGCTTGCTCAATGCGGCCCGCTGGCTCCTCGAGGTCGAAGGAGCAGCGCAACATCATAGCCACCGAGAGGATGGAGGCAAGCGGATTTGCGATGTCCTTGCCGGCGATGTCGGGAGCGGTGCCATGCACCGGCTCGTAAAGCCCCCTCTTGTCGCTGCCCAGCGAGGCCGAAGGCAGCATCCCGATGGAGCCGGTCAGCATCGCCGCCGCGTCAGACAAGATGTCGCCGAACACGTTGCCGGTGACGATCACGTCTAAATCCTTGGGGTTGCGCATGAGCGCCATCACCGCCGCGTCGACATAGAGATGCGAGAGAGCGACATCGGGATAGCTCGCGCCGACCTTGATCATCACTTCGCGCCAGAGCACCATCGTCTCAAGGACATTCGACTTGTCCACCGAGCAAACACGCTTGCGGCGCCGTCGCGCCGTCCGAAAGGCGCAATGCGCAATGCGTTCGATCTCCGACTCCGAATACCGCATCGTGTTAAAGCCGACGCGCTCGCCGGAGGCATCGATCTCGATGCCTCTCGGCTGTCCAAAATAAAGGTCCCCGGTCAATTCACGAATTATGACGAGGTCGACGTCCTTGACCACGGACGCCTTGAGCGTGGAGGCGTCCACGAGTTCCGGAAACATGAAAATAGGCCGGAAGTTGGCGAACAGTTGCAGCGCCTTGCGCAATCGCAGCAGGCCGCCCCCGGCGCCCTCGCTCGGCGGTCGCTTCTCATCCTCCGGAACGCCGGTCCCCCCAAGCAGGATCGCGTCGCTCTTGCGCGCCAGTTCGAGCGTCGCGGGCGGCAGCGCGTCGCCTACAGAGTCAAGGCCTGCGCCGCCGATGTCGGCTTCGCTCAATTCGTACGCGACGGATTTGCCAAGGACCGCGCGGAGCGCTTTCACGGCCTCCCTGGTGACTTCTTTGCCGATGCCGTCGCCCGGAAGCACTGCGATCTTCATTTATTCATCCGTTCATTCATCCGTTCGCTATTGGAAGCGGACCGATCTCGCCGCATCGCATCAAAAGCCCGCCACTTGGTCGGGAAGCGGGAGCCTCGAGACCGTCTTGGAAGAACGCCGTTGCGATCAGGGTATCTTATAGAAAAGCGCCATAGCCGACCGAAGTCTTGGTTCGGAACGCCGCCATCGCGCCCCACGATGTAAATGTCTTCCGGTTGGTGCCGCTCCAAAGGACCATCCGGCTCGATCAAGAGCGCTCCCCACGGACATCGCGGCCCATCAGCCCGCCGATGACGATCGGCGCCGCGATGGTCGTGATCAGCAGGGCGCCGAGAAGGACTGAGATCTCAAATGCCGGCACGTTGACCAGCGATAAGCCCCAGGTCACCGTTCCCAGCACGAAGATCGCAAGGACGACACTGGGGATCGTGCCTGCTCCGCCCGCGAACAAAATGCCGCCAAGAAACACCATCGTCAACACCGTAAGCTCCCAGCCTGTCGCAATATTGGATCGCGTCGACCCGATGCGCGCCGTCAAAAGAACCGCCGCCAAGCCAGACAGAAAACCAGTGAACGTGAACAGCAGGAATCGCGTGCGATCGACGTGACGCCCGGAGAAGCGCGCTGCGAACGGATTATTGCCGATCGGATAAAACGTCCGCCCGTAGCGCGTCCACTGAAGGAAGCCTCCGAACAGCAGTGCGAGCCCGACGAAGAGCACGAATGAGAGCCGCAGCGGCGGTCACTTCAAGATGTAGTTCTGCCCGTTGGCTACAAACGCAGGCGAATATTTCGTCATCGCCTAGTCTGCCGATTCCGACGAAGCCGCCCGGGTATAACGGGATAATGCCGCCCGGGATTCCTGAATGATGTCGCCCACCGTAACGGAATGACGCCGCCCGGGTCGCGAGCTTCGCTGACCGATGGATGATTGTCACTGGCGATGATGTTGGGTCAAACCTTTCTGGTTTGCCCTTCCTCGGAGGCTCTTGCAAAAATATTCGAGACATAATCCGACTAATTGTATAATACGAATATGCTTATAAGTTTCGATTGTCAATCGCACATTACAATATATTGTGTTTTACATTAGGCGCTATGCGGGTATGATTACAACTCAATCAACGCACGCGGCGGCGAGTGACATGGCCGATGCTCTCGAATCGATGTGGGCGCGCTGGAGCCACGTCCAGTGCTTTCTGTTTCCCTGGATGCGTGAGGAAATCGACCCGCTGACCGAGGCGCTCGCGCGGCTCGTCGCCATTCTCGATGTGATCGGCCTGGAAGCCTTCGTTCCTGGGCCGCCCGGCGGAGCCGGTCGGCCGCCCGAAGATCGGCGCGCGCTGGCCAGGGCCTTTGTCGCCAAGGCGCTGCTTGGCGTTCCCACCACCCGCGGCCTCATCGAGCGCCTTAGTGTCCGTCCAGAGACTTTTCGAGTCATTTGAGTCGGTTGTCGGCGGTGGAGAAAATCGCTTGAAGAGCCCGACTCTTTTGTGATTCCTTGCGTGGCGTCGATTCGTGAGGCGCCAT
>JBEKAL010000352.1:0-3016 GCA_050015935.1 Roseiarcus sp.
CGCAACCGGCATTGCCCCAAGTGCCAAGGCGCCGCCGCGCGAGCCTGGCTCGCCGAACGCGAGGCCGACCTGTTGCCGGTCGGCTATTTCCACGTCGTCTTCACGCTGCCGGCTGAGATCGTCGACGTCGCCTGGCAGAACAAGGCGGTTGTCTACGACCTGCTGTTCCGGGCGGCGTCGGAGACGATGATGACGATCGCGGCTGACCCTAAGCATCTGGGCGCGCGCATCGGCATCACCGCCGTGCTCCACACCTGGGGCTCGGCGATGATGCGCCATCCCCATATCCACATGATCGTGCCAGGGGGCGGCATCTCGCTCGACGGGCGGCGATGGATATCGTCGCGTCCGGCCTTCCTCCTGCCGGTGCGGGTGCTGGGCGCGCTCTTCCGCCGCCTGTTTCTCACTCGGCTGATCGAGTTGCACGATGCCGGCAAGCTCGTCTTCTTCGGCACCCTGGCCGATCTCACCGACAAGCGCCGCTTCCTGCGCCACCTCGCGCCGGTCAGGAAGAAGCGATGGGTGGTCTACGCCAAGGCGCCGTTCACCGGCCCCGAAGCTGTGCTCGCCTATCTCTCGCGCTACACCCACCGGGTCGCCATCTCCAATCAGCGTCTGATCGCCTACGATGAGACCGGCATCACCTTCCGCTACAAGGACTACCGCCGCGATGGTCCGGAGCGGCAGCGCGTGATGACGCTCGCGCCGCACGAGTTCATCCGCCGTTTCCTGCTCCATGTCCTGCCCCGCGGCTTCCACCGCATCCGCCATTACGGCTTGCTCGCCAGCTCCGCACGGAAGGCCAATATAGCGCGCGCCCGCGATCTCCTTGCCGTGGCGCCGGCGCCGCCAGAGCCTGTCGAAGCGCCAGAACCGCTCGATTGGCTCCCGCCTTGTCCCTGCTGCGGCGGGCGCATGCGCATCATCAAGACCTTTGAACGCTGGATGCAGCCGCGCGCGCCGCCTCACGCTCCTGCAGCAACCGGGACGCCGTCGTGACCCGGCACGGCCTACGCTTACCTCGCGCCGCAACGTCCCTTGTTCCGGCGACCGCCATCTGCACGCCTTTCGCCAACTCCATGACAAAAGACTTGAACCTCGCAGGCCGCCAACTCCCAATCAAACGACCGCCTGGCGCAAAGTCTCACTCGCCGCGTCCTCGTCCGCGCCGTCACCGCCCCGGCGGCGCCGTCATCGCCCTCAAGCAAAACCCGAAATCCCCATAGACTGTCGCCGCAGGCCCGCGGGTTCGTGCTTGGGCGGTTTTCGTACGCCTGAAGGCATCCGAAAACCTTCACCACAAAGGTCGTCGGGCCGACCATAGCCGCTTCTCCAAAGCGGACGTCCGCCCTGAGGGTGTTCACGGCTATGATGGGTGAGCAGGCATCCGCCGGGTCTTGCGCTGGCGTCCGTTCGTCTTTTGATCGAGTTTGGCGGAGCGACGAGAGACACGCGCTACGGAACAGGCGATATGGCGGCTGAACAAGTCAATGAACCCGCCGCCGCTCGCTTGAGGGCCGCTAGGCCGGCGATGTTTGGCGCCGAAGTGAAGCATCAAGCTTCACTCGTCGTGCGCTGGCAGGCGCATCGCGGACGACTTTCGCGCAGTAGCGCCTCCGGCACGTGGATTTCGCCTATCGTGGCCGTCAAGCCGCCTGCTGAAATGCCCAAGTCGGCGCCATTTCCCCCAAGACCTGGCGAACCGGCGGATTTCGGCTGATGCGACGAAGATAGCGGCCGATCAGCGGGTAGGCCTGAAGTAATGCCGGTTTGCCAAAGGTAGCCGCGACTTTAGTAAGCATGAACAGAGCCGGTGCGAGTTCACAGTCGGCAATCGTCAGCTTCGAGCCATGTGCATAGATTTGGTCGCCAAGGCAAGTCTGTAACGACGACAGACCCCGTATCAGGCGGGTCAACAACATGGCTGCGCTTTGATCGCGGCTTGCGGGATCGGCCTGGCGGGCCAGTTCGACCAGCGACGTCATGATCTGGATTTCGCCGATGCGTTGCAACAGCCGCACGCGCGCCCTCGATTCTGGCTCCGCTGGCAGCAGCGGCGGTTTGGGAAATTTGTCCTCCAAATATTCCATTATCGCGGCCGATTCCGGCAGCGACGTGCCATCTTCGAGAACAAGGCACGGAATCGTCCCGACCGGATTGATCGCGTGAAACTTCGCCGACAGCAAACCGCCGGGCGGGGGCTCGATATCGATCTCCAAGCCCTTCGCATAAATCGCCACCCGAACCGGAGCGGAGTATGGCGAACTGCATTCCGAATAGAGCTTCATGACGTCTCTTAGCGATGGGCCCGAAGCCCGGCGCGGTTATTTACCTGATGCGAGCGAAGCCGAGTGGCTGACCCAGCCTTGCCGGAAATCTTGGCGCTATTCAGGCGGCCGCTCGCGTCGACCACTGTGGACCCACTGCGTCTTCAGAAAACGCCTCGATCTTCGGAAAATTCGCGTTCTGCCGCCAGACCAGGAACAGCGCGGCGGCGAATTCAACGATGATGGCGACGCCGACGACGATGACGAGCCGTGGATTCAGTTGCACCAGCGATTCCGATCCCACAAGAATCGCGACATGGATCAACGGGATCGCGAGGATCGTCGACGTCGTCGCCGCGGAGGCGCGTCCGGTCGCGGCCGATGCGGTGAGGACAAGGCCGATCGCCAGCAGGCCATGGCTCAACGCCAGCAGCGGAATGAAGCAGCGTTTGGTCGCCTCGCTCATCCAATCGGCGTAGCCGTCGGGGTTCCACTCGGCAATCGGTCGCGCGGCGAAGAATTCGCCCATGGGCAGTTCGAACATGCCGCGCCAACCGCGTTTGGGAAAGGCGCCCGATCCCTGCATGTCGACCGGGATGACGTATTGATCGAAGTTGGCCGTCCGCAGCGCGGCGCCGCCCCTTGGAATCGTTTCGATCGAGCCGTTGCTCAAGACGATGACGACGCCCTGTTCGTTGGGGCGAAACTCGGCTTCGCTGGCGTTGATGATCTGCTCCTCGTTCTTCTCC
>JBEKAL010000353.1:0-2988 GCA_050015935.1 Roseiarcus sp.
GACGGCTGGCCAAGCCTCTCCGAGAAGCCTACCGAGAGCATTGACCTCGCCGCATGATCCGATAATTTCAAACCGCTGGAGACCGCCCCAAGCCAATTTCAACATTCATTGCGAACGGCACCCCAGCGCCTTCTGACCGACCTCAAATCGAAACTGAATGACGAGGGCATCCCCCAGGTTGAGATCGACGAGAAGAATGGTGTGCTCAGGCTTTCGGAGCGGGCCATTCGGTTTGATCCCGGCAAGTCTGACCTCGACGCCACGGCGCAGGACAACGTCGCCCGCGTCGCTCGGGTCCTGTCTCCCCTCATCCAGCAGTATTCAGCATGTACGGTCGACACCGGCGACCAGTGCGTCAATCATCGCGGCGCGGCGCTGGAGACGGTCTTCATCGAGGGACACACCGACACGACTGGCGCGCCTGATCCGATCGAGCGAGATCGCAAGAATTGGCTATTGTCGACCGATCGAGCGACGATGACTTACAGGGCGATCGTCGCCGATGCGCCCGAGCTGAAAAACTTCCGGAACCGCCTCAACGAACAGATCATCTCCGTCTCGGGCTATTCTTCGACACGCCCAATTACTCCAGGCGACGACAAGGCGGCTTGGGCCAAGAATCGGCGCATCGACCTTCGGTTCGTGATGGACGCCGAGACACGCTTCGGCCTCGACGAAATCCGATTGATCCGCGCGCTGAACGCAGAGATCCGGGAACAGGTCGAGCGCATTGCGAAGCTGAGCCAGGAGGGCGTCGAGCGATGCAAATGAAGGCGGCTTTGTCAGCCCTTGCCGGCGCCGGAAGCGTCCGCGTCGACATTCCGAAGCATACTGCGGTCGCACGCGCGGCCGCGTCTTTGAGGTCGCCGATAGTCAAGATCGTCGTCCCGCCGCCCGATAACCTGGACGTGATTGCCACGAGGATTCGGAACGCGTTTCGCCAAGGAAAGGCACCCGAAAATTCCGACCTGCGGCATGCCCCCTGGTGCCTATGGGATGGGACGAGGCCTCTCGAACTCGATGACGACGTTTCGTCCGAGTACCTCGGATACGTGAAGACGTCGGGGCGGAAAGGCGCCTTCAAACGGCTCGCGGCGGCCTATGTGATTCGCTTCCCCGTCCGATCGAAGATGTTTAGCTCAGTCGCGGCGCTGTTGTCGGAACTCGCCGAAAAATTCTCCGGATCCTGGTCGTCGGCGTCGAAGTCCCTATCGATCTTCGATCATGTTGAAGCTCCGAGACGCATCGCCTTGGCCGCTCGTTACAAGGGATCGTCGCCGACCGAGGTGCTCGCCGACCATGGCCTCAGCGTCCTCGCGAGCGAGTCCCGCCTGGCCGAGGCCGCGTTCGTCGAAGGCTTGCGGCAGATCGGTGCCGAGCAGATGCGACCTCTGGAACGGTTGAAATCGATGACGCAATGGGCGACCACGCAAGAGGGCGTCCTCAGATTCGATCAGCATCGCGGCCTAGTCGCGGACTCTCTAATTTTGCCTCACGAAAACCCAGCGCCGGAGAAGCTGGAACGCGACAAGATGTTGTCGTTCCTGCTGGAGCGCTTCGGCGATCCGCGCTTGCCCGGAAACAAATGGGCCCCGATGAAATGCACGGCCGTTGTCAAGCGATGGTTGACCGAGCAGTCGCTCCGGCAATTCCTCGACGTCGTCAGCAGGACCGCGCTCCCGGAGCAATGGAAGTACCGTCGTGCGTTTTGGACGGCCGTTTACAATCGCGGCCTGATATCCGACGCATGCGTCATTTTCGACGATTTGGGAGCCTATCACGCGACCAAGGTCTTCGATGGCAAAACGCCTTTCTCACGCTGGCGGCACGTCAGCGGCGCCAAGCAAATCCAAAAAGGGCATGCTTGTCTGCTGCTGCGGATTGGGCGGGGCGTCGTCGCAGAGTGGAGCCACAACGGCAAGTGCAACGTGTGGCGCGACGCGACTGATCCGACCGCGCCCATCCTTCACCGCTTGCGGTATTCGTCGGACGAGGTGCAGGTCAAAAACATCTCCTTCGAGAGGGGCGAAGGCAAGAGCGCCTTCACGCACAGCCGTCCCTCGACCTACAGTTGGCAAAACAAGGTCGCAGACGAAATCCGTGCCATGACCGGCGTGCGGGTCATGCAAAGCGAATATGTGGCCCGATGACAAAGCGCCTCCAATCGACCTGCCTGGAATCCGATATTGAAATCGCCCTTGTGGACAAAGGTTTCTTCAGGTCGCCGAATTTGCCGCGTTCCGAATGGAATGCAGTACCCGAAAACCTGAAGCCAATCGTTCGACGGCTACTGCCGCTGATCGACGAAGAAAAGGCGCGTTGGGAGGGCGACAAACTGATCGTGCCTAACGCGGTCGCCAGCCAATTTCCGGAAAGCATCGCATCCGCTCTCGGACTGCCGAGCCCGGCGCCGGTGTTCGTCGACATTTCATTCATCGGGACGATCGCCAAGGACCCGTGCGTGCAGGTGGACTGGAAGGACACGAACTACCAGACGATAGCCCCCCAGCGGACCGGGTTGCTGATCAAATGGGGCAACCGCATAGGACGATTGCAGGGGCCGCTCCACGCGCTCATCGACGCAATCGACCGCTTCAACGACGTCGCTTTCGATGCTCTGTCGCTGCGTGTCGAGCGATGGAACGAGGTTTCGACCGCGCTCGCGACAGTGAACCCGAACGTCGACAACGTTGACGGTTACACCAAGAGCCTCACGGTTTTCCAGGCGGGATCCTTCGCGTTGGACGTCAGGGGGGTCGGGGATCGCATCGACGATTTCATGCCGGTCCTGATGCATCGCGGCAAGGCGAAGTCGCTCGAAGACAACGCTCCTACGCTGGACCTCGACGTGCCGCCGGGTGCCCAGGAGCCCCTAGTCGCCCGCTTCAACCAATTTGAAAGGATTTAATGATTCTCTTTCCTGACCGTCGTGGGCGGGGGAGGCGATCATGGCTGCGAAGAAGATTTCGGTAAAGAAATATGTCGTGC
>JBEKAL010000354.1:0-2887 GCA_050015935.1 Roseiarcus sp.
CGGCGGTCCAGATCCTCGTCATTCTGGAAGGGACCGAGGAACACGCCTGCGGCGATGAAACGTTCCTGATGCAAGCGGGCGACGTCTGCGTGCATCCCTCGAACGTGATGCATGGCGGGCGCACGACCACCGGGTTCAGGGGGATCGACATCTTCGTGCCGCCGCGCGAGGACTACCTGCAGCTGATGGCCAAGCACGGGCTGCCGATCGTCGGACCGCAATAGGACCGCGGCCCGGCTCGCCTCTTAAAGCCTCTCCGACAGGGGACGGGGCGAGGATTGGGATTGCGATAAGGGGCGCGCCCCCAACCGGTCGATGCGATCGACCGGCTGGGGGAGGCGGGAGCGGATCGGATGCGTTCTCAAGCGCCCGCTCGATCGTCCGTCAAATGACGCACGTCGATCCCATGCCAGCTTCTCCTATCAGGCGACAAGTTGGAGCAAGCCGCATCGGGCGATCGGCAAGGTCGAACGGCGCGGGGGCGAACTCTATCCGCGCGTCGGATTCATCGTCGCCGACATGTCGAGACGCGCCGCAAACGTCATCGCCTTTTGCGACAAGCGCGGGACGTGCGTTCGATGGATCAAAGAGGGAAAAGGCTCGATCGGATCGACGCTCCTTTCATGCCGCTCGTTCGCCGCCAACGCCGTCCGTCTCCAGCTTCATGCGCTGGCCTGCAATCTCGGCGATTTCCTGCGCACGCCGGCGACGCCCGAGCCGATCAAGGATGGGTCGCTGACGAGCCTCGAAGACAAGTTGATCAAGATCGGCGCGAAGGTGGTCAGCCACGGGCGTCATGTCGTCTTCCCGATGGCCGAGGTCGCCATCCCGAGAAACCTCTTCGCCGACATCCTGCGGCTGATCGCCGAACTGCGACCGCCGCCCGTCATATCGACAGCGCAAGGCGTTCCGTTGTCGCGCGTTCCATTGAGAACCACGGGAGACGTGCGTCTCGATGACAGAGAATTGACATTTTCGGCGCTCAATACGCCGATGTCGCCGGTTCGGCCGCACATGAACCGCCACTTCGAGGGCTCGACAGCGCCAAATTCCTCAAAAGGCGATCGTCTCCCCTTCGGCGCCGCCGTTGTCCGATGGATGTCGGTCCAGCCAATCAATTTCCGGTCTGTCTGGAGCGGAGGGCGCAAGGCTATAAGAGGTTGGATGAAGGGATTTTCAATACTCCTGGCGGCGCTGGGGTTCGCTCTGGCCTCGGTTCCGCTCGCCCGGGCCGCTCCCGTTGACGACGCTCCAGCGTACGGGCCGGAGCTTCAGGGGTTCGACTATCCATGGCCCGTATCGCATTTCCGGTTCACGTCGCAGGGCGCGGACCTCGACATGGCGTACATGGACGTGAAACCGGCGAGGCCGAACGGCGGTGCCGTCGTGCTGTTGCATGGGAAAAATTTTTGCGCCGCCACCTGGCAGGACGCGATCGCGGTCTTGAGCGAGGCGGGCTATCGCGTGATCGCCCCCGACCAGATCGGATTCTGCAAATCGACCAAGCCCGAGCATTACCAATACAGTTTCCAGCAACTCGCCGGGAATACGCACGCGCTGCTGGCGTCGCTCGGCATATCTCGTGCGACGATCGTTGGTCATTCGACGGGCGGCATGCTCGCGATCCGCTATGGACTCATGTATCCCGACGAGGCGACCAAGCTCGTGCTGGTCGATCCCATCGGCCTGGAGGACTGGAAGGCCAAGGGCGTGCCGTGGCAGAGCGTGGACGCGTGGCGCCAGCAGGAACTGCACACCAGCGCCGACGGCATCCGCGACTATGAGCGCATGACCTACTACGCCGGGACCTGGAGTCCGGCCTACGAGCGCTGGGTGCAGATGCTGGCGGGGATGTATCGCGGTCCGGGAAAAGAAATCGTCGCCTGGAATTCAGCCCTTCTCTATGACATGATCTACACTCAGCCCGTCTGTTACGAATTTGGACAGCTTAAAATGCCGGTGCTGCTGATGATCGGCGACAAAGATACGACGGCGATAGGCAAAAACCTCGCCCCCGCTTCCGTTCGCCCCACCTTGGGCGACTATCCCGCGTTGGGAAAGGCGGCGGCGGCGGCTATCCCGCACGCGCGTCTGATCGAATTTCCGGATCTCGGCCACGCGCCCCAGATCCAGGCGCCCGAAATCTTCGATAAGGCGCTGATCGATGGCATGCGACCGCTCGCGGCGAACGTTCCCGACAATCCCGCCTCTGGCGCGAGGCCTTGAGCCTTTACGAAGTTCCGCAACGCCGCCATGAGAGAGACGAGGACCGGCGGCGCGCCGCCTCGCGCGACTGCAGCATTTTGAGTCAGCTTCGACCGGGCCTGCCAGTCTGCTGAAAAGGCGCTCGCTTCGCGATTGTTTGTATGATTCTCTTCGCTTCGAGGCGAGGGGATTTTCAATCAGCGGGTCGACAGGAAGTCGACGACGCATGCCTTTTCCAGGGCCTCATCCAGATAGCGCCGGCAGAACGCCTGGTGGGCGGGATGGCGCAGATAGGCGTCACGGTCTTCCGGCCGGTCGAACGTCGCGATGAAGCAATGCGTGAACCCTTCGTCGAGGTTTTCCGCGGCTTGAGTTCCGGCCCCATTCAAAATCCCTCACGAACGGGAGGCCGGCGCAGAGCGTCCGAAATGCATTCTCGATCGCCTCCACCGAATTCTTTGGTATGGTCGGCTTGAACTTGAACAGGACGACGTGCCGATAAGCGCTGGCGCCTTCCGCCAACAGACCCCCTCCCCTTCTTCCGCGGCGACCGCCGTGACGATTTTTGGTTCCTCGACGTTCCAAGTGGAATTGGCCGGCGGTTGAATGCGGCGTTCGAGCCCTGCATGCTGCGAAGGTTTGGGCATGCGAGGCAGGGCGATGGAATCGAAAGATGTGTTCA
>JBEKAL010000355.1:0-2879 GCA_050015935.1 Roseiarcus sp.
CGGATCCCGTCCGCCCCCCACTCCAGCGCGGCGACGCGCGCGAGCTGGTTGAGTCCGGCCTTGGAGACGGAATAGGCCGCCGCGCCCGGGCCGGGCGCCGGCACGTTCTTGGAGCCAATCACCACGACGCGCCCTCGCCCGGGCGCGAGCTTGAGCAAGGGATGGCACGCGCGCAGCAGGAATAGGTTGGCGTCGAGGTTGATCGCCATGACTTTGCGCCAGTCGTCGGTGGCGAGCTCGCCGATCGTGCGGCCGGCAGGGAAGACGCCCGCGTTCAACACCAGCATATCCAGCCCGCCGTAGGCGACGACCGCGCGCTCGAGCCCGAGCGTGATCGCGCGCTCGTCTTTCAAGTCGCATCTGATGCCGAGGAAATCCTTGCGCCGGAATAGCTGCTCGACCGCGGGATCGATATCCAGACCGACCACGGCCGCGCCGCGCGCGAGCAAAGAATCGACGCAGGCCTTGCCTATGCCGGACGCGGCGCCGGAAACGAGGGCGATTTCGCCAGCGTAGAGGGGCTGCGCGCCTTCTTTTCTCAGCTTGCGCTGTTCCAAGTCCCAGTATTCGATCTGGAACAGCTCGCGGGCGGACAGGGCGCGATAGCCGCCCAGAGCCTGCGAGCGTTGCATGACTCGCATGCTGTGACGATAAATATCCGCGACTATCGCTGCGTCATTCGCGGTGCCGCCGGCCACGACTAGGCCGAACGCCGGGTCGAGCGCGACGCGCGGCGCCGGATCAAGCCTCGGCGCGGCGCCGGTCGCGTGCGGCGCCTGCTCATCGAAAAAAGACCGGTAGTCGCGCACATAGGCGTCCACGTCCGTGCCGAGCATGGGCAGGCGCTTGGTCCAGATGACGTGGTCTGGCGTTATCGGCCCTTGCTGCGAGAGCTCGCGCAGGTCCGCACGCTGAGCGAAAGCCAGCGTCTCCTCGTCGGAAAGCGTCGCCATGATGATCGGCGCGCCTGCGGCGTCCGACAATTTGCGGCGCAGCTGCGCTTGGTGCAGCATCTCGACGTTGGCCGGACTCACGCAAGGCGCCGAGATATCCCAGGCGCGCTGCGCTTTCAGGTAATCTTCAGCGCGGCCCACCAGTTCAATCATGCGCTCGTAGGATTGCCTGGCGCTATCTCCGAACGAGAAAATTCCATGGTTCATCAGCACCAAACCGATGGTGCTGGCGTTGGATTGGCGCGAATACTCGCGCGCGCACAACTTCGCGAGACCGAAGCCGGGCATCACGTAAGGGACGACCACGACCGTGTCGCCATAGATTTCGCGGATGCGGCGTTCCCCTTCAGGAGCATTGGTGACGGCCAGGACCGCATCGGCATGAGTGTGATCGACGTATTTGTGGGGTAGATAGGCGTGCAGCAGGGTTTCAATCGAAGGCGCCGGCGCCGGATATTTCAGGGTGTAGACAGCCAACTCGTTCGCCAACTGCGCGTCGGACAGGGTCGCCAGTTGCGCCAGCCGTCGCACATGATCCAGCGACAACAGTGCGAATCCCGCCGCGTCGATGGTTTCAAGATCGCAGCCGCTCCCTTTGACGTAGAGGGCGTTTTGGTCCTCACCGAAGAGGTTTTTCTCTACCGCCTTGACAGAAGTGTTGCCGCCGCCATGCAACACGAGCGTCTTGTCGCGCCCCAGCAAACGCGACGTGTAGATGCGCGGGCCCAGTTCTCCTCCGAATTGCGCCGCCTCGTCATCGTTCCACAGGCTCTGCATTCTCCCCTCTTGCCAAACTTGGTTCGCTTGGATAGCACGATTCGGATGTTGTATGTCAAATCGCTTCCAAGCGCGGGTCTGACTCACTTTTGATGCAGTTGGGGTTCCGGTTGCGGTGATTTCGGTGAAGGAATCACCGCAATGGCCCAAGCATTTCGTCCTTCGTCGAGGCTTTGTCACGCCGCCACCGGCTTGTCGAGGCTTCGGTCGCGCGGTAGCCAAAGAGCGTGACGAAAATCAGCTACGCCGGCTATCGGTTCCCGCCCGAGATCATTCAGCAGGCGATTTGGCTCTATCTCCGGTTCACGCTGAGCCTGCGCGACGTCGAAGATTTGCTCGCGGAACGCGGGATTGGGGTCTCTTACGAGACAGTTCGACGCTGGGCGAATCATTTCGGGCCGCTCATCGCAGCGGACTGGCGAAAGCGCCGGCCCAAGCCTCACACGACCTGGCGTCTTGACGAGGTCTATCTGAAAATCGACGGCCGAATGCTCTATCTCTGGCGCGCCGTCGACGCCATGGGCGTGGCCAAGATCGACGCGATGGGAACCGAGGCGATCCGGCGCGCGTCGAACGGTCCGGCGCTCGCGGCGGCCATCGCCGCCGAATCCGGTCTCGAGGTTCGTATCCTGAGCAGAGCGGAAGAAGCGCGATTCGCCGCGCTGGGCGTGATCTCCGGCTTTTTCCGCCCGGTTGGATTGGTCGGCGACATGGGCGGCGGCAGCCTCGAAGTCGCCGAGGCGCTCGACGATCATGTCGGCGATCGTTGGGTCAGCCAGCCGCTCGGAGCCTTGCCCGCCGAAGCGACGCTTGCCGACGGTCTGCCCGAAGCCGAGCGCGCGATCGACGCGATGCTGCAGGAAGGCCTCCCGCCGGCGCTTGGCAAGCCGGTGTTCCATGTCGTCGGCGGCGGCGGGCGCGCGCTGGCCGAGGCGCACATGGAGGCGGCGGGAGCGCCGGTCAAGGTTGTGCACCGTTACACGCTGGCGATCGAGGAAACGCGCAACTTCGCAACATTTCGAGTCGGGCTCTGAGTGTCCGTCCAGAGACTTTTCGAGTCATTTGAGTCGGTTGTCGGCGGTGGAGAAAATCGCTTGAAGAGCCCGACTCTTTTGTGATTCCTTGCGTGGCGTCGATTCGTGAGGCGCC
>JBEKAL010000356.1:0-2868 GCA_050015935.1 Roseiarcus sp.
AACGCTGGCGCATCGCCGGCGGCGACGGGGCGCGTCCACGATCGGGAGAAAGCCGAAACGATCACGCGAAATCCGCACCTTGCGCCGAGCGAGTGTCAAAGCGCTGCATAATGCCGGCTAGCTCGATCGCGGATCAGACGGCGCGCAAGTTCCCGGCGACGCCCAATATCCAACCCTCGACTTGGGCCACGGTGCGCTCTGACCCGGTCAGGTCGGGTTTCAAGAACGCCGCGAGGCTGCCATCATGGTCAGCGCGCGATAGCCAAGTGGCGACGGCCATAAGCGTCGTGCTGGCCCGCCCTGCGCCGCGCCCAAAGCCCCTGGCCGCGTCCACCTCTCGCAATGGCCGAAACGAAATCAGCGTCATTAGAAACAACACTTACGGCGTATACCCCACGACGTATCGCCATCCCCTCTCGCCGCTTCGCCCGACTCGAAAACGGGTGACGGCAAGCCCTTTCAGCGCCCGACGCACGCTCGCCAGCTGCGCACGTCCGACCGGCTCGCTGGGGAACGCCACTGCCGCCAATTCTTCGACAGTGAAGTGGCGCGCGGGCTCGCCCTGAAGGGCGGCTCGCAAACGACGTTGGACGATACCCGGCCCGCGGCTCATGAACTCAACCTGCAATCAACGTCACTAGAAACAACACTTATTCTTTTTCCTTGGGCACGGGCTTTTCAAGGGCGGCTAGGCGCTCTCCAAGGCGAAGGAAAAGGCTTTGCGTGGCGTCGGGTAGCCGGTCAATGAAAACATCGTCGCAGACCTCACGCAAAGCGGCAACAATTCCTTGCGCCAATGTCAACGCCTCGATCGCCGTTTCCGGCGCGACCGGCAACTCAGCCCGGAACGAGTGCTCCAGGCGGGCTGTAATTTCCGCATTCAATGACCGCGAATTGGCGCGCGCCGAAGCCTCGATGCGCTGTTTCAGGTCCGGTGTGAGCCGCAGGCCATAGGGCGGAATGTCGGCGATCCGTTCCGAAATTGGGGTCCTAACCATGTAGGTAGAATGTATGAAAAATGAAGTGGACACAATAGCTACAGTCATGCTACAGTTCGACTACATTCACCACGAAGGATTGCAGGATGCGCAAGGGAACGAAGACCACGTCCATCAGGATCGACGCTCGGTCCTATGAGTTCGCCAGGGCTTACGCGCTTGCCCGGGAAATGAGCATTGCGGATGCCCTCGCAGCCATTGTCGCCGCCGCCGAAGAGACCAACCCGATCGAAATCTTCGTTCGCCATTGCGTGGCCGACGATGGGGATTTCTTCACAGCAACCATCGGGGACGGCTTCGCCGACTTCTACTCGGGCAACAGCAAGGAACAGGCTGAAAAGGCCGTGCCGGGGTTCCTGCGGGAGAATGGCCTCGACCCGCGCCGCTTCAAGATCGTGCGTGAAACGCAGGACTTTCGCCTGTCCCCGCACGGCTACGAAGACAATAGCAATTCTGCGTGACGGGGTGCGGCCGTGGAGTTGAGCTTTGCTCGGAAGTTGGCGGGGCCTGTCGCGAACTTCCCCGCGCAGGCGACGTTGGAGAAGTATTTCACGGCCAAGGAACTCACGGTGGCCAGGGTCTTCCCCATCAGTCAAGCCGCCCTGCTTCGTCACGCTCGAAAGAATGGGATCGGCAAAAAGTCCGGCCGCAACGTTATCTTTTCGCAGTCCGACGTCACCGCGTTATACGAGGCGTTTCCGTCATGCTCAAAGTCGTCAAGCGGCCCAAAAGCCCCTACCTCTACCTCCGCGGCACTGTCCGGGGCCTCAGCATTGAAGAAAGCACAGGCGTTACTGACTGGAAAATTGCCGAAGAAATCAAAGTCAAGCGCGAAGCCGAACTCCTGACTGAAAGCATTTGGGGCAAGGCGACGAGCGTCAGCTTTGCGCACGCGGTCGCGGACTACCTTGAGCACGGTGCGGGCAATCCGCGCTTCCTCCAACCGCTTCTCGACCAGTTTCAAACGACGTTGCTCCGCAACATCGACCAGCACGCGATCGACATCGCGGCCACGAAGCTCTACGCCAAAGCGAAGCCGGCGACCCGCAACCGCCAAGTCTACACGCCGGTCTCGGCGATCCTGCATCACGCGGCGCGGAAAGGCTGGTGCGACCCGCCGCTGATTGCTCGGCCCAAGCAACCCAAAGGTGTTGTTCGTTGGATCAAGCCGGACGAAGCCGAGCGCCTAATCGAGGCGTGCGCCGAGCACCTGAGGCCACTTGTCATCTTCATGCTGTACACCGGCGCGCGGGTCGGCGAAGCGGTTTGGCTGGACTGGTCCAACGTCGACCTGGGCAAGGCCCAGGTGACCTTCCCTAAGACGAAGAACGGCGAGCCGCGAAGCGTGCCGCTTCACCCGCGGGTCGTCCAGGTAATTGCAAACCTCTCGCATCGCGAAGGCGAGGTCTTCCGCAAGCCGTCGGGCGAACCTTACGCGAGGCCCAAGGGCGACGCCGACACGTCGGCCGGCTCCCGTATCCATACGGCGTTCTCGGGGGCGCGCGAGCGCGCGGGCGTCGAGAATTTCCGCGTCCACGACTGCCGGCACACCTGGGCGACTTGGCATTACCAAGCCAACCGAGACCTAACCGCGCTGCAAACCCTCGGCGGCTGGAAAACCGTCGCTATGGTGCTCCGCTACGCGCACACCAATGTCGCCGAGCATGCCCAGGGTATCGACAACCTTCCCTGGGGAAATCCTGGGGAGCAGAGTAAGGGGAAGGCTGCAAATGGTTCATAATCAATGGGCTAGAGCGGGTCCCGAATAGTCAGAATCGATAGGGGGTTCCCGAATCGGGCGAGACGTGATTCACCATTCGTGCTGGGAAGGAGGCCAGCAGGGATGGCGAAGCCTTTTTCGCAAGACTTG
>JBEKAL010000357.1:0-4886 GCA_050015935.1 Roseiarcus sp.
CGAGCGCAAATACGGCCAGACGTTCGAGATCGATCTCGACCTCGTCGCCGATCTCGCCGCGGCGGCGGCGGGCGACGATCTCAAGGCGACCGTCGACTACGGCAAGGTCGTCGCGGTGACGCGGCAGGTTTTTTGCGGCGAGCCGCGGGTGCTCGTCGAGGCCGCCGCGCTGGACGTCGCGCGCGCCCTGCTGGAGAAATTCTCCCGCATCGAGTCGGTCGTGGTGCGGGTGGGCAAGGTCGCGCCGCCGATCGCCGCGCCGCTCAGCGCGGTCGGCGTCGAGATCGAGGTGAAGCGTGGCGGATGAGCGCGCCATCGAGGCCGCGCTCGGCCTCGGCGGCAACGTCGGCGACGTCGCGGCGGCCTTCGTTCACGCGCTTTCCCGCCTCGCCGACGCGCCAGGCGTGAGGCTGGCGCGCATTTCCTCGGTCTACCGCACGCCGCCCTGGGGCAAGCTCGACCAGCCGGCGTTCCTCAATATGGCGGCGCTCGTCGAGACGACCCTGCCGGCGCGCGCGCTGCTGGCGCTCTGTCTGGACATCGAGCGGGCGCTCGGCCGCCGGCGGCTCGAGCGCTGGGGGCCGCGCACGCTCGACATCGACATCCTGACCTGGGGCGAGGCGCGGATCGACGAGCCGGACCTCGAGATCCCCCACCCGCGCCTCGCCGAGCGCGCGTTCGTGCTGGCGCCGCTGGCCGAGATCGCGCCGCGTCTGCGGGTTGGCGGGCGGGAGGTCGGGGAGTGGCTGGCGGGGGCGGATTGCGCCGGGATCGAGGTTGATGCGGAAGCGAGCGCGAGAGTGAGGGGGGCGATCGGGGTCGCGTGAGCGGAGGCCGGGCGTGCGGCGCGGCGGCGCGATTCGGACCCAAAACCGTCAGAGAGCGCCGTCGACCTCATGGATGCAAAACTTCCGACCGCAGAAGGCTGTCAAGGGCGCGCTTTTCGCGCGCCGCCGCAGGCGGGCTTCGCCCCTTGACAGCCTTCTGCGGTCGGAAAAAGAGGCTTCCATGAGGTCGACGGCGCGGTGGGTCGGCGGAAGGGAAGGGGCGCCGCGCTAAACCAACTCCAGCCGCAACTCGCGCCCGACGAACGCCGCCGCGCGCTGCAGGGTTTCGATCGTCACGTTGCCTTTGGCCCCGAGGATGCGGTCGATCTGGGCGCGGCTGGTGTGCATGAGTTCGGCGAGGCGCGCTTTGGTCATGCCTTGCCGCTCCATTTCCTGAGCGACCCGCCAAGCGACCACGCGGGTCACGGCTTGCGCCTTCGCCGCTTCGCGAATGCCTTCCTCGGCGAGAAAATCGTCGAGGGTGGAGCCCCAATGCGGGTTTTTCGCCTCGGTCATGTCTTCATCTCCTTCATGCGCTTGCGGGCGAGTTTGAAGCGGCTCGTTTCGGGCGGACGTGCGGTGCCGCGATCCTGGCTCGAAACTGTCAGAGCGCGCCGTCGACCTCGTGGAAGCAAGAGCTTCCGACCGCAGAAGGCCGTCAAGGGGCGGAGCCCGCCTGCAACACTCGGGGGCGATCGGGCGCCGGCCGCGGATCGAGAAATTCTGCAATTCGTATCCTGTCCCCGTAATGCCGTAATGCCGTAATGCTGGTAATGCTGTCCCCGTAATGCGTAATGCCGTAATGCCCGTAATGGCTGTCCCCGTAATGGTATCCTGTCCCCGTAATGCTGTAATGCTGTCCCCGTAATGCCCGTAATACCCGTAATGCCTCCGCCGCCAGTTCAATAGGGCCGGGCTGGTCCTTTATTATGCTTCGGCCAGGATGGGTGCCTCGCTGTCCACCCCAACGACAGTACCGCCACGCGAAAGCCATCGGCGATCCGCACAGCACAAGGGCCGCGATAAAGCCGATAGGGCCGGGCGGGCCGGACGGGAGGTTCACAAAGACGATGGCGGATACAACCAACGCGCCGGCCCACGCCTTCAATAGCGTGCGCTCCCTCATGACTGCTTCTCCTTCTCGCTCAACTGGTAAGCGACCACCTCGTCATATTCCCTCTTGTAAAATATCTAAACGGTCATTTATCTCGCGCGTCTCGCGGAAGCCGTCTTTGTCCTGCATGTCTTCCAAAAGAAGACCCAGGCGACTTCATTGCGGGACGTCGCGCTCGCCAAGGCGCGGTTCGCCCAACTGATGAAGGACAGAAAATGACCGAGATCGAGACCTTCGCCAGCGTTTGGGACGCGGTCGCGGATACGCCCGCCGAGGCGGCCAACGAGAACGGCTGGAAACAGGCCGAAGCGGCGCGGCGCTGCGGCGTGACGCAGCCGCGCGTCAACGATTTGCTGCGCGGTCGCGTTTCCCGCTTCTCGCTCGACGCTCTCGTCAATATCGCGACCGCTCTGGGGCGAGAGGTTCATGTCGAGATCGGCGCCGCGCGAGAAGCGTGACATCCCCTCATTGACACGCCGCCCGCTTCGTCCCACATTCCGCTCCTAACTCGAGGGGCGCCCTGACCGGGCTGAGATGGCTTCACAAGCCGGACCCTTAGAACCTGATCCGGGTCATGCCGGCGAAGGGACGAGGCTCGCCGATCAATTTCGCCGCGCCGTCTCTTCGCTCGCTCGTCCCGGGCGCAGCGGAGGCGAGGCCAATGAACGAACGCGCCAAGATCGCGACGCCGGCGGCGCCGCAAAACGTCACCACCGGGCCGATCGCCGGCTCGCGCAAAGTCTACGCTTCCCCCAAGGGCCATGCCGACGTCGCCGTGCCGTTCCGCGAAATCGTGTTGAGCGACGCCAACGAGCCGCCGGTGCGCGTTTACGACGCCTCAGGTCCCTATACCGAGGCCGACGTGCGCATCGATCTTAACGCCGGCCTGCCGCCGGTGCGCCAGGCCTGGATCGAAAAACGCGGCTACGCCGCCATTGCGGGGCGCGCCGTCAAACCCTGGGACAACGGCCACGTCTCGGCCGAACGCCTCGCGCCGCATTGCCCGGCGACGCGCACGCTTCGCGGCGGCGCGCCGGGGCAACTGGTGACGCAATACGAATTCGCCCGCGCCGGGATCGTCACGCAGGAGATGGTCTATGTCGCCCACCGCGAGAATCTGGCGCGCGAGGCGGCGGCGCAGGAGGCCGAGGCGCGGCTCGCCGACGGCGAGAGCTTCGGCGCGGATATCCCTCAATTCGTCACCCCCGAATTCGTGCGCTCGGAGGTCGCGCGCGGCCGCGCCATCATTCCCGCCAACATCAACCACGTCGAGCTCGAGCCGATGGCGATCGGCCGCAACTTCCTCGTCAAGGTCAACGCCAACATCGGCAACAGCGCGGTCAGCTCCGGCGTCGCCGAGGAGGTCGAGAAGATGGTGTGGGCGATCCGCTGGGGCGCCGACACGGTGATGGACCTCTCGACGGGCCGCAACATCCACAACATCCGCTCCTGGATCCTGCGCAACTCGCCGGTTCCGATCGGCACGGTGCCGATCTATCAGGCGCTCGAAAAGGTCGACGGCGATCCGCTGAAACTCGATTGGGAAGTGTTCAAGGACACGCTGATCGAGCAGGCCGAGCAGGGGGTCGACTATTTCACCATCCACGCCGGCGTGCGCCTCGCCTACGTCCCGCTCACCGCCAAGCGCGTCACCGGCATCGTCTCGCGCGGCGGCTCGATCATGGCGCGCTGGTGCCTGGCCGGCCATCGCGAGAGTTTTCTCTACGAGCGCTTCGGCGACATCTGCGACATCATGCGCAAGTACGACGTCGCTTTCTCGCTCGGCGACGGCTTGCGCCCCGGCTCGATCGCCGACGCCAACGACGCCGCGCAATTCGCCGAGCTGGAGACGCTGGGCGAGTTGACGAAAGTCGCCTGGGACAAGGGCTGCCAGGTGATGATCGAGGGCCCCGGCCACGTGCCGATGCACAAGATCAAGGTCAATATGGAAAAGCAGCTCAAGGAGTGCGGCGAGGCGCCGTTCTATACCTTGGGGCCGCTGACCACCGACATCGCGCCGGGCTACGACCACATCACCTCGGGCATCGGCGCGGCGATGATCGGCTGGTTTGGCACGGCGATGCTCTGCTACGTCACGCCCAAGGAGCACCTGGGGTTGCCCGACCGCGACGACGTCAAGACCGGCGTCATCACCTATCGCATCGCCGCCCACGCCGCGGACCTCGCCAAGGGCCACCCGGCCGCGCAAATCCGCGACGACGCGGTCTCGCGCGCCCGCTTCGACTTTCGCTGGGAGGATCAGTTCAACCTGTCGCTCGATCCCGATACGGCGCGCAAATTCCATGACGAGACCTTGCCCAAGGACAGCCACAAGGTCGCGCATTTCTGCTCGATGTGCGGGCCGAAATTCTGCTCGATGAAGATCACCCAGGACCTTCGTAAGGAGGCCGAGGCGCTGGCGGGCATGGAGGCGAAGTCGCGCGAATTCCTGGAGCAGGGCGGCGCGCTCTACGTCAAGGCGGCGGAGTAGCGAGGCGGCCATGAAACTGGTCGTCAACGGCGTCGAGCGGGACGTCGCCGCCGCCACGCTCGAGGCGGCGTTGCAGACGCTCGACTACGCCGACGCGGTGGTGGCGACCGCGCTCAACGGCGAATTCGTGCCGGCGCGCGCGCGCGCCGCGACAAAGCTCAAAGACGGCGATCGGATCGAAATCGTTTCGCCGCGACAAGGAGGTTGAGGTTATGGAGGCGAAAACGCTGAAACTCTATGGCGTTAAACTCAATTCGCGGCTGCTGCTCGGGACGTCGAAATACCCTTCCCTCGACGTAATGGCCAAATCCGTGCGGGCTGCCGAGGCGGAGGTCGTCACGGTTTCGGTGCGGCGCGAGTCGAGCCAGTTTCGCGAGGGGCAGGAGTTCTGGCGCATCATCCGCGAGCTCGGCGTGCGCGTGCTGCCCAACACCGCCGGCTGCTACACGGTCAA
>JBEKAL010000358.1:0-2825 GCA_050015935.1 Roseiarcus sp.
AAGCGAGCGCCCTGCGCATGAACGGTTCCGCGCTGACGAATTTTCTCGGCGGCTCCCCGGCCTCGGTGGCGCTGCGCCTCGTCGTCGTCTCCTTCGTCGTCGGCCTGTTCCTGGTCATGTTCGGCTTCGAGCCCGCCGACATCGTCGCCAGCGTCGCGCGCCTCGCCCATCGCCTGGTCGAGTTCGGCTTCGCCGACGTGCGCCAGTTCGGCCGCATCCTAGCGACCGGCGCGCTGGTCGTGCTGCCGGTGTGGATCGTGCTGCGGCTGCTCGATTGGCGGCGCGCAAGGTAGCCCCGCCGACATTAGCTCTTGCTCGATCGCTTCGGCGACCAGGCGGCGCGTCTCCTCGCCCTGACGCTGGCGGACGATTTTCTATCAACGCTTCTGCTTGAAATCGGTTAGAAATTTGTCGCTTATTTCACACTCTGTAGTTGTGCATAAATATTAGTGTAAAAGTCGATGAAATTTAGAACAATTTAAGTTTAGATGTTTGACAACTAGTTCGCGACGGCGCAACGAAATGTTGGTTTTGGTAAGGCGATTCGCGAATGAGTTTTGATTCTTGACATGGCGGTTGGGGGTTCCGATCCGCTATGAGCCAACTTCTGGATTACACCAATTTCGGTCCTCGGGAGGTTAGCACCGCTCTCGCCGCGTTTCTTGACTACGCCAAATTCGAGAGAAACACGAACTCCGCGCGTTTTCTAAGCTTCGTCGTCGAAGAAACCTTGGCCGGTCGTGGGGATCGCCTCAAGGGCTTCACGATTGCGACTTCGGCGCTAGGGCGAAATTCGGATTTCGACCCATCGAGCAGCGCCGCGGTCCGCGTCCAGGCGAACCGGCTTCGACATTTGCTCGATGATTATTATCGTGGTCCCGGTTCGCGGGACCCGGTGCGAATCGTGCTGGCGCTCGGTTCGTACCAACCGCTATTCGAGCGCCGCGCCGTGTTCGCCGCCGCCTTGCCGGCGGAAGACCACGCCAAGGCGACACGGTCCTGGCGCGATAGCGCAGGGCTGGCGTCCCGGCGATTCGCAGGCTTCGCCGCCGTCGTGTGCCTGGCGATCACAGGCGCCGCGCTTCTCATTCGCTCGTTCCCGCCCACGGAAATCGCCGCGGAAAACTCGCCGTCGGCCGCGGTGCCCGTCCTCGTCGTGGAGAGCGCGAACGACGTCGATGCGACGAACGACGCGAAGGACGTTGTGGAGCGCGCGGTCGTGGCCGTCGAAAACGGACTGAGCGTTTTCGACCATTTCGTCGTCGAACGGCCAGCGGATTCGACGGGGCGGGATAAACTCGATTACGCGCTGTCTGTCCGCGTGGGGCCGCCAAGCGGCGCCGTCAACGATTTCACTTTCCAGCTCGTATATCTGCCGACCAACGTGATTGTCTGGTGGCGGTTGTTTCCTCAAATCAGCCGTGGCGATCCGGCGTCCATCGATAGAGTGACGGACGCCGTCGTTTCGGCGGTTGGCGACCTCCACGTGGGCGTGATCATGGCGCACCAGCGCAGGCGGGCCGCCATGTCGAACGCGCCATTGCAAGGCTACTCCTGCTTGGTGGCGGCCTACGACTACATCTTAAGTCGCAGCTTAGAGAAGCGTCGCCCGGCGCGCGAATGCCTCGAACGCAGAATTTCGCTCAACTCCCGAGACCCGCACGCCCTCACATTGCTTTCCGTCATCCTTATCGATGACTACATCAACCTGCTCCCCGGCAACCAGGGTCTTGCGGATATCGAGCGCGCCACAACGCTGACGCAGCTCGCATTCGAAATCTCGCCCTTTCGAAGCGAGACGTCGACCGTACTGTTCCGAAGCCGATTCTACGCCCGCCGATTCGACGACGCTTTCGCGATCGTACCGCAGCTGCTCCAGGCCCTTCCGAACTCGCGTGTTCTTTCCGCGAACGTCGGCGGCGCTTACATCGCGCGCGGACGATACGGCGAGGGGGTGGCGATCCTGTCGCGACTCGAAGAGGCCAACCTGGGGGCGCCGGGTTTCTCCGTGCCGATGTTGGCGCTCGCCGCCCACATGCGCGGAGACGAAGAGACGGCGGCGCGGTTTGCGGGCCGAGCCGCGACCGCGCGGCAGCCGATGGGCCTCGTCGTCCGTATCGCCGTCTGCGAGACGGAAAAGAACCAGGTTTGCGTTGTCGAGGCTTCGCAACAGTTACGTCGAGACTATCCGGGCTTCGCCGCCGACGTGCCCACCGCCCTGTTCCGCCACGCGCTCGCGGACGACATTCGGGCCAAGCTTCTCGCGGATTTGCGCGCCGCGGGGTACTTCGACGAAGCGTCGAGATAGCGTTGCGCTCCCCTTCCTTTGTCACGGCGTCGCTTCGGCCGTGCGCCTGTCGCCTCATCGAAAATCCGTCCTCGCGGGAACGCTTGTCTCGCGCCATCCGCGCACGCATGACCGGCGACAGGCGCGACGGAGGTAACCCGACGTTAACCGTTACGATCTTGCAAAATCGGGATTGAAGCTCTCTTCTTCGTCTCCGGCGGCGCCAGCCAAGTCTCCGGCGGCGCCAGCCAATTCTTCGCTTGGGGAGAGGTTCATGTCTTTCCGGCAAATCGTCCAGCACTTACAAGGAGCTCTCATCGAAGTTCAATACGCGGCCGCCGACATCTCCTATCGATTGTCCTCCAGCCCGGCCGCAGCGCGCAGCGCCGAAGACGAGGCCATGCTCACAGCCCTGTTCGCAGCCAGGCGTCTTCTGCAGGACGTTCTAGCCGTTTCACTACTGGGGTCATTGCGCGAACGTACGAGCACCGCCGTTCGGTCCGACGCCGATGCAGCTTGACCGCCATAACGGTTCAGC
>JBEKAL010000359.1:0-2820 GCA_050015935.1 Roseiarcus sp.
GAGACGCTGCAGGCGATCACCTCGATCAACAGCGTCGCGTTTTCCGCGCCGCTCCTCTCCGGACAGCAGGCGGCGAGCGTCATCGCCGCCGACAATTCGTGCAACACGACGCTCGCTTTCAATGGTCTGCTCACCGTCGGCTTCAACCCCGCCAACAGCGCCTACGTGCAGGCGCTGGCGGCGGGAACGGCGGGAACCGGCACGTTCCTCACCGCCTCGGGCCGCGGCTCGGTCAACGAGATCGACGCCATGCTGGTCGAGATGTGGAACGCGTATCGGCTTTCGCCCACCGTGCTCTACGTCAACGCGCAGGAGCAGAAGAACATCACCAACAAGTGCCTGACCAACGCCTCGGGCCCGCTGATCCGCTACAACGTCGCCGCCGACAGCGACAATGGCGGACCCTACGGCGTCTCGGCTTCCGGCGTGGTGCGCTGGTACTACAATCCGTTCAGCGTCGACGGCGGTTTCGACATTCCCGTCAAGGTCCATCCCGACCTGCCGCCGGGCACCATCCTGGCGTATTGCGAGCGCCTGCCGGTTTGGTATCAATCCAACCAGACGCCCAATGTCGCCGAGGTCCTCACCCGTCGCGACTATTATCGCGTCGACTGGCCGCTGCGCACCCGTCGGCGCGAATTCGGCGTCTACGCCGAAGAAGTGTTGGCCGTCTACGCGCCGTTCGGCGTCGGCATCCTCACCAATATCGGCAACGGATGACAGACAACGGAGGACATAGGACGGACGAGAGTCGGTCCTATGCCCCCGTCCTCTGTTCTCCGTCCTGTGTTCTCCGTTCTCCGCCCTCCGTCCTCCGACCTCCGAGCGCCCATGTCGCCCTTCGATCTCACCAATCTTGCCGCGCTCAAGGCCTGGCTCGGCCTGCCCGCGGGCGCCTCGCCCAACGACGTGACGCTCTCCGCATTGATCACGGCGGCGAGTCGAGCCATTTACGCCGCGCTGAGCCGACCGAGCCTGCTGCCGCAAACTTACAGCGAGGTCATCGACGGCGAGCGCGAGCGGCTATTTCTGCGTCACTGGCCGGTGCTGCAAGTGACGTCGGTGACTCTGGACGGCCAGGCGATCCCGCCCGCGGCGTCCGCGGGCGCCCTGCCGACGCTCGGCTATCTCCTGCGAGCCGACGACGACGACGCGCCGCCGGGGCGACAGCAGGCGCTCGATATCTTCGGTCGGCATGTGCGACATCGTCGACAGAATCTCGTCGTCGAATACGCCGCCGGCTACGCCGTGCAAGGCGAGGAGCAACTCATTCCCGCCGCAGCGCTCTGGACCGTCAATGCGCTCGCGCCGTTCGGACCCTGGGCGATGAACTTAAACGTCGTCTACGCCTCCACGGGCGTTGCGCTGAGCGCGGTTCCTTCCGCGCCGACGACGGGCCAATATTGCGTCGCCGGCGGCGCCTATGCGTTCAGCGCCGGCGACGCGGGCGCCATGGTGGCGATTTCCTACGGCTACGTCCCGCAGGACATCGCGCAGGCCGCCCTCGAACTCGCCGCCGAGCGGTTCCGCGCCGCCGAACGGATCGGCCTGCGCTCGAAATCGCTCGGCGGGCAGGAGACGATCGCCTACGACGTGTCGGCGATCTCGGCGCCGGTGCTGGCGCTGCTGCAGCCCTATCGGCGGGTGGCGGTCTGATGCTCGCGCTGTCGATCGACGGCGCCGAGGCGCTGCAAGCGCGGCTCGACGCCTTCCCCGCCGCGCTCGCCGTCGACCTGGCCGCCAAGGAGCAAGATCTCGCGGGCGCGCTCGCCGACAAGGTGAAATTCGAAAAGCTTGCGGGCGAGGTTCTCAACGCGCGCTCCGGCGCTCTCGCCGCCTCGATCGGCGCGGAAGTTTCGAGCGACGGCGAGGAGGTCTCGGCCACCGTCGGCTCGTACGGCGACGTCAAGTACGCGGCGATCCAGGAATACGGCGGCAAAACGGGCGCGCACGAAATCCTGCCCGTCAAGGGAAACGCCCTCGCCTTTCTCGTCGGCGGCGCCATGCGTTTCGCGCGCAGGGTCGAACACCCCGGATCGGTCATTCCGGAGCGCTCCTATCTCAGATCGAGCCTCGATGAAATGAGCGCCGAAATCCTCGCCGCGCTCGCCGCCACGCCTACCGACGCCTGGGAGGACGCATGAGCCGCGAAGCCGCCTTCTCCGCCCTCTTCGACGCCGTCTCGGCCGCCTACCCCTGGAGCCTCGCCTCGCGGCGGATGAAGCTGTGGAGCGAAGTCCCCGCCGCGTTGCGCCCCGCGCTGTTCCAATTGGAAACCGGGCCGGAGACCTATCAGTGGGCTTCGCCGGCGACGCCCAAACGCACCTTGGAGGCCAAGCTCTTCCTCTATTTCGACGCGCGCGATCCGACGATCCCCGGCTCGAGCGCGATCAACGCCGCGCTCGACGCGATCGACGCGGCGCTCGCCCCGGCGCTGACCGACGCCGCGTTCGGTCGCCAGACGCTCGGCGGCGCGGTGCATGACTGCAAGATCGTCGGCGTGCCAGTGCGCGATACGGGCGATCTCGACGGCGACGGGCTGGCGGTGGTCAGCGTGCGGCTGGTGGCGCCGTAGGCGCTCCACTCGGCACCAGATCTCCACTTCCTCGAGCCGGCGCGCGGCCAAGTTTTTCGATCGCGTCTAGAAGCGTCATCGCGAGCGGAGCGAAGCGACAACGGCGTCGGTTTGGCCCAATCGGAAAACCCCCTTCCCTTCCCTTCCCAACGGAGACCTCCCCCATGTTCGTATTCGGCTCCGGCGTGCTGATCGGCACGCCGCAAGGCGGGACGCCGATCAATTTCGGCCTCGCGCAGGAAATC
>JBEKAL010000360.1:0-2805 GCA_050015935.1 Roseiarcus sp.
GCCAACGGCGCCGAGCCAATCGTGATCAACGGCTCAGTGCGAGCCTTCGTGAACGCGTCCTGTGCGGCGAGCGATATCCATTGCGCCAGCATCGCCAGCGTGCCGCGCGTCTGTTGATATTGGGGCAGCGACTGCCATTTACGTTGAAAGACCGAGAGCGTCGCCGGGTGGAACGGATAACATGCCTCGAATCGGCGCTGCAAGAACTCGCGCGCCTTGGCCTCGGTCGCCGAGGAGTCTACTGCGGTCCACTCGGGCGGGAGCTGCGCCCGCCGCTCGAAACACCAGTCGCCGAAGGCCTTGGCCACGTTCTTGCGGATTTTCTCGCTGCCGAGATCCTGAAACAGCCGCCGGCGCACGACCTCGCTGATCTCGGTTTCGTCGTTGGCGATCAGGTCCTTGGCGACGCGGCGCACCACCCTTGAAATCTTTTCCTGCCAGTCCTGATCCCATTCGGTCATCTCCACTTGGCTTCGCGGCAGGCTGATCACGCACGCGCCACGCGTGGTGCCAGTGGTGGCGACGGTCAGGTTCTGGATAAACGCATAAAAGGAATCGGCGCTGGGCCGGTGGCGATTGAGAAAATTCAGGACCTCGTCGAAGAGCAGCAGCACCGGCGCTTCCGCCGCCTGAAACACCCGTGCGATTGCCTCAGTGCCCGGCGCCGTGGTCTTCGCCGCTTGGCCGAGCGCTTCGACGCCCCTATCTCCCGCAAGCTGGCGGGCGATGTCGATCCATGGAGTTTCCCGACCCTCGCGAGGGTCCCAAGCGTTTCCCACGAACACGGCGACCTTCGCTTTCGGGACGGACGCAAGGCCGGCCTCCCTAACTAGGTCGGCCACGCCGGAATAGCCCAGCGCCGCCTCGCCATTTTTCGCGAGGTGGTAGAGCGCCGTGAGCGTGTGCGTCTTGCCGCCGCCAAACTGGGTGATCAGCGTCAGCACCGGCGCCGTGTTCTCAGTCTGACCCGAAAGCCGGCGCAGCACCATTCCCGAGTGCTCGCGCAACGCCCGCGTGAAGCAGGTGCGGGCGAAGAACTGGTCGGGCTTCCGGTAATCCTCCGGCGCCGTCCCGGCAACGACTTGCTCAAGCGCGATTGCGAACTCGTCTGGATTGAACGATCGGCCTTCACGAACTTCCTTGCGCGGCGTCGCGACCTTCCACCAGGGCTCCATCGCAGTCCTCCTACGGCCTCTGCATCCGCGCAAACAACTCGGCTGCCGATTTCTTCAGTCGTGTCAGATTAGCGTAGGCCACAGGCTCGAAGCCGCGTGCGCCTGCATACATCCGGTAGCGAACGCCGTCAGTGACGATCACGTCGCGCGGAACCCCGAGCGCCTCAACATATCCCTTTGCTTGCTCAAGCGCGCCTTCAACGCCGGCACCCAGACGCTTCGCTTCGATTACGAGACAGCAGTTTTCCGGCGTGCGCGGCAGCGCCAGAAACACTGTAACGTCGATGTCGCGCCACTTGACGGCGATCCGCTCCGGCGGCCATCCGAGGGCGTGCAGAAAGGGCACAACGAAATGGGCGATTAGCTCGTCCTCCCTGGGAAGCTCACCAAAGGCCGCACCGCCCCAAAACAGGGGCACGAGATCGGCGGCCTGGGCGACGATCCCTCGCAATGCTTCGGGAACATGGTCGAGCGGCGGCTGCTCGGTGGGAAGCTCGGGCAGCGGCGCCGTCTGCCAGTATGTCGGCGGCGAGTTGAGGAAGCGCTGCGAAAATTCGATCAAGTCGGGGTTCATCACGCGCGAGCAGCGTGGCGGGCTTCCACCGAAAGGCGACCCCTCAAACACGTGCTGTTCCGACAATCGGCTCCAGCGACCCCGCCGAGCATGTTGAAGGTCCCATCCGTTCACGTCGTCGAACGCGTTCAAGTAAGCGTAGTCGACGACGACGAGGCCAATTGCGGCGATCGTCGCTAGGCCCGTTCGCAACAGGAGCACGTCGCCAGGCGAGACCTCGCTCGCGAAGCGCCGAACAAATCCTCCCTCGAATTCGTTGTCGTCACGATCGGAGTTCCATGGCCCAGCGTCGCCCGGACCAATCAGCGCGACTCCGTGCCGTAGGAACACATCGGAATAGGATCGCGACGCTGGGCCGCCAGAGACCTGCCAAACCGCTCTGTCCGCGCCGATCACGGGTCCGCCTCAATGAGTTCCAGCTCGGAGACATATTCGGGGGGCAAGCGCCCGCGAGCGCCGCGGACGATCAGAAGCTTGTAGGCCTCGTTTGGCCGAGGCGGGTTCGGCTGCGCCTCAGCAAAGTACGTCTCAGCCGGAAACGGCCGGCTGTCGTCTCCGTCGAGGAACACCGTGCATGAGCGTCGCCAGTAGCAGTTCCTAGTTCGGCCAGCCTGGTATCCCTCGGATCGATCCAAGCTCGCGACGTCCGCATCCGACAATTCATAAACAAGACCCCACAATTTGTGTCCCGGCGACTTCACGGCATCGGCGACGCCGCAGCCACGATTGACCGAGCTGCGCGTGAATGCGATCCGACGATCGGACAGGCTCGCAACGCCGACGAAGCGCGTCGACGGGCATCGTTGAACCATTTGCCGTTCGCACATGTTGGACACATAGGCGAAGTAGAACACGGGATCACCTTGGCGCAGCCAGCAGCATCGCGTCGAGCAGCCGCTTTTCCTCGCTGCCCTTCGGGTAGAGGGCTGAGAGGGCGTTGGCGAGGCGGAGGAACTCGGGACCGCGATCCTGCTCCGTCTTGAGCAGCGCGCGCAATGCGTTGGTCCGGCCACCCGCCTGAAGCAGCATGGCGGCGTGGACACGGTCGAGGGTCGT
>JBEKAL010000361.1:0-3757 GCA_050015935.1 Roseiarcus sp.
GGCGATGACAACCATCGTGCGAAGGGCTGATCGAAAAAAGCGTGGCGCAGTTGGGCACCGGCCGAAAGTTTGAATACTTCAACTCATCGGCCGGGAGCGGACTGGCGCAAGCTCAGGGCGTTGCCAATTCTGGGGTGACGCCGTCGGTGGGCTGCGTGCATGATTTGATCCGTCCACGGCGTTAATTGGGCCAGGCCTGAGTAGATTCCGAGCCTGTCTTTGCGGGTACTCGCCAGCTATTGTCGACGCCCGTGGGCGAAATGCGAACGGCTACAAGCAATCAATTTTTTCCAGACCCAAACTTACGCCCAAAGTTCGCTGCGCAAGAGACTTTGCGTGACGCGGCGTCGTTCCTCAGGAGCATCAAATGGAAACAACGAACTCGGTTGTAGCGGTCTTTGCAGACCACAACTCGGCCGAAACTGCTGTCAAGAAGCTGGTCGCGTCGGGCTTCGAGATGAAGAATCTAAGCGTCGTCGGCAAGGGATACCATACCGACGAAAAGGTCGTCGGCTTCTACAACATGGGCGATCGGGTGAAGTTCTGGGGCAAGCGGGGCGCCTTCTGGGGCGGCTTTTGGGGCCTCTTCTTTGGCGGTTTATTCATGTCCATCCCCTTGGTGGGGCACGTCGTCGTGCTTGGATATTTGGCCACCGTGGTCCTCGCCGGCATCGAGAACGCCGTTCTGGTCGGCGGCCTGTCGGCGCTTGGCGCCGCGCTCTACAGCATCGGCATCCCGAAGGACAGCGTGCTCGCCTATGAGACTGCCGTCAAAGCCGATGACTTCCTTGTCATGGCGCGCGGCTCAGCGGAGGAAATGGCGCGCGCCAAGGTAATCCTCGGCACGGCCAATCCAAAACGCCTTGACATGCACACTGGAGTCAAAGAGTCGGAGGCACTGGCTCCGACGGCCCGCGTGGCCGGCTGAACCATACGATCGATCTTGATCGATTCTCAATCGGGGCTCGAAGGACGGTCCATCCTTCGGCCCCGAGGGCTTGGTCCTGGCTCCGGCTGTAGCTTGGTTGCGCGCCTGTGGCGCCCCGTTGCAACCACCTGGAAGTGCGCCACGAATCTCATAGGCAATTTGCGTGCTGGTGCAGCGGCGTCGGCGGCCCTGATCCTGCGTTGCAGCCTCAGCATGGCTAGTCGCTACTCCGCCGGTGACGTCGACGGCCGCTCCGGTCGGACTATCGCCGCGATCGTCTCGGCGATTCAAACGAAAGCGTGTTTATCTCGCTCCAAAGGAGCAACGCCATGTTCTTCTCAACTCTGTATGTCCTCCCCTTTATCCTGATCGTGGCCCTCTTTCTGATCGCGTCGAGCATCAGAATTTTGCGGGAGTACGAGCGCGCCGTGGTCTTCACGCTTGGCCGCTTTCAGAAGGTCAAGGGACCTGGCCTCGTGCTGTTGATGCCCTTCGTTCAGGAGATGGTGCGCGTTGATTTGCGCATCCAGGTCATCGAGATACCGAGCCAGGACGTGATCTCTCGCGACAACGTCTCGATGAAGGTTGACGCGGTGCTCTATTTCAACGTCGTCAATTCCGAACGCGCCGTCATTCAAGTTCAGTCCTACCTTCCCGCCACGAACATGCTTGCTCAGACGACCTTGCGCGCAGTGCTGGGGCAACACGATCTGGACGAGATGCTTTCCGAGCGAAAAAAGCTCAGCACCGACGTGCAGAGCATCCTGGACGCCCAGACCGAAACCTGGGGGATCAAGGTGAGCAACGTTGAAATCAGAACCGTCGAGCTCACGGAAAACATGGTGCGCGCCATCGCAAAACAGGCGGAGGCGGAGCGCGACCGGCGCGCCAAGATCATCCATGCGGAAGCGGAGTTCCAGGCCTCGCAAACCCTTGTCAACGCGGCTCAGATCCTCTCGAGCATTCCGGCCGCCATGCAGTTGCGCTATCTGCAAACGCTGACGGAGATCGGCGCCGAGCAGAATTCGACCATCATCTTCCCCATGCCGATCGACATCATCAAGCCGTTCCTCGAGCTCCTTGAGAAGCCGGGCAAACCGGTGGGCGCCAACGGGGTCACGCGCGTCCCCCTCATGAAGGAGGCTTCCTTGGCCGTGGCGGGAGTGAACCCGTGATGCGCCTTAGTCGCCTCGACGAAAGTCGCTCCTCCGCAACTGAACGAGCGCACCGCCGTGGCCAGGCCCACTGATCCGGCCGAACCATCTCTCGCGCGATTGATCCGAGTCAATGCACCGTCCGGCGATTCGATCGGTATTGAATTGCGCTGGCGGCGAGAAGTTGCGCCTCCACCGATCGATTGCAAGGGGCCAAACCTATGAAGATGACAGACGAGTCGATGTCAAAAGCGGAGACGGCGACGAGCCCGTTTGGATCGGGATTGCCCGCGTTTCCGAGCCTGCTCGCGGCGGCGCCGGGAAGCATGATGACGGCTTGGCCGGAATACGTGGTCGATGCGCTCCAACGCAGCATCCTCTTTCTTGATCTGCTGCGGCAGCGCGGCGACGAAGAGATCGAGATCACCGCACGGCCATTGGCGACAGTGCTGAGCTTCGGCCACGAGGTGCTAATGGACGGTCGATCGCTGCCCAGGCCCATGAACTACACGCTCTCCCGTATCGTACCGCAGCCGGGGGTTGTCATCGATCCGGGGAAACGCCCGGTCGTGGTGGTGGACCCGCGGGCCGGCCAGGGACCGGGCGTCGGCGGCTTCAAGGCGGAGAGCGAGATCGGCGACGCCCTCAATGCGGGCCATCCCGTCTATTTCATCGGCTTTGCGGCGACGCCCGTACCCGGTCAGCAGTTCCTGGACGTCGTCGTCGTCGAGGGGCAGGTGAGCTTCTTCGAGCGCGTCGTCGAACTCCATCCGGACGCGCCACGTCCATTCGCCATCGGGAACTGCCAGGCGGGCTACCAGACCCTGATGGTGGCCATCCTACGGCCTGACCTGTTCGGACCCTGCTTGGTCGCAGGCTCGCCGATGTCGTACTGGCAGGGCGTGCACGGGAAAAACCCGATGCGCTATGCCGGCGGCCTGCTCGGCGGCAGTTGGCTTACCGCAATGTCGAGCGATCTCGGCAAGGGGAAAATCGACGGGACGGGATTGATCCTGAACTTCGACATTCTGAACCCCTCGAATTGGCTGTGGGGCAAGCAATACGAGGTCTATACCCACATCGACACCGATGCGGCGCGCTACCTCAAGTTCGAGAAATGGTGGGGAGACTTCATCCAGCTAAACGGCGACGAGTTGCAGTTCCTGGTGGATAACCTGTTCATCGGCGACAAGCTAACCCGCAACCAGCTCAAGTCGCGCGATGGCACAATCTTCGATCTTCGCAGCATCACCTCGCCGATCATCGTGTTCACCTCGATGGCGGACAACATCAGTCCACCGCCGCAGACGCTCGGCTGGATCCTCGATCTCTATCGGGACGTCGACGACATCCGCGCCGCCGGCCGAACGATCGTGTATTGCGTGAGCCAGGAGATCGGACATCTCGCCATCTTCGTCTCCGCCAAGGTGGGCGCCAAGGAGGACGAGGAGTTCGTGCAACTGATGGACGTCATCGACAGTCTGTCGCCCGGTCTCTACGAGATGGTCATTGCGCCGCGGCCCGCCAATGTGCCTGCGGCCGGCTTCGTCACCGGCGACTGGATTGCCCGCTTCGAAGCTCGTTCGCTCGATGACATCCGCGCGCTCGGGCGCAATAGCCCCGAGGATGACCGCGCCTTCGCCGCCGTGGCCCGGCTGTCGGAACTGAACCTTTC
>JBEKAL010000362.1:0-2802 GCA_050015935.1 Roseiarcus sp.
GGTTCGATGAGAGGGGTGTGGAAACGGAGTCATGGTCGAACTCGTCAGGCACCGCCAGACGAAAGGGGCGGCAACAGATACGTTCGACCTACAGCCACCGCGCCACACTCCTACTCTACCGAGGCTGAGTGAAAACTCGGGCGACTGGTCGATCGTACCAATCTTCATCGCATTTTCGAGCATTCTGAGCGACCAGAAGCGCGCCAATTGACGGACCACCGCGCTGAGCGCGCCCGTTTTCATGCGACCGCGGAGCATTCTTGCACAGCCTCGGTCGAGAGCTGCCACGACGCTATGCGCCAGCGAACGTCCGCATCGGCATTTCGATCGCCGCAAAGCCGCCGTTCGGCCCAACTTCAAAGATCGAGCGTCCAGCGCCTTGTTCTCCTCCTGGCCGAAAGCGGAATGGCAGTTTCCGAGCGATAGGAAGCGAAAGCGGACGTTCGACGGGCACGAGTCGAACGGCATAGTTCGACCCCTTTCCTGGCGTTCCGGCTCGGTTTGACGAACGGCTGCAGCGCGCCAGAGCGGACATCTTATCACCGCCAGGATTTAAACAGTTCCGCCTTGCTGAAATCGCGAAAGAGTCGCAGCCTAACGATCGAAGCCGTCGCCATCCGGCGAATATCAGCGTAGACGGTTCCACCAACGAGGATGGAGCAATAACGCGATGAGCGCTGGCAATCAGGTCCGCACGCGTATGGGATTGGATCGCGCGGTTGTCGACGCAAGCGTGTTGGACCGCTCGACCGCGCGTCTGGGCGAGGCGGGGGTCTTGTTGCCGACGTTTCGCCAGCTGCAGAATCCGGCGACCATTCCGGCCGCCGTTCGCGAACGCTTGGCGGCGGTCGATCCGGACACCGCCGATCCGCTCAACCTGTTTCGCGTTCACTGGTTCAACGACGGCGCGCGCCGCGGGTTGGTCGACACGCCGGCGCACGTCGAACTGCCGCTCGCGCTCACCGGGGTTAGGGCGCGCATTGTGCTCGCGCTTGGCAACCGCTTCCCGATGATCCGCGCCCACAAAGTGCTCGCCGCTTACGGATGCTTGGCGCCGCGGCTCGTCAGCGGACAGTTTGATCCAATCCGTCATCGAGCGGTGTGGCCGTCGACCGGCAACTACTGCCGCGGCGGGGTCGCGATCTCGCGTATCCTGGGATGCCGCGGCGTTGCGGTGTTGCCGGAGACCATGAGCCAGGAGCGCTTCGACTGGCTCGACGAATGGGTCGCCGATCCCGCCGATGTCGTCCGCACGCCGGGTGTAGACAAGATCCACGAGGCCTGCGCGGCGCTCGCGCGCGACCCAGCGAACATCATCTTCAACCAGTTCTGCGAATTCGGGAACTATCTGGTCCACCGCGTTTGCACGGGCGCCGCCCTGGAGACGCTGTTCGATCGGCTGGCGCGGGAACGGCCGAACTTGCGGCTCGCCGCCTTCGTGTCTGCTTCAGGCTCGAGCGGCACGCTCGGCGCCGGCGATCACCTGAAAGCGTCGTGCGGCGCCCGCATTGTCGCCGCCGAGCCGGCGGAGTGTCCGACGCTGCTCTGCAATGGCTTCGGCAGGCACGGCATCCAAGGCATCGGAGACGGACACGTCCCTCTCATCCACAACGTGATGAACACCGACATAGCGGTTGGCGTCAGCGATCGCGACGCCGGCCAGTTGCTCGTTCTCTTCAACACCGAGGCGGGCCGAGACTACCTCGTCGAGCGACGCGGGGTTGATGCGGCCCTCTTCCGGCGGCTCGCCAACTTCGGCCTGTCGTCGCTTTGCAACCTGCTGGCCGCGATCAAGACGGCGAAATACCTCGACCTCGACGCCGACGACGTGATTCTCACGGTGGCGACCGACGGAGCCGAGCTCTACGGCAGCGAAATCGTTAAGACGGTTCAGCGCGACTACGGCGGCCTCTTCGATTCGATCGCGGCGGGCGAAATCTGGGGCCGCGCGCTGGACGGCGCCTCGACCGACCATGTTCTCGAGCTGAGCCAGCGCGACCGCAAGCGCGTGTTTAATCTCGGCTACTTCACGTGGGTAGAGCAGCGCGGCGTGCCGGTCGACGAGTTTTCCGCGCGCGCTCGGCACTCGTTCTGGGACGGCCTGCTCGATCTCGTGCCGACCTGGGACGCGTTGATCGACGAATTCAACGCCAAGAGCGGCGCCGCCGCGAAACTGGCCGCGTGAGCGCGGGGCCTTCGGCCCAATGTCGATGATCGCCGAAACGAAACCCCGGACCTGCGCGGAAGATGGGTTTACACATTGACGGCGCGACGCGCCGCCGGGTCGTCTGTCGAGACGGGCTTATTGGCGTTCAACACAATCGGCCTGGGACAGTCGGTCGTTGGGCGAAGGGGAAATTCCGCTCAGGGTCGAAGGCGGCCGACTGTCGGGCGAACAGGAACTGCCGTTTAGGGTCGAGGGCCGTCGATCGGCAGACGAATAGGAACTGCCGTAGAGGGCGGACTGCTGTTGTAGACGTGCGCGACCGGGAGGGCAGGAGTCGACGCAAGGCCGACATCAATCACCCCCGTGGAGCATCGCTGCCAAGCGCGAGGGTGCTTTCCAACGTGTTGTACCGCGGCGTCTCCACCTCGACGAATGCGTCGTCGATTGGCGGGCCGGCCATTCGCCAATAGGGCGATGCGCTGCGCGTTACCGCCTCATTAGGGCGAGCTCGAAGAAGAGTTCGCCAGGAATTCGCCGATGCGCTGGAGCGCCCTGACGATGTTTTCGGCCGAATTGGCGTAGGAGACGCGAATGTAGCCTTCGCCCAAGACACCGAAGTCCGGGCCGCCGATGAC
>JBEKAL010000363.1:0-4804 GCA_050015935.1 Roseiarcus sp.
AACCATCGCCCCGATCAGCGATAATCCCATCGTCATCCTGTCCGCCGTGGCGGGCTGACCGACCCGGCCATGCCGGAGAATGGCGACGCCCTATCAGCTACACCACGTCTAGGGACACGATCCCGTTTAACACTACAACGCGGCCCGCCCACCGCCCGCGGGCTTCGATCGAGGGCGGACGCAGGGGTTTCTAGTGCGACGGATTGCGGCATTCTCGACGCCGGAAACCGCATCCGAAAGCACATATCAGGTGGCGTATCAGGCCATTGATCCCGTATATGCCACTTCGCCCGATCCAATACCCTGATATATCAACGGCTTCGCGCCGATATTCGCGCGGAATTTGCCCCGACCCAATAGCCTTTTCGTCCGCTTGGGAGGCCACGCGCCAGGCGTTCGGTCCATCACAGGCTTGGTACAATGTCCGCATGGGAGGAAAGACCGCGAGCAAGGGCAAGCGCGCAGCCGAAGCACCCATCATCATGGGAGACATCGGCCACATGACCAGGCAGGAGATCGCCGAGTTCATCGATCCCATCGAGGCAGCCGGCTCGCTCGATGAAGCCGAAGCGTTTGCCGAGTACGATTTCGAGGCTCACAGGGATCAATCGACCTAACCAGTTACCCTTACGAGTTGCGATTACAGATACCCTTACGGTAAGGGCAAGTCGTAAGCGCAATCCCCTCGCGAAATATCGCCGCATTCGCAAAGGCTTCCGCCTCGCATGCCCGCGCGCTGCGCAGCGCGACTATTCTCTTTTCTGGGTTGATTTTTCTATCTGCGGATACCGCGAGCTGATTCTCAGGCTCGCCAGGACACCAGAGAGCCGACGGCTATCGAACACCCTGCGGGCGTCACGATAGTCCTCGCTCTCTGGCGTCCTTTACGTCCTAAAGGCCGTGGTTGCCGGACGCACCCGGCAGGGTACCCTTCCGTGCACTTTCATGTTCCGCATGGTAGAATCGTGGCATGACAACGAAGAACGAGCAGAATAGCCGCCGGACGACGCTTGTCCCCATCACCAGCATGGAAGAAGTTCCCGTGCTGACGGCAGAGGAGCGCGCCGACCTGATCGACTCGCTTGAAGCGGCCGAGGCGCCCGTCGAGGCCGGCGACTTCATCGAGCACGACCCGGAGACCTTCAAAGATCGATTGCTCGACATTCATCGCAACGCAAAGCGCGCCAAGCATGTATGACCTTTCGCGTGCGGATCGACCCGCTCGCTCAACGAGAGATCGACGAATTCGCCGTTTACAGTAGCGCATTCAGCGAGGAGTTCGCGATCGAGCAGTTTGCCCGGCTCGATGAAGTGTTGTCGCGCGATCTCGCTCAGCATCCCTTGTGGCGGACATTTTTCCCGCTCACCGGAGCCCCGTACTACGGCTACCTCTTTCGCGTAGGCCGCCGCACCAAGTATTGGATCATTTACACTGCCGACGATGAGCAGGGCGTCGTTAATGTCTTGCGATTTTGGAGCGCGAGCCGCGACCCGGCAGGGCTCCATTTGTAGTCCGTGGATTTGCGGGAAAAGAGAAATTTTGCCTGCTTTGGGACTCGAACCTTGCCCTTTGGGCAGAAGGGCACAACTCGTGGGCATACAATTTTTAGATGGCATGAAGGCCAATTACATCAATGAGTTCCGCCCGCAGTGTGAGTCCTTTCCTGCCATCGAGCCGCGATGCGTAACGGGGGTCGGCGGCCGTTAACGCCAAAGCTCGAAATTGACGACTGTTCATGCCCGGCCTTGCCGCCCGGCGTCAACGCCGTCGCGCAACCGCTTCGCCGGACGAAGAGCCGCGCCTTCTCAGCTTCTTGCTGGTCGATCGGAGGAGAAGCGCGAAGTGCGGCAATAGGCGCTCATTTCGCTGTTTATTCCCCGCAATGCTGCGCGAGCTTGGCAGCGAGCGCCTTCTTTCCACATCGATTGCGTGGACATGATACGAATTGCGCTGTTAAAATTCGGGAATCCGAATCTTCGTCCCCGCGATCTCGTGCGCGTCAACGAAGGCTCAACGGCCCTCCCTTGTGGTCCTCTCGCATGATCCTGGCCCTGATGCGCTCTCTTGCCGTCGTGACCGGGGCTTTGGCGAGGAAGGCGTCCGCCAGCCTTCGGCGCGCCGCCGCTGTTTGAGCGCCAAAGCCCGCGAGGTAGGGGTCAACCAGAGCGTCGACGCGAAGATGAAGGTCTCGTTCGTCCGTCGGCGCCAGAGCGAGGAGGCCCCTCACACATTGCTCGAAACGGTCCATGCTCCAAGCTCGCTATGCAGGCCGTCCGTGTCAACCCGGCTTGGGCTCATTCTGATTCGATAGCCAGCCGCAACGTCCCATAGACGGTATCACAAAAGGCCGGACCGATGAGAGGAAATCTTAACGATAACGAGGCGCAGGCTGCGTCCCCGCCGAAGCGCGGCGGCAGGAAGGCGCATGCGATGGCGATGAATCTTCGGCGTTCGAACGACGAGTGAATCGGCTGCAGCCCGGCGCCGAATCTCGGTCCCCTTTCGCACGCCTCGGCGTTTAGTGTTTGAAGAGAATGAACCGCTCCGGGCGCATCGTCATCCGTCAGGATGGGCGCATTGTCGCGGAACATGCCGGCGACTGACGCATTTTCTCTCCGGCGTCGACGGGGGCCCATTCGACCCTCCCGTGGACATTGGCGTGAGGGATGTCGTACGGTGTTGTGTGTTTAGGGGTGTGGCGAGGCGGGGGCGTTAGGACGGCGAGGGGATGGATTTCGTGCGTTTGACAGGCGAGAGGCGAAGCGGGTTTTCGCGCTCGGGGATGGGGGGGAACGATGTCGGGGGTTCAGCGGCGCTCCGAACTCCTCGCGCTGCTTCGCACGCAGTTCGGCGCCCGGCTCGCCGGGCTGGCGGGGGGGAGGCGCAACCTCGCGGTTCTGGCCGCCCTCATCCTGATCGGTTGGGCGGCGACCGGCGTTTACAGCGTTCAGCCGGCGGAACAGGGGGTGGTGCTGCGTCTGGGCAAGTGGATCGACACCACCGGGCCGGGGCTGCACATGCATCTGCCGTATCCGATCGAGACCGTGCTGTTTCCCAAGATCACCCAGATCAATCAGCTCAGCCTGACCCGATCCGCGCCCGAGGCGTCGGGCGGGCGCAACCAGATGCTGACGGGCGACGAGAATCTGGTGGAGGCCGACTGCGTCGTCTCGTGGAAGATCAAGAGCGCGCGCGAGTATTTGTTCAAGGTCTACGATCCGGAGACGATGCTGCGGCTGACTGCGGAGAGCGCGGTGCGCGAGGTCATCGCGAGAAACCCGATCCAGTCGGCTCTGTCGGACCGCCGTCAGCAGATCGCCGAGGAGATCGCCGAGGCGCTGCAGAGGCTGCTCGATTCCTATCAGGCGGGAATTCTCATCACTCAGGTTCAACTGCAGCGCGTCGACCCGCCGCTCGCGGTCATCGACGCGTTCAACGACGTGCAGCGGGCGCGAGCCGATCAGGAGCGCGCGCGCAACGAAGCGGAGGCCTATCGCAACGACATTCTGCCGCGCGCGCGCGGCGAAGCCGGCCGCATCACCCAGGAAGCCGAGGCGGCCAAGACGCAGGCCATCGATCTGGCGCAAGGCGAGGTCAGCAGTCTTCTGGCGTTCTACCAAGCCTACAAGAAGTCTCCCGAGCTGACCGGCCGGCGCCTCTACCTCGACAGCGTCGACGAGCTCTTGAAAAAGTCGCCGCGGGTGATCGTCGACGCCGGCCCCAAGGGATCGCCGGGACTTACGCCGATTTTGTCGATTCCGTCGCTTCCGGAGGCGAAGCCGGGTCCGCCTCCGGGCGCCGTCGTTCAGGGATCGCAACGATGACGAGAGTGGGAATCCTCGCCGCGGCGGTCGGCGCGGCGGCGCTGTGGCTGGCCTCGGACAGCTTCTACGTCGTCAACGAAACCCAGGAAGTGCTGCTGGTGCGCCAAGGTCTGCCGATCGGCGTGTTCACCGAGCCGGGGCTGCGGTTCAAGTTTCCGTTGCTCGATTCGGCGATCTTTTTCGAGAAGCGGGTGCTGTTTCTCGAACCGGCCACCGAGCAGATCATCTTGGGAGACCAGAAGCGGATCGAGGTCGACACGCTGACGGCCTATCGCATCGCCGATCCGCTGCAATATTATCAATCGCTGCGGACGATGGAGGAAGGTCGGTTGCAGCTTACGCAGATCGTCAGTTCGTCGGTGCGTCGCGAATTGGGGCAGGTCAAGCTCAATGCTCTGCTTTCGGACGAAAGAAGCCAGATCGTGGACAGCATCCGCAAGGAGGTTTCGGAGAAGACGCGCGGGCTCGGCATCGAAGTTCTCGACGTTCGGCCGCGTCGGGCGGATCTGCCGGCCGAGACCAGCCAGGCGATTTACGATCGGATGAAATCCGAGCGTCAGCGCGAGGCGAAGGAATTAAGGGCTCAGGGCTATGAATGGGCCCAGGAAATCCAGGCGAAGGCGGACCGCGAGCGCACCGTGCTGCTGGCCGAGGCGACTCGGCAGGCGCGGGTGACGCGCGGCGAGGGCGACGCGCAAGCCAATGACCTGTTCACCGCCGCGTTCGCCGACGACCCGGAATTCTACGGGATGTACCGCGCTCTGCAGATCTACCGGCAATCGCTGGCGGGCGCGGCGCCGACGCTGGTGCTTTCCCCCGATTCGCAGTTCCTGAAGTATCTGTTTTCGTGGCCGTCGTCGGTCGACTCGAGCGGCCGGAAACAGCCGTCGGTCGAATCGAGCGCCCAGAAACAGCCGTGACGCCCGCCCGCCTCGCCGAAGGCCGGCGCCGGGAGAGGCCGCGCCGGCGGGCATGGCGA
>JBEKAL010000364.1:0-2750 GCA_050015935.1 Roseiarcus sp.
GTCCTGCTTGGCGATATGGGCGGCGACCAGCGCCGCCTGCTTGGCCTTGTAGGCGTCCGACATTTCCTTGGCGTAGCCGCCCGCGGTCTCGGCCTGCTTGAACTCCTCGTCCTCGACGGCGATGAACTTGGCGCCGAGCGACTCGACCTGTTCTTTCGTCGCCGGACGCACGTCGGTGGCGGTGACGATCGCGCCGAGCCGGCGCGCGGTGGCGATCGCCTGCAGGCCGGCGACGCCGACGCCCATGATGAACGTCCTGGCGGCGGGAACAGTGCCCGCCGGCGTCATCATCATCGGCAGCACGCGGCCGTATTCGGACGCCGCGTCGATCACGGCGCGATAGCCTGCGAGATTGGCCTGACTGGAAAGAACGTCCATCGATTGCGCGCGCGTGATGCGCGGCAGCAGCTCCATCGCGAAGGCGGCGACGCCGGCCTCGGCCATCGCTTCGACCGCGTCCCGATGGCCGTAGGGGTCCATCGAAGCGACGACGAGCGCGCCGCGCTTCATCTGGCCGAGTTCGACGCCGCTCGGGCGGCGCACTTTCAGGATGAGATCGGCGCCGAGCGCCTCGGCCGCCAAGACGAGCCTGGCGCCCGCCTCCGCGTAGTCCGCGTCGATGATTCCGGCGCTGAGGCCGGCGCCGCGCTCGACCGCCATCTCGGCGCCGAGGGCGACGAATTTCTTCACCGTTTCCGCGCTCGCCGCGACGCGCGTCTCGTGCGGGTCGGTTTCCGCGACGATCCCAATCAGCATGATGTCATCCCCAGACCCTTTCCGATCGCCCCGACCCAGACGCGAACCCGACGATTTTCCCTTAAAGAACGATGCAGGCGAGCCCGAGCAGCAAAAAAACAGGCGCCACGACGCGCCAGCCCATGCCGGTCAGCCCGCCGACGGCCGCCGCCGCAAACGTCAGAACGAGTCCGACGAGCGCGACCAACCCGTGTCCCTCGAGCCCCCACAGCGCGAGAATCAAGAGAACGCACAGCACCACTGCGACCACGGTCTCCGTCAATGCGACGAATGCGGCGAAGGTCGACTCGCGCTCCGCTATGTCCGTCGGATCGCCGGCCGTCGCCGCGCCGTGATTGTCCGACATGTCCGCTCCGTTCCCCGTCGGCCCAAATGCAACGGCGCCCATCTAGCGCATCGGCCGTCTCGCCGCAATGGGGGATGCCGGGGTGCGGCGATCCGTCCGGGTCGGCGCCCGGACCGAGGGATCGGCGATCGGCGTAAGGCTCAGAATCTAATGGCGGATTGGACGGCCCGCTCGAGCGCCTTCTCGCGCCCTTCGAGCGACTCGTATTTCAGCAATTCCGCCTGCGCCTCTTCCTGGGCCGCCTTGGCTTCTTCGATCTGGGCCGTCAGTTCGCCGATCGACCGCTTGAGGTTGTCGCGGCGCGCGATCGCGGCGCGCGCGTAAGTCGGGTAAGCGAAATGACCGGGATCGCTGATCCCCGCGCGCTTTTCCTCATTGACGATTTCGCGATCGAGGTCGATCGCCATGCGCGTGAATTCGGCGACCATCAGTTCGATCTGCCGGACGCGCCTGCGTTTCTCCTCGGCCTGGAAACGCTTGAGCCGAATGAGCGTGTCTCGCGATCTCATTGCTACGCACTCCGTACAAAATGACTCGGCGGAAATCGCCGCCCGACGCTGGTTCGCCACGAGACGGCGTGAAGATGACGCAGGAAGGTTGCTCTTTGGTTACGCGACCGCGGGAATTATCGGAAACGCGCGTTTTCCGACCGCTTCGCCGCGCCCGCGTCAATATTGTGAAAATGTGAGGCAAAGTTCGCCGCGTTAGCGGTTCGTTTACCCGCGTCGTTAACAATCCTTAGCAAGAGCTCACCGCGCAGGCCCGCCGGATGCGGCCGGGCCTTCCCGGCCGGCGCGCGCCGCACGGCGCGGATCATCGAGTCAATAGAGTCGACTAGAGCCAAATGTTAAAGTATCGCATCAGCAATGACCGCACCGAATCAAACAAGAGAATCAATAAGTTCCCTTCAGCACGGAAATATTCCTGGGAAGGGGTTGCGCGAGTGAATCAGAATTTGTTAACCAATCTTGGTCACTGTGCGTTTCGAATCGGCCGGGACCTCTTCCCGGCTGCGCGCCGGCTTTCATGCGGCGCGAATGCGGCGGAGGTCACCGCGGCCGCGCGCCTTGGGGCAAGTCTGGGGAATTAACATGCGGATACTGTTGATAGAGGACGACAGCGCGACGGCGCAAAGCATCGAACTGATGCTCAAGTCGGAGAACTTCAACGTCTACGTCACCGACCTCGGCGAGGAAGGCATCGATCTCGGCAAGCTCTATGATTACGACATCATCCTGCTCGATCTCAATTTGCCGGACATGTCGGGTTACGAGGTGCTGCGTTCGCTGCGCGTCACCAAGATCAAGACGCCGATCCTCATTCTCTCCGGGATGGCCGGCATCGAGGACAAGGTGAAGGGCCTCGGCCACGGGGCCGACGACTATCTAACCAAGCCTTTCCACAAGGACGAACTGGTCGCGCGCATCCACGCGATCGTGCGCCGCTCGAAGGGCCACGCCCAGTCGGTCATCATCACCGGCGATCTCGTCGTCAATCTCGACCAGAAGACCGTCGAGGTCGACGGCGCCCGCGTGCATCTGACCGGCAAGGAATATCAGATGCTCGAACTGCTCTCGCTGCGCAAGGGCACGACGCTGACCAAGGAAATGTTCCTCAACCATCTCTACGGCGGGATGGACGAGCCGGA
>JBEKAL010000365.1:0-2747 GCA_050015935.1 Roseiarcus sp.
TTCATGGCGGGTGTGGCCTCGCTGAAATCGAGCGAATCGGCTTAGACAACCAAATTCTACACGAAATCAGATATTTAAGCCACTCCCGCCAACCCGCAACGCATAATCCGGGCTAGCAGCCTGTCGGACTTAAGAACAGACATGGAACATTGCGAAATATTATGCCAAGAACAAGTGGAGTCTTGCAACTATATGCCAATACCGTTGAAAACGTCGCATATAATTGCGCATATTTTCTCAGTCGGACAGGCTGCTAGGGCCCCAAACGGCTGTTGGGGGTTTCGCCGCGCCGCCGGTTCCGCTATCGTCGAGGCGCGCCGGGCCGGCGACGCGCTCGCGGGCGGGCGTGACCCACGAGGGAAGGGATCCCGATCATGAAGTCGAGACGTGACGTGCTGATCGGCGCGGCCGCTCCGCTGCTGCTGGCTTGGCCCGCCCGCGCGGTGCCGAGCTGCCGCCAGGACCCGAAGCTGGGAGCGAACGTGTGCCGGGCCTTCATCGACGCCACCAACTCCTACCAGGAGAGCTTTCACGCCAGCCACGATCCCCGCGCGATCTGGATCGCCTGCGTGGCGGTGGTGTTCTCGATCAAGGGGCACGTGATCCAGCAGCCGAGGATCCTGGCCGAGGCGTACGGCAGTCTCGACCAGATCCCGATCGACGCGGGCTTCGCCGTCGCCTTGCCGTTGGCGCGGACATGGACCGACGACGACGGCGTCGGCTTCCGCGCCTCCGCCGAATTGGTGTTCGACGACCGCGCCCCCGGCAGCGCATTCGATCCCAAGCTTCTGATCGGGCCGCTCGCCGACGGCGATCCGCTGATTCTGATCGGCAACGAGCATCCGATCGTCCTGACGGCGCTGGCCTACACGCAGACCGACGTCCCCGGCCGCATGATCGCCGGCGTCGTCTACGATCCGATGCCGATCGTCGGCACGCGCTCGCTCGACGCCGACGAGGTGGTCCCGGATTCGGCCGGCGGCGACCTGCTGCTGGCGATGCGCACGAAGCTGGAGAACGCGTAGCGCTCAAGCCGGGCGGCGCGCGGCGCCGCGCCCCTCCGCTCGGGTTAGCGGCGCCCGATTGAAGCGCCGGCGCCGGCGCATTCGGCGCACCCGCTTCGGCGCCCGGCCCTCGAGCCCGACCAACGCCTTACGCGAAACGCGCCGGCCGACCCCGCCGCGACGCGACGCGACGGCTACGGTCTCTCTTCTCAAGGAGGACATGGGGATGCGAGTTTGGAACGCCGGGAATTGGCGAGGAACGAAATACCTGACGAAATCGAACTATTTGATCGCCGCCGGCGTCGCCGTGGCGCTGATCGCAATCGGTATTTCGTTCGTGGCCCTGCGCGGCTGGCGAGAACAAGCCGTCGCCAGCGCGACGGAAGAACCCTGTGCAACCGATATCGGCGAGGTCGGCCTCCGAGTCGGATATTCACGGTCGCTCTTGCTTTGCGCGGCAGAATCTCTGCGCTGCAAACCGGATCAAACGCGCGTGCTCAGCTTGCAACACCCCGGCAGTTGGAACACCCAGCCGATGCTGATTCCCGACATTCCCGACGGCTACGTCATCACCGGCGGAGATATGCTCAATCCGTCGCGCATTATCCTCAGGAACTTGGGATTCGACAAGATAGAGGTGACGAACTACACCAACGCCAACGACTATTGCACGCAACACTACTGGTATTATGTGCATGCCGACCATACTTCGCCGGAGGCTGAAGACAGGGCTCGCGTCAGACTCTGCGTATACTACGACAAATGGCGAGGAGACTCGCCGGTCGAGCCTTGCCCCTATCCCGGGGAAATCCCGCCGCCGTGAGACGACGGGTCAGCGCGGCTCGCCCTGCGGGGCCTGGAGGCGCCCAGCGATATAGACGTAGCAGGCGCAAAGCGCCGGCGCCACGATCGTAAGTGCGGGCGCTTGCCGCGCTATCCAGGCGCCGATCAGGGTGTCGTTGGTCGCCATCTGGCCGGCGACCCAACCGAGAAGCATCGCGCCGGCGGTGACCAGGACCGGCAGTTCATCGAGCATTTTCGTCAGCACCAGGCTGCCGTACATCAGCGCCGGAACGCTCAGCAGCAGGCCGAGGACGAGCAGCGTCAGGCTCCCCTGCGACACCGAGACCAGCGCGATGACGTTGTCCAGGCTCATGACGACATCGGCGGCGACGACGATCAACACCGATTCCCAAAAGCGGGCGCTCGCGCGCGTCGGCAAGGCGTCGTCGGCCTCGGCGAGCGCATCTGCGTTCATTTCGTTCGAGCCGGCGAGCATCCAGATCGAAACCGCCATGAGGAAGAGCGCCGCCGCCAACCTCAGACCCGGCACGCTGAACAGCGCGCTGGCCAACACCATCAGGGCGAATCGCAGAACGATCGCGCCGGTGAGGCCGATCAGCACGACGCGTTTTCTCAGCTCTAGAGGCACGGGCCGACAGGCCAGCGCGATCAGCACGGCGTTGTCGGCGCCGAGGAGAAGATTGACCGCCGCAAGCTCGACCACGCTCACCAGCAGGGACAGCGCTGCAATGAAGTCCATTTTCTATTCCTTCCGCGCGCGCGGGTCCTGACCCGCTTCGCCTCGCCGCGGACCCGGCGCAGCGGCGCCCTGGTCGAATCGCCATGCCCGCCGGCGCGGCCTCTCCCGGCGCCGGCCTTCGGCGAGGCGGGCGGGCGTCACGGCTGTTTCTGGGCGCTCGATTCGACCGACGGCTGTTTCCGGCCGCTCGAGTCGACCGA
>JBEKAL010000366.1:0-2742 GCA_050015935.1 Roseiarcus sp.
TCGTTCATGGCGGGTGTGGCCTCGCTGAAATCGAGCGAATCGGCTTAGACAACCAAATTCTACACGAAATCAGATATTTAAGCCACTCCCGCCAACCCGCAACGCATAATCCGGGCTAAATCAATGACCGCCTCGGCGAGAAGTGGCGGCGTGAAATATGCAGCCTGTTCCCTGCGAGCCTTCGCGGAGAGCAGCAGGGTGTATAGCGTTCCGATCCAATAGTGACGCTCGACAATCGGCAGCGCCGCAATTCGGGTCTTAAAGTCGGCGAGTGCCGGATAGTCGTGATTCTGATCAAGCAAGGAGAGGCAGACAGACGCGCGCCGAGAGCTAGTTGAACGTCCGCGAGGTTGGATTCGTCGAGCCGCTGCACGCGCCATTGCAAGTATCGAAGCGTCGATCGTGCAGGAGGTCGATAGGTGCGATCCGCCGCGCTTGTCTCCCGTTGCCGAAGATCGAAGGTCCTCCAAACCGGCCGCGGGAAGCGGCGGTATCTGGTGAGAGAATTCCGACGAAGCGCCCCAGCCAAAGAAACTCTGTTTCAGACCGTCCCCCCATCTCTTAGTCCGCGACCAGTGCGCCTGCCCTCCGAATTGAATTGCTCCACTCACACCGCAGAACAAGACTTCTCGAGTACTGGGCTTAAATCGACGGCGACTACGGGATGACGCACCAGACGTGGAAACGCAAATGGACGCGCGACTCAACCAACGAGTCAGCGGAGAATTGTTTCCCCACCGCAATGACTTATGGCACTCGCCTCTACTGCCATCAAGACGCTAATGACGACGGTGGCGTCACGGGACAGCCGATTTTGACGGCGCGCGGGACGTCATCACTGAGAGGCGCTTTCCGATTCGCAAGGCAGCGCGGCGCATTCGCGAGGCGGCGAGGCCGCAGAGCTCTCGTCAGGGCCGAGTTCGCCGGTTCGTCACTGCGCATTTCCTCCATCGGGTCCGCGACCGCTCGTGTCCTTCTTTCGGCCAGAGAGCCCCGTCCTCGGCTCATGGTCGCAAGCGCTGCGCACTCCTCCTCTGGCGTTCCGGTCGCAGGCGATGCGGTAAGCCGCCGTTCGTAGGGTAGCTGATGGCAGAGTGCAGGTCCCCGACCAAGTACCAAGGTCCACCTATAACGCTGCGAAACATGCGCGAGAACGGCGTCAGGGCGGTGATTGCTAGTTGCGAGAAATGCGGCCACAAAGCGGACGTCGTCGCCGACCAACTCCCTGACGACGTCTTTGTGCCCGGCGTCGCAAAGCGCCTCCGATGCAGTCAGTGCGGGAGCAAACGGATCAACTCGCGGCCCGCCTGGCATACAGTGCTGCGGCCCGGCATGGGTGTGTAGGGCGCAATGGCTGATCCAATCTCCCTCAAGGCGATCACAGACGCGATCAGCTCCTTTTGGGGGCGCAGCGCGCTCCTGCTCTGGTGCCTGTCGGCCTGCGCCTGGGCATCGTGGGGGGTGATTTTCGCCGGCAAGCATTTCCAATTTGACCGGGCGTCGGAAGCGGTTGCCAACTACGGGCTCGCGCTCTCATTGGTGTGCGTTGTCCTCCCGATCATCGCGGCGTTCAAAACCTATGGCGAGCGCCCGAAGCCGTCGCTGCTGATGGTGCCAGTCGATGGCCAGAGCTTCTGGGCGCAGTCTACTCAGTCGGACGGGAGAGTGACGACCCAGTTTGCCCTGAACTTCCAGGCGACGAACGTGTCTGACCATCCGATCAAGCTGTCGGACGTCAAAATTCGGCGTCCCTGGGTTCGACGGCGGTCGATCATCAGCAAATTGCTCACGTTCCAGCACCCGAAGGAGAACGTCCACAGCTCCCAGTACCCCGTGCTAGCCCATTCGCTGACTTACGGTTCCGCCACCGTGATCGTCGACCGAGCGATCGGAACCAAGGGCAAACCGATGCGTGTGGTCGTCCGACTGCAGGATCACACGGGGCGATGGCGCAGGCTCGTGTTCCCGTACGTGACCAACGTCGGAGCGTAGGGCAGCATTGAAGTCGCTACGCGGTGCCGATAGGACGCACAAGGCTTGACAAAGCCAGCCAATGTTCCACTTTCGTTCTCATGGAAGTCGAGACGCTAGGGATGGCGCGGAGCCTTGGCTGGAAGGTGCACATGCGTTGCGCCCAAGGCTGTCGTGAGGGCACGAAGTCGATACGGCGGTGCGTCTATCGCAAGCAGCTTGATCTCGACACGTTGGTTTGCACGCGCGGCCCAAACTTCCCATTATCGCGCTTGGAGACGAGGCTTATTGTCCGGCATGCGGAAGTCGCCGCCCAACGGTCGTTTTCGAACCGCCGACCAACCGACAGGTCCTTAGCGGATGATGGGGAGTTGCCGATGGCCACGATGACCTATTACGTCGCGCTCGCGTTCATGCGGGCCGAGGACGGCGGCGTTGTTGCGTGCGAGCCGAAAGAGGCGCGCAGCTCAGACCAAGCGATCCGCATGGCCGGCTCGTTGGCGGCGATGGAAGGACATTGCGGAGCCATCGCATTCTCGCGGACCGGCGACCCGGCTCTTGGCGACTTCGACGATGCTGTGATTTTGAAGACGGTCGGCGAGGTTGATCGCGGGCTATTGTCGGGCTAGCTGCCATCAAGTTCCGAGCGTTAGCCCGGATTATGCGTTGCGGGTTGGCGGGAGTGGCTTAAATATCTGATTTCGTGTAGAATTTGGTTGTCTAAGCCGATTCGCTCGATTTCAGCGAGGCCACACCCGCCATGAACGATCT
>JBEKAL010000367.1:0-2690 GCA_050015935.1 Roseiarcus sp.
TTCGTGCAGTGGTCCGTCAGGGTGTGGAACGTCGAGCTCGACATCTTCGACAGAGAAGCGACGGCGCGCGCCGGGATCGCGCGGCTGGAGGCGTTCTTCCACAGCATCGGCCTCGGCACCACCCTCGGCTCGCTCGGCGTTGGGACGGATCGCATCGACGAGATGGCGAGGAAGGCCACCGACGGCGGCAGGCGCCGCATCGGCAATTTCGTCAAGCTCGACTCCGCCCAGGTGGCGGAGGTTCTGAAGCTCGCGGCCTGAGGCGCAGCGCGCATTCTTCGCGCTTCGACGCCAGGCGATCAAGCTTCGCCCCCGCCCACGGCGCCAGCCGAGGGCGGGGGCGAAATGTTTCAGGATCGACTCAGTGACATGCGCGTTGTCGTCGACGCCGAGCTGGTTCGGCGTGATCAACAGTAGCGCGCCAGCTTCGTCGATCGCTTCGTCCTCTTTCAATTCCGCGATCGGCGCATCCGGCTCGGCGCTGCCGATCGCCGAACTTATTACTGACGAGACTGCGCCAGGCCTGGGCGGCGTCGGACAAATAGCCGCTGCGTCGCCACGCCATCGACATGCTCCACTCGACTCCAGATTCGTCGAGCAGGACATGACCGACGGCGGGATGGCGGCGCTGATCAGCGATCATGCGCGGCAGGAACGCCGCGCCGCTGATCGCCCACGCCCTCAGGCGGCCGAAGCGAGTGGCCGCTAACCCTTCTTCTTGACCCGCTCCGCCAATCGCGCCGTCAGACGCGACAGCGCCGGCGAGCAATCGTGGCGGCCGAGCATCACTTGGATCAGCGAGTAGCTCTGCGCGTTCGCCTTCGCTTGCTTGAGCGCGTCGGCCAGTTCGCGCTCGGTCGTGACTTTGATCCCGAGCCCGGCGCCGAGAATCTCGGGGACGCGGGCGAAGTTCCAGCGGTGGACGTCGTTGAAGGCGCCGTCGAGCATCGGCCGCTCGGTGCCGTAGCCGTCATTGTCGAACACGATCACGATCGGATTCATGCCGTAGCGGGCGATCGTCGACAGCTCCATGCCCGTCATTTGAAAGGCGCCGTCGCCGACCAGAACCAGCGGCCGCAGTTGCGGGGCGGCGGCGGCGACGCCGACCGCCGCCGGCACCGCGAATCCGAGCGAGCAGTAATAGGCCGGCGCGAGAAAGTGCGCGCCGTCGTGGATGTAGAGATCCTCCGCGCCGAACATCGCGTCGCCGGGATCGGCGATGACGACCATATCGTCATCAAGGAAGGCGTCGAGCTGGCGAAACAAGGCTGCGACGGTGACCGGCCGGTCGCTCGCCGCGAACGGCGTCGGGCGCCCGGGATGGACGAAGGGCGGCAGCGCCCGTTTGGTCCACGGGCGCTTGGCGAGGCCGCGGACGAAATCTTCCATCTTGGCGCCATCGTAGCTGCGAAAGCCGACCGCCACGCGATCCTCGCCGGCGTAGACGGACGCGCTGCGATCGATGCGCGCGGTGTAGACGCCGAGATTGATGTCGGTCATCAGGGGGCCGAGCAGAATGACGCAGTCGCTCCGCTCGACATAGTCGCGCACGCCATCGGCGCCGACGGCGCCTTCGTAGACGCCGAGGTAGGCGGGATCGGACTCCGGAAAGACCGACTTTCCGCCGAGCGTCGACGCGACGGGAATGCCTGTCGCGTGGGCGAATTCGGCGAGCGCGTCCTGCAGGCGAAAACGATGGAGCTCCACGCCCGCCACGATGACGGGGCGCGCCGCCGAGGCGATCCGCTCGGCCGCCTCGGCGAGGGCGAAGCGGAGCACGTCGGGATCGCTTGCATGGACCGGCAGCGCGCGGCCGCTTCCGGGCAGAATCCTGGCGGCGACCATATCGCGCGGGAGCTCGATGTAGACGGGTCGGCTGTGCCGGCGGGCGAGCGCCAGCGCGCGGTCGATCTCGTCCGCCGCCGTATTGGGATTGTCGAGGACCGCGGTGGCGACAGTGATCTCGGCGAAGATCTTCTGCTGACTGTCGAAGTTCCTCACTCGGTGATGAATCAGGCCGTTGGTCGCCTGCTCGCCGACGCCCGGCGCGCCGCTGATGACCACGACCGGCGAGCGCTCGGCGAAGGCCTGCGCCACCGCGTTGACGACTTTGAGGCCGCCGACAGTGTAGGTGATGCAGACGACGCCGAGACCGCGCAGGCGGGGCGTAGGCGTCGGCGGCGAAGCCGGCGCCCTGCTCATCGCTCGTGTTGACGATCTGCAGCGGGCTGGCTTCGAGCTTCTTGAAGAACGACAGGACGAAGTCGCCGGGCACGCCGAAGACGTGGCCGACGCCCTCTTGCTCGAGGCGCCGGATCAGGTAATCGCCGATCGTTTCGTTCGGCGGCGGGCTCGTCTCTCTCGCCGCGCGCCCAACGCTCTGTTCGCCGTCAGTCGCGGCGGAAACGCGCTTCGCCATTTGCGCTTTCCTCTCTCCTCAAAATCAGACGCGCTGCACGCGCGAAGCCGGAGCCGATGCGGCGCGTCCGCGAACAAGCGCTATTCAAGAAAATCACCGGAACGCCCCGCCGACCGATTCGGAAAAGTCAACGCGCTGCATAATGCGGGCTAGCCCGACTTCGCGGATTCGCTGTCGGAAAGGCGGGGTTTGCGAGTTTTTGGGTTCGTAAGTAATTGATTTTGTTTTATCGGGTGCTGCCAATATTGGTAAAAAGGCGTGTAGTGAAGAC
>JBEKAL010000368.1:0-2687 GCA_050015935.1 Roseiarcus sp.
GGCTAAGTTGCGGCGGCCGCCGCCCTTTTTCGGTCACGACCCTCTTCGTGATCCGCTTCAGCCGGAGCGGCGCGGGCGGAGGCGCGACATGGCGCCGCGAGGCCGCGGCCAGATCGCTCCAGGCGAATGGGTCCTTCGGACAAATCCGCTGGCGACGGCGGTTAGCGGAACGCCTCAGCGAGCCCTGACGGTCAGTCGCCGATCAACGCGCGCAAAGTCTTCAGCGCGTCCGACACCTCGTGATGTCGCTGCTCGATCGCTGTCATGATTTCTGCGGGGGTTCGCGAGTCGACCTCAATCTTGCGGTTCGGATTGACCGCCTTGAGGTCGTAGTTTTTCGCCTCGATGGCGGCTCTCGTGACCGTCCAGCTTCGTTCGCTCATCCCGCGCGTCGGCAGGAGTTCGAAGAATTGCTCGAAGCGATCGAGCGTCAGCGGCGATTTCTTGCCGACCTTCACGTCGGAGATGTCGTAGTACCAGATGCTTTCGGTGCGCGTTCCCTTGGTGAAGAAAAGGAGGTCGGTCTTGACGCCGGCGCCGGCATTGACGAAGGCGCCGGCGGGCAACGAGACGATGGCCCAGAGATCGCAGGAATCGAGCAGCTTGCGTTTGGTCTGAACGAAGGCGCCCTCGTTGTTGCGGAACAGCACGCCCTCGTCAACCACCATGCCGCAACGCCCGCCTTTCCTCAGATGGTCGATCACATGCTGAAGAAACAGGATTTGCGTGGCGCTGGTCTTGTAGGCGAACGCGGATTGCGCCTCCTTGCCTTCCTTGCCGCCGAAGGGCGGGTTGGTGAGCACGATGTCGAACTGGACGGGCGCGTCGCGCCACAGACCATCATACGTCGCGCCGCCGGTCAGCGTGTTGCCGTGCCAAATTTGTGGCCGGTCGACGCCGTGCAGCATGAGATTGGCGAGGGCCAGGGGATAGACGAGGTCTTCCTTTTCGCGCCCGAACAAGGTGCGCGTCCCCAGGGACTCCACCTCCTCCACTGTGGCGTCGGCCTTGAAATGCGAACGGACATGCTCGAACGACTCGGCGAGAAAGCCGCCGGTGCCGCAGCCGGGGTCGTAGATCGTTTCGCCGGGCTTAGGATCGATCGCGCGCACGATGGCGCGGATCACTTCGCGCGGCGTAAAGAACTGGCCGCCATCGTTACCCTTGTCGCCCATCTTGAGCAGCAGGCCTTCGTAGACCTGGCTCAGCGGGAACATATGCGTGCCGTCGGCGGCGTGCAGGTTCAGCGCATCGACGCGGTCGAGCACGTCGAGCAGGTTCTTTTCGGTGTCGACGCGCGTCTTCTCGACGCCGGACAAAGCCTCGCCGATGATCTTCTGGCGCGCTGTGGCGTTGGGGTTATGCGCGAGCGATTTGAGATGCGGGATCAACTCGCCGTTGACGAAGCCGAACAAGGCGCCGAGCGCGCCGGCCTCCAATTGCTTGCGCTTCGCCCCGCCGGGCGCCGCCCAGTCGCGCCAGCGATAGGGGGATTTAAGCGACGGCGCGAAGGCGGCACCGACGGCCTCGGCCTCATCCTGCAGCGCCTGTTCCTTGTCGTCGAGGACGCGAAGGAACAGAATCCAGGTCAGTTCCGGCACGTACTGCATCGCGCCGGCGCATTTCGAGCGCCGCAACACGTCGCAGATCGACCAGATGGCCGAGTTGAGCGCCGCGATGCCGGTGGGCGCGGGCCGCGCGGCGCGCGGAATACGAGATCGACGCCGAGTTTGTTGGACGTAGGTAATCACGTGCCACCGGAAAACGCTGCACTAAGCAGGACCGACTCTATGGAATCTATTTCCATTAATTGCGCTTCCGCCGCTGCCCGCGCGCGAGCAACTTGTTGTCGAACTTGATCCAGGTTGGAAACGATACGTCGTTGCGTAGCGACATCCCTTGGGGTGCAAATCATGAGTAACTTAACTGTAGGAACGTAGATCGTCTTGTGAATTGCGCCCGAGGCGAGTTCCCTCAGGTACTGTTGGCTGGCGATCAACGCATTGGCCAAGAACCACGGATCGAGATCAGGACCGCAAACCCAATTTACGAAATCCTGACTGGTCGCCATCGGAACGCCGAGAACGGTCACAAAACCGACCGAAGCCGTTCGCGACAAACACACGGTATCTCTAGGCAATAGCCGCGCCGAGGAGTTCGCCAGGCCTAAGGCATTCGTTGTTTCCAGGGTTTTGGTTGCGACGCGTCCATCAAGCTCGCGAATGTCGGGCAACGCCAACCAAGGGATGTCGCCGCCCCACCATTCGGGAACCCGCCGGCTCGGCGTGTGCCCGCTCTCCAACCGCGCCAAGGACGTGATTGGTCGCCACTTCCATCCTGCAGGTGGTTCGCCGCAGTCGGCCGGCACGCGCACACCTGTCATCCTATGCCTCAAACACGCGCCGCTTCGCGTCCGTGACCATCCCGCGTGGATCGCCCGCCGCGCGAAGCGCGGCGAGACCTCCTGCCGCGATGACTGCCGGCAGTTGGAAGATCGCCGGATTTTCCAAAGCCTCGGTCCCGCCGCCGCCGAATTGCCCGACCACCGCGCGCAAAACGCCGGAGGCCGCCGGTGGGAGCGTTTCGAGCCAGTTGCGAGCCTTGTAGCCGAAAGCCTCGGCGCGCGCGCGCCTGCTTTTCGGATCGAGGCCATAGGCCGCGGCGGGGAGCACGTCGAACAGGTCGTA
>JBEKAL010000369.1:0-3676 GCA_050015935.1 Roseiarcus sp.
GCGCACCAGCGCAGCCAGCCCCTCCGCGCCTTTGCGGAAGTCGACGGGCTTGGTCGCCACCATCACGCGCACCGCGCCGGTCGGGCCGATCACTTGCGGCCTTTCAGCGCGCCGATGATCGATGTCACCATCGCCGCATCCGCGTCGCGCCAAATCCAGACGCTCGTTCCATCAATATCCAGCTCGATAGAATGGGAATGCGAAGTCGGCGGCTCCGAAAACGCCGCCAGCGAGGAGGCTCGCTCGCCGTTGGCGGTCTCAACGACTGCCGGCACGAACGGCGGCGCTTCCGCGCTCGCCTCGGATCGCCGCCGTGCTTCCCGGCGCCAGGTGAACAACTGCTGCGGGGAAATCCCGTGTCGCCGCGCGATTTCGGAAACGACAGCGTCCGGAGCCAGCGATGCTTCGATCGCTCGCGCTTTCTCGTCCTCCGACCAACGCCGTCGCCCTCCGCCGCCAGTGATGACCTCAATCCGACGCCCTGCGGCGGCCTTAGGCTCAAGCTCACAATCAAGTCTGGACACAAGCCGATCCCCAAATCAGGGCTCAGCCTCGCTTATCTCCGCGCCAAACTGAAGGTGTGGTCAAAACAGCGGTTACACGCAATCCCTCGAACGATCCGGCGCATGTTGTCCAGCGTTGCCTCCACTTCACCGAAATATCGGACCTCGCCTCCACGTCCACCTTCGGCGATCGCGATCGCATTGCGCGCCTTGACGACATCGATTCCGACAAAAGCTGTTCTACAATCCTCCATGGCTCGTCCTCCTGCGATGAGGATCGGCTCGGCCCACCCGAGCAACCCTCGCGGGCGCAGTGTAGGGCAACCCACCTCAGCTCAGCGGACATACGGTCTTACGAATCATCTCCGCTTCGCTCACCAGCAGAGAATCAAATCGAAGCCGACTTGGCGAGGTTCTTGGAGGTGTCCAGCTCTCTCTTCGCGCACTATCGCTCCGCCGCCGCAATCGCCAAGGCGGCCACAGCCGAAGGGTTACGTCATCGTAATTCGGCGATGGCTTCAGGTGGCGACGCCACACCAGTCGGCAATGGTCCGCGCCAGGATGCGTGCGGCGTCAACGACCTCCGCTAGGTTGACATGCTCGTCAAGCGAATGTGCGCAACGCAAGTCCATGCTCGTCAAGCGAATGTGCGCAACGCAAGTCGCCAGGCCCGAAGACCACCGAAGGGATGCCTTTCTGGTCGATGAATGCGGTGTCGCAGCACGCGTTGAAGGCTGAAGTGTCGGCCATGCCGGGCGGCAGCGGGCCGAGCACCGCGGCCCGCGCGGCGACGAGGCTGCGCACCAGGGGATGCAAGGGATCGGTTTCCGCCACTGGCCAGTTGCTTTCCCATCGGAGGATCGGTGGATGCTGTCGCAGCCACGGATCTAATCCCGCGGCACGCCTTATCTGCGCCTCGACCTCGGTCTTGATCCCCTCCGGGGTGTCGCTCGGCGGATAGCTCACGACATAACCGATGGTTGCGTAGCCGGCCATGTACCCGACGGCCGGAACGCCGGCATCTCCATGGAACACTCCTGGGAGAAGGGAAAAAAAGCCTGCTGGGAACGCCGGATGCGCCTTGGACGTGCCCCATTCCGCCTCAAGTTGCTGCATGGCCTGTACGACGAGGATTGCCTTCTCCACCGCGTTGACCCCAGCGGCCATGCCGAGGCCGCCAGCCCGGATCGACGGGCCGCGATTGCCGCAATGCGTGGCGACCCCTTCGACGTCCACATAGAGGTTGAAGTTGCCCGCGGCGACGGGAGACACAGTGAGGGGCAGGGGTTGGGAAGTGGGCTCGACCACGATGCCGCCTTCTGCAACGAAGCCGGCGTCCAGGACCGCGGTCGTGCCGAACTCGTGGCTCATCGTCTCCTCGCCCACGACTGCATGGATCTGCAACTCCCCCTTCAGGCGAATCCCCGCGGAGACCAGGGCCGAAGCCGCCAGCGCTGCCGAGACGAGTCCGCTCTTCATGTCGGTCGAGCCGAGACCAAAGAGCTGTCCGTCGCGCACCTCCGTCCTCCAGGGGCTTCCCGTCGACCATGAATCCGCCTTCGTGGGTGCGACCGTGTCGACGTGACCATTCACAAGGAGCGAACGTCCTCCACCCGCGCCCTTGAGCACTCCCACGCGGTTTACGCGTTCGGGATCGGGTGCAACAGCGTGGATGGTGAAACCGGATCGCGAGAGGAAGTCGCCGAGCAGACCCGAAGCGATCGTCTCGCCGCCGATAACGTCGCCCCGCACGATTCCGGGGAACAGTGGATTGATGCTCGGGGTGGCAACCATCTCGCTCAGCAACTCGAAGGCTGACGGCCACAACCCATTGATTGCGCGATCGACGGCCTCGCTCTGGGCGCTTGAAAGGGTGTCGAATTTGGCTGACATGGATGTCTCCTTTGGGAATTCCGCGCCAATTCATTTTTGGCGCCGACTGCTTCTAGAGGTTGCGCAGATAGAGGCGGCCTCAGTCCATCCTGACGCCGCCGGTGACGTTGATCCCCTGCCCGGTCATGAAACGCGAAGCGTCGGAGGCGAGGAACAGCACCACGTCGGCGACGTCCTCCGGCTCTTCGATGCGGGCCATCGGCGTCAGCGAGACATATTCGGCGCGCACAGCCTCCGGCGTCATGCCGCGCAATTCGCCCTCCCAGAGGATCTCGCGCTCCTGCATCGAGGTCCGCACGAAACCGGGGCAGACCGCATTGACGCGAATGTTGTGCGGCGCCATTTCGCGCGCCAGCGCCTGCGTCCAGCCGAGCACGGCGAATTTGCTGGCGGAATAATGGGCGAGCAACGGCGCGCCAACCTTGCCCGCCAACGATGCTGTATTGACGATCACGCCCGCGCGCTTCTCAGTCAGGAAATAACGGCAGGCGATTTGATTGCTCAGAAAAATGCCGCGCGCGTTGACCGACATGTTGAATTCCCACTCCTCGTCGGCGAGGTCGACGGCTCGGCGCATCGTCGAGACGCCAGCGTTGGCGGCCAGGATATCGAGCCCGCCGAAGTACTCGACTGCGCTCTGGAATGCGCGCTCGGTCGATGTTCGATCTCGTACATCGATCTCCAGCGCCAAAGCCTCGCTTCCGATCCCCTGTGCCAGCTGTTGTGCGGCGGCGAAATCGAGATCGGCGATCGCCACGCGCACGCCGGAACGGGCCAGAGCGCGCACGATCGCCGCGCCAATGCCGCCCGCCGCGCCCGTAACAAGCGCCCGCCGGCCTTTCAGATCGAAAATGTCGGTCATACCAACCTGCCTTTCATGGACGCCGCAGGGTCGCAAAGGCATTCGCCCAGACTCAATGGATTTTGTCGCTCGCGGTATCGCTCTGCTTGATCACGATCATTAGGAATCATAAGTTCTTCCGAACGAAAAGCAGCGCCGCCCCCGTTCTCGGTGAAACAATTTCGAATCGCGCCGCATGCCGGCGGGCACGCGGCACGCCGGCATTCTCGACCTCATCGACTGCAACGGTTTCGTCTCGGTCTCGGAGATTCGCTAAGAATTTCGCCGTTACCATAATTCAAACAATTCATAATTCGCGGCGATGGCTTCAGGTGGCGACGCCACACCAGTCGGCAATGGTCCGCGCCAGGATGCGTGCGGCGTCAACGACCTCCGCTAGGTTGACATGCTCGTCAAGCGAATGTGCGCAACGCAAGTC
>JBEKAL010000370.1:0-3600 GCA_050015935.1 Roseiarcus sp.
GCGTCCGAGCAACTCGCGTTCGCATTCTGACACCTCAACCCAAAGAGCCGGATGCGAGGCCCGCACGTCCGGTTCTGTGAGAGGCGCGGCGGAGCAATCCCCGCGCCTACTCGACACGGCGAGCACGGCGATGGCAAGCGCAGCCAGCTTCGCCGAGCTTGAGGCGCACGGCCTTGCCGAAATCGTTCACGCGACGACTCGAGCGCGCACCGAGGCGTGGGCGATGATTTCGACCGGGATTTCTCCCGGGCCGCCGCCGTCGCCTTCGAGGAGATCGGCGACCGCCTCGGCCACGTTGCGGCAGAACGCTTCGAAGGTTTCACCCTCGACGTGCAGGCCGTGGAGATCGGAGGCCTCGACGCACCAGACTCCGGCCTCGTCGTCAGGGGCGGCTTTGACGACGGCGATGCGCATCCTTTGCTCCCGTTCGCGACCGGCGCACGGTAACACGTCAGGCGGCGTGCGGCATCATGGCCGTAACTCTCCCGGTCCGCACCGGCCACGTCGCCCCGTCGCCGTCAAGTCAAGGCGAATGCGAAGCATTCGTCCGCGGCTGCGCCGCTCCTCCGCGCCGCTCACGCCCGCCTGGCGTCCGTCCCGGCGAAATCCTCGCCCTTGAACAGCAGCGCGGCGCCGTGAACGCTCGCGCAGGCGTAAGTGAGGCAATCGCCGAAATTGAGCTGCGCCGCGCCGCCCCGACCCTTGCCGAAACGCGCGAACGCCGCGACGGCGCGTTCGGCGACGGCCTGATCGATCGAAACCAACTCGACGCCGGCTTCCGCGAACATTTCGAGCACGGCGTCCTTGGCGACGTCCGGCTCCACGCGCATCATCGAGGCCAGCCGCATCGAGGCTTCGAGCAAGACATGGCCGGCGGAAATCGGGCGCGCCGCTCTGGCGATTTTGGCCGACAGTTCCCGCGCCTGCGGTTCGCGCGCGAGAATGGCGATCACCGCCGACGTATCGACGAACATCGGTCAATTGCCCCAGAGCGCATCGATCTCCGCCTTGTCGGGCGTACGGCCGCGCTCGGGCTCCCCCGCGTCGGCGAGCCGGCGCGCGATCCGATCGAGCCGCTCGCTCAAAGGACGGCGCCGCCGTTCGCGTCGGAGCTCGCCTTCCAGCGCCTGAATGACGGCGTCCGTCATCGTCTGACCGCGCGCTTCGCTCAATTGCCGCGCCAGCGCCGCGGCGCGCGGATCGCGAATGTGAAGGGGCAAGGGGAGGCTGGCCCCGCGGCGCGGACCTATTCCACCCGCCTCCCTACGCCGCCGCGATCGCCTTGCGCAGCCCTTCCGGATCGTTTCTGATCGCGCGCAGCAGCGTCCGCGCCGGGCCGCTCGGGCGCTTGGCGCCGCGCTCCCATTCCTGCACGGTGCGGACGCTGAATTGATACGCGGCGGCGAATTGCGCCTGGGTCATGCCGGCGGCGCGCCGGATCGCGCGCACGTCGATTTCCGGCGCCATGTCGGGCGCGGCGTCGGGATCGGCTGCGATCTGTCGGGCGATGTCCGCGTCCGTCATCGCGTCCACTTTGCCCCAATCCGTCGCCGCCAGCGCCTTGCGCGCCGCCTCGCTCAAGGTCTTGGCCATAGCGCCTTGCCTCTCTTTGGTTCGCCTTGCGTAGCGAGACGATCCGTCGCTCGCCGTTGCAGTCGACATAAACGCACGCGAAAAGCCGATTGGCGACGAGACCGAAAGCTGCTTGGCGCGTCTCGCCGTAATCGAAACGGTCGTCCGCGATCGACACGTGCGGCCCCGGCGAACAAAACCTCGGCCAACGCGAGGGAAACGCCGTGCTTGGCTCGGTTGACCGCATCCTTGGCCGGGTCGAACGCGTATTTCACCATCGCCACACTACGCCTCTGGCGTAGCAAGGGCAAGAGCATGCATGTCGCCGAGGGCGCGGCGATGGCGGGCGGGCAGGCGGCGCGATCAGCGCAATCGCCCCTGCCCGTCCAGCGCGCTTCAGCCGTGGCCAGTCAGGCTCCGATACGCGGTCATCGGCCATGCGAGCGCGTTGGGCAGCGCCTGCACGAGGCTCGCGGCGAGTTCGGCGGCGGGAACGGCGCTCCATTTGTCCCGAACGGTAGGCGACAGCACGACGCCGACGCCAACGATATAGACGATCACGATCAGAGCGATGAGCATACGCATCGGCCGGTTCTCCAAATGACGAGGGCGGCTGCCCGCCGCGGAGCTTGCCGCATTCGGGCCGCGAATCCAACAGGCGGTTCGCGGCCGATCGCGGAGCGTCGGCGTCAGTCGATCTCGTGCGCCGGCATGCGTTCCGACGCGCCGTGCGGCGCGACACGAAGATATTGCGCCGGCCACGACATTGGCTGCCCGAGTTCGCGAGCGGCGTGCAGCGGCCAATAGGGCTCGCGCAGAAGCTCGCGCGCGAGCAGCACAAGGTCGGCCTGACCGTTGCGGATGATTTGATCGGCCTGGGCCGCCGCCGTGATCATCCCGACCGCCGCGGTCGCAATTTCCGCCTCGCGCCGGATGCGCTCCGCGAACGGAACGTGATATCCCGGCCCAACCGGAATCTCGGCCTTCGCGACATTGCCGCCTGACGAGCAGTCGATCACGTCGACGCCGAGATTCTTCAGCCGGCGCGCGAGTTCGACCGACTGGTCGAGATCCCAGCCGCCGTCCGTCCAATCGGTCGTGGAAATGCGCACGAACAACGGGCACCGGTCGGCGAGGGCCGCGCGCACCCCGGTCACGCACTCGCAAAGGAACCGGATGCGGTTGTCGAAGGAACCGCCATAGGCGTCGGCGCGACGATTGCTCAGCGGGGAAAGAAACTGATGGAGGAGGTATCCATGCGCGGCGTGAATCTCGATCACGCGGAATCCGGCGGCGTAGGCGCGCACAGCCGCCGCCGCGAACGCCCGCTGCAGCGTCTGAACACGCTCGACGCTCAGTTCCTCGGGCGTCGCGTAACCCGCGCCGAACGACAACGCGCTGGGCCCGACGGGCGTCCAACCCCCGAGCTTCTCGGGCACGGCGCCCTGCCCCGACCAAGGGCGATAGACGCTGGCCTTGCGCCCGGCGTGCGCCAACTGGACGCCGGCGACGGCGCCTTGCGCGTCGATGAAGCGCGTTATGCGCTCGAGCGCTTCGAAGTGCTTTTCGCTCCAGACGCCGAGATCCTCGGGCGAGATGCGACCTTCCGGCGAAACCGCCGCCGCCTCGGTGAACACGAGCGCCGCGCCGCCGACCGATCGAGCGCCCAGATGGACAAAATGCCAATCGTTGGCGTAGCCGTCGACACAAGAATACTGGCACATCGGCGAAACGCCGATGCGATTGAGGAGCATGACATCGCGGAGCCGAAGCTCGCTGAACAAATGAGGCATGAAAGGGCCTTTCACCCGTGAACGACCGTGACGCCATCATGATCACGGCTTCCGCGGCGGCGCAAGGCGTCCCTCGGCCCTGCGCGAATCCGAAAAAGCGCCGGCGACTCGGCGGAGTCATACGGTTTCCGGGCGATCAGCTCGCATTGGCGATGGGCGGCCACCAGTGGAAGCCGGCTCTGCCCTTTAGGGTTTGTCGGTCGTTGGCGAGATGAGCGCAGCGCTCGGAAATGAT
>JBEKAL010000371.1:0-2509 GCA_050015935.1 Roseiarcus sp.
TATAGGCGCTTTTTAGCTGTTTTGGCTCGACGGCGAGAAACGCAAGCCATTGATTTTGCTCATGCGGGTCGAGGGGCTGCCACCGCTATTGACAAGTAACAAGTGTCAACGTGACAACGCCGAATTGCATCGTGCTGAGGCGCTTGGCGGCGAGAAACGAAAAACGCTCCTGCGTCGCCAGCATGAAGGCGGTAATCACCGAAAGCAGGCTTCCAAGTCTGTAATTCACCGGGGACGCGGAATGCAACATGCGCGGGACATCCGTTAGCTCACGGGGAAATTTAGCAGAGAGCAAGCAGCGGCTGGGCGCAAAGTCCAAAATGCGTGATCGGCCTTAGCGAGGATCAGCACAATTCTCTCGAAATATGGCCGCCGCCTTGAGGAGCTTGAGCGAATGCAGGCTGCTTGAAAGTCGCTTTGAAATCACTTCTCCTTTTGCGTCCAGCTCACCTCGTAGCTCAGCGTGAACGCGAAAAGGCTCGACGTGTTGCCCGGCGCGTCCGCGACTGTCCAGCTCCCCGAGCCGACGATCTCCTTGTATTTGCCGGTTCCCCCGATCCATTCGACTGGGCCGCTTTCGGGGCCCTCGTACGTCATGAAAATCTTGTCGCCGTCCCCGTCCGTCTGCACGCAGGTCCCGAAGAACTTGTAGCCGTCGGGTCTGGCTCTCGCCTCCTCGAGGCAGCGTATCGCGAGGTTGTCGAAGAGCTTCGAGCCGTCCTGGGTCTTCACGACGCCGATGCACTCTGCCGAGGATTGGGAGCCCACAGAGCCCATGTCGACGATAGCGAGCGAGCGGCAGACTGCGTAGGCCGCGAGTTTCGCCGTGCCGCTTTTCGGCAAGGGGTCGGCGGCGAACGCCGGCGGATGTGACACGATCAAGGCCACGAAAATCAAGGATGCGCCCGAAATTCGCAAGTGTGCCTCCTTCGTCGACATGTTCTAACCCATTTTTGCGCATGGGCGAGACAACCGGATCATCGGACGGCCTCCCGTCTGCGGCAAGAGGCCCACGAACAGCAGCTCCGCGCGCGCCGCTTTGACGACGAGCGAACGCGAGACGGGTGTCGTTAGCTCGGAAACCCCGACGAACACCGGCTGTCGGTCCCTCGGCTGCGCTCCGCGACTTCCGACATCATCGATCGTGTCCATTATCGCCTTAATGGACACGATCATCGCGCCACTCTTAGCGCGCGACACCGACATGGCGATCCAAACCACGCGGCCCTCGGCGGAGGCTTACGTTCGGGCCGCCGTTCTCAACGGCGATCTTCGGGAGCGCCTCACGTACAAGCCGCCGAAACAAGCCCATCGATCGAGAACGGCGTGGATGTTCGAACCGACACCGCCGCTGCTCAAGACGGCGTAACACCCCAGTTAATTTAACGGTCCCGCAAACGGCACGTGCCCAATGTCCTGTCCGTCGAAGCCGAAGACATGCTGGCTCAAGCGAGGTGGCGACCGCTCAATTGGCGCAAGGGAACGAAGGGCCCGTTGAAAGCCCAAGCCGATCTGAAGACTCTCGCCGCGACCATCAGGGCGCGCTGGGTCTGCGCGCAGGCGCATCAGCAAGTCAAAGAGGAACTCGGTCTCGATCATTTCGAGGGTCGATCATGGCGCGGCCTTCATCGCCACGCATTGATGGCCAACCTAGTCCCGCACGGCGAGGTTGTCGATCTGGCTTGACCGTGTCGCCAAGTCGCATGACGCGGTCCGTCAGCCGGCGGTGCGACCGACCGCTTGTCTCGAACCAGGCGGACCTTGCGGGTACGCCCAGACCCCCCAAGAAGACACGCGCGAACCCCCGTTTATTCACTGAAGTGTTTTTCGCGTGATGACCCCTGAAGTGACGGCCATCCGACACTACGGGTTGCTCGCCAGCGCGACACGCAAGTCCAACATCGCCCGCGTCCGCGAACTGCTGGCCGTATCGCCGCCCCCGGAACCCATCGAGGCCGTGGAGCCGCCTGATCAGCTCCAACCCTGTCCTTGCTGCGGCGGGCGCATGCGCATCATCGAGACCTTCGAGCGCTGGATGCAGCCGCGCGCGCCGCCCCGCGCTTCCGCAGCAACCGGGACGCCGTCGTGACCCGGCACGGCCTGATCCTCCTCCACGTCGAAGCCATGCCGCTCCGGCGAATGAGCGGATGTGCGTCTTTCGCTCACGGCAGAGCAGAAGGTCGTCCAATCCCCAGCACCCAAGCCAGGCTTCAACGTCAATCCGCCCGAATGTCTGACCGCTCAGGTCATGCCGAACAGCGTCGCGCCAACGAAAACGCGCAGGCTGGCCCCAACGAAACCCTCAAATACCCATAGGGCGCCGCATGCGGCCCGCGGGTTCGTTCCTCGGGGACTTTCGGACGCCTGACGGCGTCCGAAACTCTTCACGAAGAACGAACCCGCTTCGCGGGAGGGCGCACCCGGTGAAGGTCAGGTAAATTCGGGACTTTTGGGCGTCGGTTGAGCGGCGTCGGGCGCGGGCAGAGCATCACGGCTCCTTTCACCACAG
>JBEKAL010000372.1:0-3955 GCA_050015935.1 Roseiarcus sp.
GCATGTCTGTTTCCGCCCCTTTCGTCTGGCGGCGCCTGACGAGTTCGACCATGACTCCGTTTCCACACCCCTCTCATCGAACGTGGCGTGCGGATTTCCCGCACCACGCTCTCGGACAAGACGTCACGCCTTCGTCCACGGCACGTCGTGCCCAAGCCGACCCAGACGTACGAGCCCGAAATGCTCACAGAGGTGCGAGAGTGGATAGGCCCCGCCCCTACTTCGCCTGACCTTGTGCTTGAAGCGCAACCACCGGCGCAACCGCACCGCTGCGTAGGCGTCGAGGGCCCCGGTACGCCTTGCTGACGGCGCCCACCTGAAAGTAGTTCGCCCATCCGCGTAGCGTGCGGTTCACCTTTGCCACCAGCTTTGTGGTCTCTTGCCATGTCCCCGATCGGTCGGTCAGCGCGCGGACTTTCTCGACTGCGCGCTTGATGCTCTTCTTTGACGGCCGGTAGCCCAGGCGAGCCTGGCCGGTCCTCGCCGAATACATCCGTCCGAACGTGTATCCCAGGAAGTCGAATTCCCCTTCCGGGACCGTGCAGATGCGTGTCTTCTCCTCGTTCACCGTCAGCTTCAGCTTGCCCATGATCCCGTTCAGTCGTTGCAACGCCGCTTCGGCTTTGCCCTTTCTGCACAGGATCACGAGATCGTCGGCGTAGGTCACGAGGCGAGCGCCGAGGCTTCGCTCAAGTCCGAGCTTCTTCCACCCCAGCACGAACCGCCGCATGTAGGTATTCGCCAGCAATGGTGAGATGGGTGAGCCCTGCGGAATGCCGCGCCGCCTGTCTCGCGCCTCGGTCGTGCGTGTCTTGCGCTTACGATCGTCGGTTTCTTCCACGGGGCAGTCCAGCCACATCTTGATCAGACGCAGCACGCGCCGATCCACGATCCGGCGCGTTGCCGACTTGAGAAGCTCGGCATGCGGAATGCTCCCGAAGTAGTCCGCGAGGTCCGCGTCGACGACTTCCGGGTGGCCACGAAAGAGCAGCTCTTCCACCTCGACCACCGCCTGTTGGGCGTTTCGCCCGGGACGGTAGGCGTATAATTCCGATGGAAGGTCGGCTTCGAAGATCGGTTCCAACACCAGCATCGCTGCTGTCATGCAGACTCGATCACGCAAGGTCGAGATGCCCAGCGGCCTGAGTTTGCCGTTGGCCTTCGGTATAAACACTCTTCTGATAGGGTCCGGTCGGTAGGTCTTCTGCCTGAGCGCAAGCGCCAGTTCGCCGAGCCATCGGGGCGCCCCATACGCCTCAATGTCCGCAAAGTCCTGAGCGTCCACGCCCGACGCGCCCTTGTTGGAGCGGCACTGGGCATAGGCGTGCGCCAGAATGTCTTCGCGGCTGATCTTGTCGTAGAGGGCGTAGAACCGATAGCCGGGTTCAGCCTTCGCTTTCGCGTGCAACGCCGTCTGCAGTTTCTGAACGCTATCCGGAGTTGATAGGTTGCCCAATCTCCAGGTCCCTCACTACGTCGTGCGTCTGTCTTGAACTGAGGTCCCTTCCCTCCCCCGGCGTTACCCGGCTTCAGCGGCACTACGAACCTCTCCGCCACCCCACAGCGCCCGGCCTGTCCCTCGCGGGCGTCCGGTTGGTCATCCCTGACCGCGCTTTGGGGCTTCCCGTGCTGCGTGCGCTTTCCTTGTGTGCGTGCTGCCGCCACTACCCCGGCGCAGCGGCTGGGCCTCGTCTTCGCTCGTCTCACCCAACCGTTTCAGCCTTCCCCGAAACCACCATCGGGTCGGCCTGCACATCGTCCTTTTCGAGGCTTGCTCCCGTCACCAAAATTCGTGACAGCTATCCGGGGGCTTCAGACATTTCGTCGCCTCCATGCCTGCCCCGGTTGCTTCCGGCTGGAGCGGTTGCCGGGCGGGGCTTGCACCCGCTGGAAAGCGCCGCCTTTTCACGGCGCACACCCACAGCGGAAGTTGCCGATTGGCTGATGATCGATTGCCTACAACTCTAAACGGACACCCTCGGCCTTTGCCGGGCGGAGCAGCCGCATTGTCCCTTCGTCCGCCAGAAGGGTAACTGACGGCGCGCCTCGCTGACACAGGGCGCCGCAACGCGCGCGTGATCTGCAATCGATTGAATTTCCTTGAAATGGCCGTCCGGTGGCCCCGCCGCAGATTGCATAGGAGCGCGGGCGAAAGGGCCCGCGATCCCGACAATTTGACTTTTGTCCATCGGCTGGCGACAAAAAGCTCTTGACGTTTGTCGGTGGCTGGTAAACAAATATCAATTAGCGGGCGTGACGAACCGCGCGCGGGGTGAACGTGGCGGCACTGCTCAAGGTGGATGGGCTCAAGAAGTCGTTCGGCGGCGTTACCGCCCTGCGCGACGCTCGCTTTGAGCTTGAGGCTGGCACTGTCCACGCTCTGTGCGGCGGCAACGGGGCAGGCAAATCGACCTTTCTGTCGATTCTGATGGGAATTTACTGGCGTGACGCCGGCAAAATTTGGCGCAATGGCCGCGAGGTCGATTTCAGCAGCCCTGCCGAAGCGATCGCTTCCGGCATGGCGATCATCGAGCAGGAACTGAGCCCGGTGCCACACATGACTGTGGCCGAAAACATATTTCTCGGCCGCGAGCCGCTTGGCCGTTTCGGAGGCGTCGACTTCCGGAAGATGAACGCCGCCGCCCAAGCGATCCTCGACGATCTCGGCTTCGCCATCCCAGCCACTCATTACATGTTCAGCCTTTCGGTTGCCCAGGCGCAGTTGGCCGAAATCGCCAAGGCGTTCAGCCATGACGCCGAAGTCATTTTCATGGACGAGCCGACTTCGGCAATCGGCGAGCGCGAAGCGCATCAGCTCTTCGCCGTCGTCCAGCGCCTGCGGGAGCAGGGGCGGGGCATCGTTTATGTCTCGCACCGGCTGTCGGAGATCTTCGACGTCGCCGATCGCTACACCGTCCTCCGCGACGGCGCCTATGTCGGCTCGGGGTCGCTCGCTGACGTCGATCGCGCAAGCCTCATTCGCATGATCGTCGGGCGCGAGATTTCCGAGGAATACGCGAAGATCAATACGCCGACCGACGAAGAGGGGCTTTCCGTCGTCGGCCTCACATCGCCGGGCAAGATCGCCGACGTTTCGTTCACCGTGCGCAAGGGCGAGATCTTTAGCATTTACGGCTTGATGGGCTCGGGCCGCACCGAGATCTTCGATTGCCTGTTCGGCCTCGACCGGCCGTCGCGCGGCGATGTGACCCTCTTCGGCAAGCCGATTTCCATCGCCACGCCGGCTCAGGCGATGGACGAAGGCATCGCGCTCGTCACCGAGGATCGAAAACTGAGCGGCCTAAACCTCGCCGACACCACCCGACGCAACATTACCCTCGCCAGCCTTCGCGAGCTGAGCCCCAACTACATCATCAATGGCGCACGCGAAGCGCAAGCGAGCAAGGAGACGATCGAGCGTTTCCGGATTCGCGTCGGCCGGGACGTCGATCCGGTCTACAGCCTCTCCGGCGGCAACCAGCAGAAGGTCGTCCTGGGCAAATGGTTCGTGCGTCGGCCGCGCGTGCTGTTGCTCGACGAACCGACGCGCGGCGTCGACGTCGGCGCGAAGCGTGAGATTTCCAGCATCATCGGCGAATTCGCGGCGGCGGGCGGCACGGTGGCGATGATTTCCTCCGAGATCGAGCAAATTGTCGGTATCGCGGATCGCATCATGGTCATGCGCGACGGTCGTTCAGTGGGAATCCTCGATCGACCCGAGATCACGGCGGGGAAACTGGTCAACCTTTCCGTGTAGCGCCCCATGCAGGATTCGAGGGAAGTGACGGACTCCATTCTCAACCGATACTCGCGCGTCTTCGAGCTCGCGACGCTCTGAACTGGACCCCGGATTTAGGACCATTGGCTAAGGTGTGAAATGTCCTGCTCTGTCGCAACCGATGGAGGGAGAAATGACGAAGTCACGCAAGAAGTTTGATGCGGCGTTCAAGGCGAA
>JBEKAL010000373.1:0-5251 GCA_050015935.1 Roseiarcus sp.
GGTGAAGCGCGCCTCCACGTTGAAACGGTCGGCCACCTTGCCCAGGGCTTCCGCGTTCTGGTCCACCAACGCGGCGAGCCTGGCTTCCGGCACGGAGTTCACCAGCGTGCCGGAATGCACCTGGCCGGCGCGGCCGGCGCCCACCACGCAAATCCTCGTTGCGTTCGTCATGCGTTTGCGTACTCCGCTTCGAGCTTGTGCTGCCAGGACAGATACCGGTCCAGCGCAGCATCGTATGTCTGCCGCAACGCCGGGTTCGGCGGGAGCGCCTTGCCCTCCAGAGGATTCAAGACCGTTGCCGCCTCCACCAAATCCGTGATCAGTCCGCAGGCCTTGCCGGCGACCAGGGCGCTCCCCCACGTGCCGCATTCTTTGCGCACGAGCTTCTGGTAGGGAACCGAGAGGACGTCGGCCTTGATTTGGTTCCAGGCCTCGCTCCTGGCGCCGCCTCCGATCACCCGCGCCTCGACGAGGTCGAGTTCCGGCACAAGCCCGCGCAGGATGCGCAGGTACCAGGCGTACTCATAGGCGATGCTTTCGAGGATCGCGCGGAAGAAGTCGTTGCGCGTGTGCCCCCAGGAAAAGCCGAGCCAGGCTCCGCGCATTCCCGGCGCGGCCGGGCAGACGCGCCCGCCGAGATGAGGCGAGAACAGAAGGCCGCCGCATGCGGGCGGCGCGTCTGTGACGGAGGCGAAGAACGCGTCAGCTCCTCCGTCCTTCGAGCCGTCGGCCGCGAAGCTCCGGCAGAACCACTGCACCGCCAGCCCGCCGCCGCCGACATACGCCAGCGGGTTCCAGACCCCCGGAACCACGGAGCGCATGACGATGAGCGCCCGATGGTCCACGTCGGCGACGAAACGGTCCGTGCAGCAGGCGAGCACAGAGGCCGTGCCTGCGGTGAGCACAGAGGCCGTGCCTGCGGTGTCCAGCAGCATTCCGGGCCGCACTACGCCGGCCCCCAGCGCGCCCGCGGCCGTATCGCCGCACCCCGCGGCCACCGGTGTGCCGGGCGCCAGGCCGAAATCGCGCGCGGCCTCAGGCGTAAGTTCGCCGACCACGGTCCAGGGCTCGACGATGCGCGGAAGACGGCGGGCGTCGATTTCCAGCGTGTCGCACAGCTCCGACGACCAAGCGCCGCCCACGGCGTCGGCCACCCCGGTGAAATGCAGGAAGGTGGCGTCCATGAACGCCTCGTCCGCGCGAAGCCCGACGACGCGGCCGGCGACGTAGGCGCTGGGCGTGAGAAACTTCGCGATCCGTGCGTAATCAGCCGGACGTTCGTTGGCCCACCACAACATCTTCGGGCCGTGGTCGAGCGTCGGCGCGCAGCCGGTGAGCTCGGTGACGCGGGCGCCGCAGCGACGCTCCATCTCCGCGATGAAGGGTTTGCAGCGCGCGTCGAGCCATGAATCGAAGCGCATCGCCGGCCGGAAATCCTCGTCGACGGCGCCGATCCCGGCCATCTGGCTGTCGAAGGCGAGGCCGGCGATCGCGGCGGGGTCGACGTTACAGGCGCCCATGCACTGGCGGATGGCGACCGCCGCGGACTGATAGAAGTCCTGCATGTCCTGCTCCACGGTATCCGGCTGAGGATAGTAGAGCGGGACCTCGGCGCGCCCCTCCGACAAAAGGTTACCTGTCGAATCGTACAGGCCGGCCTTCGTCGCGCTGGTCCCTAGGTCAACGCCGAGCAGAAACTTCTTGGATTTGTCTTGCATTGGTCACCGGGTTGTTGCCGGCGCGCTGGCGCACACGGCGCCGCACAGGCCGAACGGCGCGTTTCTTGCCAACGCCTCGACGCAACTCAAACCGATTCCGCTCGCTCCTCCCGTCACGACGGCGACGCGATCCTGGATCCGGAAACGCTCAAGGTACATGTGCGCTCTCCCTTTGAAACACGATCATCCTCCCCCCTCAACTGCCTCGCGACGGAGCGTCGTGTCTTCGACGCGAGGCCGCTTCAGCAGACCACGAGGTCAAGTCCGCACGGCTTCAATCTCGCTCGCGTTCGCCGAGCACGGCCAAATGCCCGCTGCGACTCGCTTGCTCCCATTCGGTCTTCATGAAAGCCAAGGCGTGTCCGGCGATGTCGTCGCTGTCCGACCAGATGTCGCGCCAAGCGGCGACCATGCTCGCGAAAGTGCCGCCGGCCGCCGACGATGAGAACGCCTCGAAAGCGATCGTCTTATCGTATCCGATCCGCGCGAGCGCCCGCAAAGCGGGCGCGAAATCGATCATCCCGGATCCGAGATAGCCGCGATGGTTCTCGTTCACATGGAAATAGCCAATCCGGTCGCGACAAGGCTCGATCGCGGCGACGACGTCGGCCTCCTCGATGTTCATATGAAACGTATCGAGGTGGACAAAGACATTGGGCTCGCCAACATCGTCGATGAACCGCAAGGCCTGCGCGCCTGTGTTCAACAGGTTCGTCTCGTAACGATTGACGGCTTCCAAGCCGACATTCATGCCGAGCGACTTTGCTTCCCGCGCGAGGTCGCGAATGACCGAGACCGCGTTCGCGCGGCCCGCTGCGGTCTGCGTCGAGTCATATTTAGTCAACGCCGAATAGATCACGCCTCCGAGGTAGTCGCCGCCAAACGCCGCACAGGTTTCAAGCGCCTTCTTCAGGCACTCGGCGCCGCGACGGACCTTGGCGACATCGACGCTCGACACGTCGACGTCGGGCGAAAGACCCAGGCTTATGGCCCCGGCAAGCTTGTTGTTCCGCAGCAATTCCTTGGTGTAAGCGACGTCGAAATCGTCCGTATCCATGAACGGTATTTCGAGAATGTCGTATCCGATCCGCGCCGCGGATGTCAACGGCGGAGAGATTCCAGGCCGGCGTGGCGGCGATGCAGGGATCGAACTGATGACCATCGCGACTTGGCGCCCCTTCGAAACGAGGCGGCGTATCGCGGATTTAGCGCGAGAGACGATTTCACGCAGGGAATTTCAAAGGTGCTCACGGGCAGACCGCAAGCGCTAACTATGAACCGCTATTTGGTAACCGGGGCAAATTCCCGGGCAAGCAAGTGCAGCATTTTCTTCTCGCAGTTGCGAGATTGAACAATATCAATCGGTTGCGCTGCCGATGCAAAGTCGCTCCGGCATGTTTTTCGTGGTCTTTGCCCCAGTTGCCGCTATTTGCCCGTAAACGTCAGATTTCACTCGCTTTCGTCCCGTCAAGGAGCAATGGTCGCGACGTGCTCACGGGCGCTCAGGCGCCTTCAGGTTAGACCCGCCGATGAGATGATCGGTGAATTCTTCGGCCCCGCCCGGCTCGTCTCCGGTCCGGGGCTCGCGGTGGTGACGGCGACAGCGCCGTTCAAACCGAGAGGGCGATCCCGATGAATTCTCCTGCCAAACTTACTGACACGCAACTTGTGATTCTGTCCGCCGCGTCGCAACGCGAGGATCGCTGCCTCGTTGCGCCGAAGAACCTGAAGGGCGGCGCGGCGCAGAAAGTCGCGGCCAAGCTTCTGGCGGCCGGCCTCGTGCGCGAGATCAAAACGAAGACCGGAATGGAAGCCTGGCGCCGCGACGAGGAAGCGGGTCAAGAATATTCGTTGAAACTGACCGCCGCCGGACTGAAGGCCATCGCGGTCGATGACGGCGACTCGCAACCTACTGCAAGCACGAACGCTTCGCCGAACGCGAACGAGGATTCGTCGAAAGCGAAGAAGGCAGCGAATATGGCGGAGACCACGGGCGCAAGGGCTGCGCCAACCTCGCAAGCGCCCCGCCAAGGCACGAAGATCGCGCGCGTCCTCGAGTTGCTCCAACGCGCTCAGGGCGCGAAGCTGGACGAACTGATCGCCGCCACGGGTTGGTTGCCGCAAACCGCGCGGGCGGCGCTGACCGGCCTTCGCCATCGCCGCTACGACGTCCGCCTGGAGCGCGGCGAGAAGGGGCGCGCCTCGGTCTACCGCGCCTTCGCTCCCCTGGCGATGGCCTCGTGACCGCCGTGCAAACGAGCGCGACAATCTTGGCTCGGCGGCCGAAGGACAATTCGGCCGCCGACCTGCATGAACCGACCGCCGCCCGGTCCGGCGGCCTCGGCCCGCGCGGCTTCGAGACGCCACCGAAGGGCGCTGGCGCTGAGCGCCCGGCTACCGCGAGCGCGCCGGACAGCGCGAGCCCGCTGTCGGATCGCCTCGCGGTCTTGGCCGGGCTCAGCCTCGGAGACCTGCGGCTGGAATGGCGGCGGCTCTATCGAGCCGAGCCGCCGAGGCTGAGCCGCGATATCATGATGCGGGCCATTGCCTACCGGCTGCAGGAAATCGCCCACGGCGGCTTGTCCAAAGTGACGCAGCGGCGGCTGATGACTCTGTCGAACCAACTCGAAACCGCCGGACGAATTACGCCGCTCACAGGCCCCCGGATTAAACCCGGCGCGCGCCTCGTTCGGGAATGGCGCGGGCGAACCCACACGGGTTGCGTCATCGACGATGGCTTCGAGTTCCAGGGCAAGACCTATCGGTCGCTGACCAAGATCGCGCGCGACATTACCGGCGCCCAATGGTCCGGGCCGCGATTCTTCGGGCTGACGAAAACTTCGGCGACGGCGGCGGCGACGCCCGACGACGTCTTAAACGGCGCGCAGACGATCGCGGAGAACTCAAATGGCTGAGCCTCGCCAGAACAGCTCCCCGGCGCGCGCAAAATTCCGCTGCGCCGTCTATACCCGCGAGTCTTCGGAGGAGGGCCTCGAGCAGGAGTTCAACTCGCTCGATGCGCAGCGAGAAGCCTGCGAAGCCTATGTCACGAGCCAGAAGCACGAGGGGTGGACCGTCCTCCCCACGCTCTACGACGACGGCGCCTATTCCGGTGGCACGATGGATCGCCCGGCGCTGCAACGGCTGCTGGACGACATTCGCGCCGGGAAGATCGACGTGGTCGTCGTCTACAAGGTCGATCGGTTGACGCGATCGCTGGCTGATTTCGCCAAGATCTTCGAGGTCTTCGACGCCGACGGCGTATCGTTCGTCTCCGTCACCCAGGCGTTCAACACCACCACCAGCATGGGCCGCCTCACGCTCAACGTGCTGCTCTCCTTCGCCCAGTTCGAGCGCGAGGTCACGGGCGAGCGCATCCGCGACAAGATCGCCGCGTCGAAAAAGAAGGGCATGTGGATGGGCGGGCTGCCCTCGCTCGGCTACGATGTCAAAGACCGCAAACTCGTCGTCAACGAAGCGGAAGCGGCGACCGTGCGCCATATCTTTCGGCGCTATCTCGAACTCGGGGCGGT
>JBEKAL010000374.1:0-2995 GCA_050015935.1 Roseiarcus sp.
ACATCCTTGGCCGGACCCCCTACTACGTGCTGACGGGCGGCCTTGCGATCATCTTCCTGTTTCCGATCCTGTGGGCCGCCGTCGCCTCGGTCAGTCCGCAAGCCGCAACCGGTCAGACGGTCGGAATGGGCCTCGGCAACTACACCACGCTTTTCAATTACGGGGCGGGCCTGCCGCGCTTCCTGTTCAACAGCGTGTTCGTCGCCTTCATGGTTGTCGCGATCACGCTTGTGGTGTCTGGCTTCGGCGGCTACGCGTTCGCCCGTTTCAATTTTCCCGGCCGTGACGTGCTCTTCCTGCTGACGCTCGCGATACTCATGGTGCCCTACGCCACGGTCCTCATCCCGCTCTACGTGATGCTGCACGGCGTCGGTCTGCAAAACTCGCTGGTTGGCCTCAGCCTCGTACTGGCTGTGTTCCAGCTTCCCTTCGCCACCTACATGATGCGCATCTCGTTCGAAGCCGTGCCCCGCGAACTTGATGAATCCGCGCTGATGGACGGCTGCGGCGCCTTCAGCGTGCTCTGGCGCATTCTGCTCCCCTCCGTGCGCCCCGGTCTCATCACAGTCAGCCTGTTCGCTTTCCTTGCGGCGTGGAACGATTTCTTCGCCCCGCTCATCCTTCTCAACGACCCGACGCAGGAGACCCTTCCGCTCGCCATCGCCACCCTCCGCCAACAGACGATGGGGGCGATCGACTATGGCGCGACGGAAGCCGGCGTCGTCGTGATGGCGCTGCCGTGCCTGATCCTGTTTCTGTTTCTCCAGCGCCATTTCGTTCGCGGCTTCATGTCTGGCGCCGTCAAGGGATGACGGGCGCCGCATGAGCACACGCGAAAAGCGGTGCTGAGCCGACCGATGACGGCATTCGCGGTCGACGTGAACAACGCACCATTCACGACGTCGCGCGGCGGGCGAAGGTCAGCATCGGGACCGTGTCCAAGGCGCTCAACAACAAGGGCAGACTGCGCCAGGAAACCCGCGAGCGCATCATCGCCGCCGCCCAAGACCTCGGCTTTCGCCCGAACGATCTCGCACAGAGCCTGCATCGGGCGCGTTCGATGACCGTCGGCATCCTCTCGACGGACAGTTTCGGCCGATTCACATTCCCCATCGTCGAGGCGCTCGAGCGGCGCCTCTCTGACCAGGGCATCGCTATCTTCATGTGCAACGCCACCGACGATCCATCGCGCGAGCGCCGGCACATCAACCAGTTGCTCGGCAAGCGCGTCGATGGACTTGTAGTCACGGCGCGTCGCGCCGACCGGCGCGAGCCGATCGAGCCGGCCGCGCGCGGTCTGCCCGTGGTCTACGTGTTCTCGAGGGTGGAGGATGCGGACGCGCTTTGTCTGCTGCCCGACGACGAGGGCGGCGCCGCGCTCGCGGTGAGGCACCTTACCGCTCTCGGCCGCAGACGCATCGCTCATATCACCGGACCCGAGCGTTTCGAGGCGGTGCGCCTGCGCGAGGCAGGCTATCGGGCGGCGCTCGCAGAGGCCGGACTGGAGGCGCGCCTCGGCGACTATCGGCCAGGGAATTGGTCGGAGGCGTGGGGACGCGAGGCCGTCCAGGACATGTTTTCGAACTCGCGCGCCGGCCCGGACGCGCTCTTTTGCGGCAACGACCAGATCGCTCGCGGCGTGATCGACGCCCTCCGTGACATGGGCCGCTCCATTCCGGCGGATGTCGCTGTCGTGGGGTTCGACAATTGGGAAGTCATGACGAAAGCCGCGCGCCCCCCGCTCACCAGCGTCGACATGAATCTCGATGCGCTGGGAGGCGAAGCCGGCGCGGCCCTCCTCGAGATGATGGCGGGCGCCAGGCTTGCCGGCGTGCGGCGGCTGCCTTGCTCCCTCGTCGTCCGGGAATCATGCGGCGCACATCATTCGGACGTGAAGGAAAGGCGGTCATAATGAAGGGCGCATATTCCCCTGTGCCGTTCGCAGACGTCCGGATCACCGGCCCGTTCTGGCGCGAACGGCTCGACGTCGTGCTGTCGCGCACGATTCCGAGCCAGCACGCCAAGCTCGACGAGGCCGGCGTCCTCAATTCGCTCAAGCTGCCGCAGCCCCCGCCGCCGCTGACAATTCCGCGCAACGCGCACGGCTTCACCATGCAGGTGTTCTGGGACTCGGACGTCGGCAAGTGGATCGAAGCGGCGAGCTACGCGCTGTCGCATCGGCGCGATGCGGACATCGAAGCCAAAATCGACGCGATCGTTGACGATCTTGCCAAGGCCCAATCGTCCGACGGCTACCTCAACTGTTGGTACAACGGCCGCGAGCCCGACAAGCGCTGGACGAACCTGCGCGACAACCACGAGCTCTACAACGCGGGACACCTGCTCGAAGGCGCGATCGCCTATTTTCGCGCGACCGGGCGCCGGCGGTTTCTGGACGTCATGGAGCGCTACGTCGACCACATCGCGGCGACGTTCGGAACGGGACCCGGACAGAAGCGCGGCTATCCCGGCCATCAGGAAATCGAACTTGCTCTGGTCAAGCTCTACCGCCTTACCGGCGACCGACGGCGGCTCGACCTCGCCGCCTATTTCATCGACGAGCGCGGCCGTCAGCCGCATTACTTTACTCAGGAAGCGCTGGCGCGCGGCGACGACCCGGCCGCCTATTGGGCCAAGACGTATGAATACAACCAGTCCCACGTTCCCGTGCGTGAGCAGAGGAAGATGGTCGGGCACGCGGTCCGCGGCATGTACATGGCTTCGGCGATGGCCGACCTAGCGTTCGAGCTCGGCGACGAGGATCTCAAGCGCGCGTGCGAGGCGCTGTGGCGCGACGTCACGACGGCGCAGATGTACGTGACGGCCGGGCTCGGTCCAAGCGAGTCGAACGAGGGCTTCACCGAACCCTACGACCTGCCGAACGAGACGGCCTATGCCGAGACCTGCGCCTCGGTCGCGCTCGCGTTCTGGGCGCACAGGATGCTGCATCTCGATCTCGACGGCGCATACGCCGACGTGATGGAGCTGGCGCTGT
>JBEKAL010000375.1:0-3266 GCA_050015935.1 Roseiarcus sp.
CGACCGCGTTCCGCTCGCCGAATAGGCGCGGCGCATCGCGCCGGCCGCAGCGCGGCGCATGTCCTGCGTCTGCACGAACCCCGACAAGCTGATGATGACGGCGAGCAGCGTCTGCCCCAGCGCGGGCGCGATCGCGGTGATCTACTAGGAACTCGGGGCCTCGGTGGCTTAGTTCGGCAAACCCTACCTCGACGTCTACGCCGCCGCCCGCGCGCTGGTCGGGTCGCCCCCGCCCGACGAAATCTCGTGCGTCGGCGACAGCGTCGAGCACGACATCGTCGGTGCGCTCCGGTTCGGCGGGACGGCGGCGCTGGTGCGAACCGGCGTGCTCGCCGGCCTGACGGAGCGTGAGCTGGCCGCGCTGTGTGCGGAGCACGGCGTCGTGCCCGACATCGTCGTGCGCGGTCTGGACGGCGATCGGCGCGACGCTCCGGCGCTGACCCGCGGCTGACGAAGTTCGGCGCTGAGGCGATCGCGCCGCCCGCGTCACGGCGGTGCGCCGGCGGCGGAGCCGCCGCAAACTCGGATCTCCGAGCGTCCGGCGCCGCGCTTCTCGACGCGCACTTGCACGGCGATGCGGTCGATCATCGCGGCGACGTGGGTGACGACGCCGACCTTCTGGCCGCGTCCTTGCAACGTCTCCAGCGCGTCGATCGCCATGTCGAGCGTCTCCGCGTCGAGCGAGCCGAATCCTTCGTCGATGAAGAGCGTATCGACGAAGGAGGCGCGGCCCTCGGGAGCGGAGAGCGCCGGCGCCAGCGCCAAAGAGACGAGGAAGCGCTCGCCGCCGGAAAGGCTTCGGGCGGCGCGGACTTCGTCGCCCATGTCTCGATCGACGACGTGCAGCGTGAGGTCGGACGACGCCCCGCGGGCGAGCCGGCAGCGCGGGCTGAGCGCGTCGAGGTGATCGTTGGCCAATCGGACCAGATGATCGAGCGTGACGCCCTGGACGAAGCGGCGGAAGCGGTCGCCGCTGGCCGAGCCGACGGCGTCGTCGACGGCCTGCCAGATCGCCAGCTCGGCTTTCGCCGCGTCAATTTCCGCCGACAGGGTCGCGGCGGCGCGCAGCGCCTCGTCGTCGCGCGCCAGCGTGGCGGCGAGCGCGCCGGTCCGCTGGTGCAGTTCCGCGATTTCGCCCGCTAGCGCCGCGGCGGCGGCAGTCGACGCCGCCGCGTCGATCGCCTCGTCGAAGCCCTCGAGAGCCCTGCCCAGATCGTTGCGCCGCGTCACGACCGCGGCGCCGGCGTCGTTGACGGCGCGGTCGATCTCTTCCCGGGCGACGCCGCGACAGGCCGCGCCGAACCCGTCCTCGGCCGCAGCGCGCCGCCGCGCCGCCGCGTCCTGCGCGGCGACGGCTTCCTCGCAGCGCCCGCCGGCCGCCTGGAACGCAGCGGCGGCGACGGATTTCGCCTCGCGCGCCGCCGCCAGCGCTTCGCGGGCCGTTCGGCGAGCCTCGGCGATAACTTGAGGGAGGTCATTGAAACGGCCTTGAATAAATTTAGCGAAGAGACGGCGATGGCCGACGACTAGACGCCTGGACTTGCAGGCGCCGAAATTGTGCCCGGGCGCACGCGGTCAAAAATCGTGTACCCGGCTACACGCCGGCGGTCGTCATCGCGCGATGCCAGCCCACGATAATTTGATCCTCTGCCGGGAAGAAAGTCACGGCTGATCTCCGGCGTGATCCCGGGCGTTGTGCACAACGGAGCATTTCGCCATGCGCGCCACGGCGCGCAACGACTCGTCAGCCGGCGGATCAGTTCCATATCAATCTATTACATCTACGCCGGGTTGGGGTCCCACATTCGTGCCGATGCAGATCCGGGACGATGGGGAGGCTGTGATCAATTGACTGCCTTCGGCCTTTCCGGGAACGCGCTCAAACGTGCGGTAAGACGATTGTGCGTGTCGAGCGTGTGGAGGAAGTGCGCCATGGAGTCGACTTGGTCGGCGAATTTGCTGAGCGGAAACGCAGCGATCTCTGCTTCGAAAGTTTCTAGCCAGTCCGCCTTCATCGGCAGATAGACATACTTGCGTTCGATCTTCGGCGTCTGGGCCATGGCGCGCTCGAGTTTGCCCAACCGAGGTTCGGTCCAGAGAAACCACTCATGAATGCCTTGGCGCTTCAACAAGAAATTCCCAATCGCTTTCCCTACGCCAGAGACTTCGAGGATGACGAAACCCGCGTTGTATTTCTGCTTCATGGAAAGCATCGCCGGTTCGATTTTGTAAAAATCGAGCCGTTTACGAAACACGTTCACGAGGTAGAGCCTGCGCCCGACGATTCCCCAGGTCGTACAAACGGTGAAGACCGCCGTTTCGTTATCGACGATCGCCGGATCCCAGCTCTGAACGATAGCCTCGAAGCGGGCGGGCAAAGTCTCATAGCGCGGAAAATGCTTGAGCTTAAACAGCGTCCCGCCAGACGCCCCAGGGCGCTGCAGGATTTGCGCGTTGTAGGCGGCCTCGCCGAGATCCCAGAACATTTGTTTCAACGCGGCCCTGTCGAAGCGTTCGGGGAAGAGCAGGTCGCCCGGTTCAAAATCCCAGGTCTCGCCATCGCCAAGGTCGAACGTCTGACGCTGCATGCATTCGCCGGGCATCTCCAGAAATTCCCAGCCCCCTTCATCGCGCAGCCGGCCGATAAGGTCGTCCTGATGGAGCCGCTGATGGACCACGACCATCGCGCCCTCGGCCGGCTTGTCGAAACGGGTCATGAGCGAGCCCTTGAACCAGTCGTAAACGGAATTACGCACCGTTTCAGACGTCGCTTCGGCTGCCTTGATCGGATCGTCGACGAAGGCGAAATGCGCGCCCTTGCCGGTCGCCGGCCCATCGACCGTCGTCGCCAAGCGATAGCCCTTGGCCGAGGTGCGCACCTCGGAAAGCGAGGTTCCGCCGGCGTCGATCCACGTATCGGGGAAGACCGAATGGAATTGGGGCGACCACAAAAGGTCGCGGAAGCGATTGGAAAAGTCCTTGTGCACAACGGAGCATTTCGCCATGCGTGCCACGGCGCGCACCGAGCCACGCCCGGGCTTATTGAACGGTGATTAATTCGAATGCGAGCCTATTGAATGGTGATTAGCTCGCAGAATCGCCGGGAAATCAGCAAAAATGTGCCGCTTGGCGTGCTTTTGGGCTTGCTAGCCCGGATTATGCGTTGCGGGTTGGCGGGAGTGGCTTAAATATCTGATTTCGTGTAGAATTTGGTTGTCTAAGCCGATTCGCTCGATTTCAGCGAGGCCACACCCGCCATGAACGAT
>JBEKAL010000376.1:0-3040 GCA_050015935.1 Roseiarcus sp.
ACGACCGGCCCGAGCGCCTTGTCCGGCACGACGATGGCGATCGCCTTGACCCCGTCTCCGACCATCGTGTCGAAGGTCGTCAGCGCCAGGTTGGCGTCGAAGTGAACGTCCTGGGACATGAATCTGACGCCGAGCTTGCCGGCTTCCGCCTTGGCGCCGGCGACTTCGGCGACGAACCACGGGTGCTCGCCCATTTTGTTGATGTAGCCGATCTTGACGTCGTCGGCTCTCGCCGCCGCCGTCAGCGTGATTGCGCCCGCCAGTCCGGCGAGTGACGCCAGCGCGATCGATGCGTGTGACTTATGCCTCATTGGTTTTCTCCTTGCTTAGACGGCCATTTCCGGCCGGGTTGGGTTCTCAATCGTGATAGAGGGCCGATCGACCTCCATCGATGACGATCGTTTCGGCGTTGATGAACGGCGCCTCGTCCGACGCCAAGAAAACGGCGGTCCAGGCCACTTCGTCGGGCCGCCCGACGCGCTTAGGCGGATGCAGCTCGTAGGCGCGGCGCTTTTCCGCCTCCGGGTCCGGGAAGGTGTTCCAGTAGTTGATCGCGATCGGCGTCTCGATGTAGCCCGGCGCTATCGCGTTGACGCGAATGTTTCGCAACCGGATAGGGGAAACATCGCGGGACGATCTTGAACGAGTGGGTGGAGGCGATATTGATGATCGCGCCACGGCCGGCGGCGAGCATCGCTGGGAGCACGGCCCGACAACAGAACCAAACGCCGTCGAGATCGACCGCCATGCATCGCCGCCATTCGTCTTCGGTCGTCTGCAGCGGATCGCGAAAGACGCTGATGCCCGCGTTGTTGACGAGGATATCGGGCGTGCCGAGGCTTTTCTCGACCGCCGCCGCCATAGCGTTGACGCTCGCCCGGTCGGTGACATCGGTGCGCACGAACAGCGCACGGGCGCCTGAGTTGACGAGTTCGTCGGCGATCCGCGCGCCGGTTTCGGTGTTTTGTTCGGCGACGACGACAATCGCGCCTTCCGCGGCAAAACAGCGCGCCGTCGCGGCGCCAATGCCCTGGCCTGAGCCGGTCACGATCGCTACCTTGTCTCGAAGGCGTCCAGGCATGAATTCACCAATCCACGACCGTGCCGTCGTCGAGCACGGCTGCTGATGCGTTCTGGGGTTCGGGCTTGTAGGGGTGCGCTGCGGCGATTTTCTCGTTGATCTCGATGCCGAGGCCGGGCTTATCGGGTACTGCCCAATGTCCATTGACGAGGACGGGCAAACCGCTGAGAACCTCGCCGAACCAGGATACGACCCCCGACATCTCTTCCTGGATCAGGAAATTGGGTGTGGCGACGTCGAAATGGAGGGCGGCGACGCTCGCAAGCGGCCCTAAGGGATTGTGCGGGGCGATTCCTACTCCGGCGACCTCAGCCATCGCCGCGATTTTGCGTCCCTCGCTCAACCCGCCGACATGGCAGAGGTCGGGTTGAGCGACCGTTATCGCGCGCAAACGCAACAGATCGTCGAACTCGTTGCGGTCTACCAACCTCTCGCCGGTCGCCACGGGACAGGGCGAGCGCGAGGCGACTTCCCGCATCGACATCGCATCGCCGGGCTGGACAGGTTCCTCGACGAAGTATGGTCGAAATGGCGCCAACGCTTCGATGTATTGAAGGGCGGCGCTCGCCGACGCGGGGCGACCGTGAAAATCGACCATGATATCGATGTCGTTTCCGACTGCTTCACGCAACGCTCCCATCAGTCGAGCCACGCGATCGATCTGACGCGAAGACGCGATGTGATGGGTATAGGGGATTGGCACGATCTTCATTGCCGAGTAGCCCTTGGCGACCACCGCGAGTCCGTGATCGACCAGCTCCTTGGCGTCGTTGGTCTCGTAAACTGCGTTGGACTCTCCCATTCCGAGATGCGTATAGATGCGCACGCGGTCGCGGGTCTTGCCCCCGAGCAACCGCCATACCGGCAGGCCGACGCTTTTGCCGAAAATGTCCCACAGCGCGACTTCGATGCCGCTCATGGCCGTCTTGCCGACGACGCCGATTCGCCAGAAGCCGTTCTTATTCATGATGCGCGAAAGCTGCTCGATGTCGCGCGGGTCATGGCCGATGACCAAGGGTTCGAGATCCTGAACGGCGCCCACGACCGCGCGCGTCTTCCATTCCAGGGTCGCTTCTCCCCAGCCGTAGAGGCCGGGCTCGTTCGTCTCGACTCGGACGAACACCCAATTCCGCATCTCGGCGTTAACGACGAGAGTTCCTACGAGGAATAGGAGTCAACAGAGCCCTGTTTTGCCCTCAATTTCGGCCGCTTGGGGAGCAGTGAAGATTGACTCAGACGATATTATGCTGAAATTTCAACGAATTTCGTGACGTTAGAGGATCGTGCGAGCGCTTGAGGCTCTAGCGTGCGGGTGCTGGGCGGCGCGAGCCTGTCCCGGCTCTGAGCCTCGCGCGCGGGGTCGGTCGAGCTGCTGATCGGGGCGCCCTCGGCGTCGCGGACTGGTTGAACAGGATTCATCCCGATCTCCCCGTTGGGTGATCCAGACCTCACCCGAGCCGCCTAAACTCGCATGAATACCCGTCGTTCCCCGCGTGCAATATTTCTCGACATTCGCCAGATGGCGTCACGTTTCGAGGTAAATCTGCTCCGATCCGCGGGTCTTGGCAAGCCGGACGCGCCGACACAGATAGACAGACATTGCGGAGCCATCGCGTTCTCGCGGACCGGCGACCCGGCTCTTGGCGACTTCGACGACGCCGTGATTTTGAAGACAGTTGGCGAAGTTGATAGTGGGCGACTGTCGGGCTAGTACATCGCTTCCGAGGATCGACTCCTATCACGCGGCGTCTTCGATTTTGTCGGTCCAAGTATGAACCACCGGGTCTCGGTTGGCGGCGTCGATGGGGTCGAGGATTCTGCGGCGCAGTTCCTGTTTGGCTGATCTTCGAGTGCGTCAGGAGAAGCTGATGATGTCCTATGGATGAAAGTTCCATCGGGGTAGGTCTTAGCCAGACGCCCCGTAGCGAGTCTTGGGTCCGGAAGGGTAACCGCCCGGGC
>JBEKAL010000377.1:0-2851 GCA_050015935.1 Roseiarcus sp.
TACGCGTCGCCACCTTGGCATACAGCGCGGTGTTGTCGAGCTTGGCATGGCCCAGCAGGACCTGGATGACGCGGATGTCGACGCCATCCTCCAGCAGATGGGTCGCGAACCCCCGGGCTGTGACCCATAGGCGCTAAAATAAGCGTGTCATTTTCTGATAGCTGCGTTGGCGGGGCGGCTCGTGGAGGTGCCGCCGCAGCGCTGACGAGCAGCGTCGGAGGCGGGTGATCGTCGGTTGAGGAATAATGGCTTGACGAAGCGTGGCGACGAGCTGGCGCAGCAAACGCCATGCGCCGGGGCGGGTCAGGCGGCAAGTCCCCAGCGGGGAGAGTCCTCGAACTCGTCTACGAGCGGTTCGAGCAACAAGATCATCAGAAGGTGCGCCAGCAGATAAGGCTTGGCTGAGCGTTGGTCTATTCCTGGCGGTCCCTTCAAGCCGATCAGACTTTTGAGACGCTTGAACGCGAGTTCAATGCGCCACCTGAGACGATAAAGCGCCAGAACGTCTGAAGTCGTGAACGCTTCTAACCCGAGCGAAGTGACGAGGATGACCCATTGCGCGGCGACGAGCGCGCCTTTCGAGATTTGATGACCTCCTTTGGCCGCCTCCCGCCGCGCCTTACGCCGTGCGATCTCGGCAGCTTGCGGCGATTTCTTGACGGCGACGAGGCGCAAGGCCAGCGGGGCGGCTGACTTGCGTGCCATGCAAATCGGCCGATCAATCAGGCCAGGCTCGGTCCCGTCGCGCAACACGGCGAGAATGTCGACCGGTTTGCCGTCGGCCTCGAGCCATCGCGCATTCTTCCAACCCGCCCGCACCACAACGTCGGCGCCGGCGTCCAGGATCTCGCCCATGCGGTCGGGTTGCAGATAGGCGCGATCGCCGATGCGAATTTCTCCCTTGACGACCGGTATGCGGTCGAGCCTTTCGCCGCCTTTTTCGTCCGTCAATTCGAAAAAGCCGAAACGTTCGCTCGGCAGATCGAAAGCGCTGTGAACGCGCCACAACTTGTTTTTCGTCTTCGACGGCGCCCCCGCCTTGGCAACCGTGGTGGCGTCGATGAGGCGGATCAGCCGGCCTCGAGCAGCCTTGGGCGCATCGAACGCCAGCGTTTGGCCAACGAGCAGGGCCAGCCAATCGCCGCATTGCCGTAGGCGATAAAGCAACGCCACGTTGGAGATGTCGACGAGCCCAACAGCGCTCGCCCACGCGGTCGTGCATCGCAAGCCCCTTGCGCCGAGACAATAAGCTAAAACTACGCGCAGGAGATCGACGGCGTTTTCGATTGCGCGAGCTGATTCGTGGGTCATGAACCGCTGGAATCACAAAGAGTTTCCCTCGGTCAACCCTTATCTTAGCGCCTATGGGACTTGATCCGGGGATCATCCCGGCCATCCACGCGGCGCCGTTGCACGAATCCCCGAGGCTGGCCGCAACGTCACGGCGTGCGGACGACTGCTACGCGGTCGCCTTGGGACCCCCGGCACAAGGCCGGGCATGAGGGGGACAGAGGCGTTATCTTCGGGATGAGCCCGTCCATAACGAATCATTGCTTTCCGCGGCTGGCGCGAGTCAGCGCACCGGCGCCGCGGGGCGCCGCGACCGTCGATCGATATCGCGTTCGACATCACCGACGATGCCGTTGATGGCGAAATCCTTCGGCGCGACACGGACGGTTCTGCGCTCGACGGCCGCTCCCCGCCGACCTGCCGCGCCGAACGAGCGGGACAAAGGGGGAAATGAGCGCGTGTTGCCGTAATCCCGGAGAAATTCGGACTGAGCCACTACCGCCGAGGATCATTCCATGACGCTGGTGTTCCAATACGGTTCCAATTGTTTGGATAGCGAGATCAATGGCAAGGACCGGCTGAGAGGCGACGCGAAGTTTCTCGACATTGCTGAAACAATTGAAGACTTCGAGCTTGCGTTCGACGTGCAGAGTAAGCGCCGAGGTTGCGCCGCAGCGAACATCGTGAGAAAGGCGGGCAGTAAGGTCTGGGGCGTGCTCTACAAAGTTCCCGAGTACCTTATCGACAGCAAAACCGCCAATGAGCGCGGGCGTAGGTCGTTTGACGAGATCGAAGGCGTGGGCACAAATTATAAACGGGAGCGTATCAACGTTCGCCGCTCGAACGGTGAGATTGCGTCGGCGCTCACCTACACCGTGATATGCCCCGAGCCTGGATTAAAGACGAATATTGACTATGTCCGTCACATCATCTGTGGCCTGCGCGAGCACGGGGTCGTAGACCAATACATTGTGAAGGTGAAAGCTATTGCGGCGGCCAACAACCCAGACATCGCTTTGGACGTCGAAAGGTTGTGAAGAGGCGGTCCAAAGCCATAAGTTCCTTCATACAAGTGCAAACGCGTTTGAGGCCCGTCGAGAACTCGTCTTCCTGAATTCGGAATTACGGAATTACTAGGACTTGATACGAATTGCACTATCTAGTCTACTCAACCCCTCACTGCGCCGGCGTCCGCTGGGGGGCGAAGCCCTCGCCGCGCGCCGGCGCGGAAGAAAACCGTCGCGCAAGCCGCTGAAAACAAACCATCGCGCGAAAACGGCGCCGCGCTTGGCCGATCCGGCCATCGCTTCCGCCGCGAGGGGCTTGCTCCGCTTTATGCCCTGAGCGCCGCGAAGCGAATCCTGCGCTTCCCCCGTCGGCCCCGCCTCGCCGCGATTCAGGCGCGCCCTCCTCCCGCGCGCCGCGACCGTCTGTCGAACGCGCGCTCGACGTGCGCGACGACATCGCCGATAATGCCGTTGATGGCGAAATCCCTAGGCGTATAGACCGCCGCGACCCCGTCGGCGCGCAGCTTTTCCGCGTCGTCGGCGGGGATGATGCC
>JBEKAL010000378.1:0-2854 GCA_050015935.1 Roseiarcus sp.
CCTTGCGGCGCGCCGCCGTGATCTCGGCGTCGCGCAGTTTTCGGGCTCGTCCCGCGACGCCCACCCCGTCGGCGGCGGGGCGTGTCTCGCCCTCGGCCGAGGCGACATGGATGTTGCCGCGGGACCGGATCACATAGCCGAAGCCCAGGCCTTCCAAAAACGCGACCAGCTCGACGTCGCCGAAGCCGCGATCGGCCGAGATCGTCACGGCCACGCCCTCGGGCAGGGCTTGTTCCAGGCGCGTCAGGCAGACGTGCTCGAAGTCGTTGCGCTGGTCCTTCAGCTCGTCCCTGTCGATCGTCAGCCACAACAGAGGCGTCGCCCGACCGTGGCTCGTGACGAGGCTCAGGGCGAGCGTGGTCTGCTCGTCGGCGTCGAAAACGGTCCAGTCCATCGCCGCCACGATCCGCTTGCGCTCGCCCGCCGCCTGACGGATCCAGGGTTCGAACAGGTCCCGGACCACCACGCCCGGGTTGCTGAGCAGCCGGTCGACCTGCTTGATGGCGTGCTTGTCGGCCAGGCCGCGCGCCCGCGCCAGCGCATGTCCGATGACCGAGACCGCCAACAAGGCGCTCGTCAAAACGCCGACAGCCCCGTTCGCCAGCGATTCGATGCGCTTGGCGCGCAGGTCCGGCGAAAATGTCTCCTCTAGAAAAGTATGAACGAATTCAATGCGATCGATTTGGTTCAGCATATCCCTCTCGCGCGGCTCTCTCGCACCCCCGCCGCGTGACTTCCCTCAAATTCGGGCGTTCGCGAGTCCAGTCAAAAATGAGAGGATTCCTGAGCCTGAGCTTGTGATGAAAATCTGGCGCTGGGTTCTCGAGCATGATCGCGTCAGATTGAAGCATAGCCGGCATTGGCGAAGCGCCTTCCGCATTCGTCGTTTTGGAATCGGCTGAGCGTCGATCCGAGGCGTTTCCATGTGTCGTCGATGTTGCGCTCGGCCGCCTTGCGCATGAGACGTTTGAGCTTGGCGAAAACCTGTTCGATCGGGTTGAGGTCCGGGCTGTAGGGCGGCAGGAAGAACAGCTTGGCGCTTGCCGCGCGTATGGCGTCGCGGACGAGCTTGCCATTGTGGCTGCCGAGATTGTCGAGCGCGACGATGTCGCCCGGGGTTCAGCGTCGGCGCGAGAACCTGCTCGACGTAGGCCGTGAAGCTTTGGCCGTTGACGGCACCGTCGAAGACGCACGGGGCAGTGAGGCCGTCGTAGCGCAACGCGGCCACGAACGTCCTCGTCTTCCAATGGCCGAAAGGCGCGTGCGCGATCAGCCGCTCGCCTTTTTCGCATCGACCATAGCGAGGCGTCATGTTGGTCGAAGCCCAGGTCTCGTCGATGAACTCCAGCCTTCGCGGATCGAGGCTCTTCTGCGCTTCGCGCCAGGCGGCGCGGGCGGCCGCGACGTCAGGCCTTTGCCGCTCGGCCGCGTAGAACGTTTTATAGGTCGGTTGCAAGCGTTGCAGGAAGTGGCCGACCGACGATCGTCCCGCTTCGATCCCGAGCGCGGTCAGTTCTCGCCACAGCTCCGCGACCGTCGGATCGGGCCGCGCGGAAACCAGCGAGCGAACCTTGTCTTCATGGTCGGCGAGGATGGGCCGCTTGTGGCCGCCGAATTTATCCGGCCGATATTCGCCGTTCGCCTCATAGCGCTGCATCAGCTTGATGACGCAGCTCGCGCTGACGCCGAAAATCCTCGCCGCTTCATGGCGGGAGCGCCCGGCCTGAACCGCCCGCGCCATGCGCTCGCGCAAGTCTTGCGAAAAAGGCTTCGCCATCCCTGCCGGCCTCCTTCCCGGCGCGAATGGTGAATCACATCTCCCCCGATTGGGGAAACCCCTATCGATTCTGACTATTCGGGACCCGCTCTACGGCGAGCGGTAGCGACGCCGGTGAGGATCACGATGCCGCCAGCCTCGTCCGTAACCCGGATGCGGCCCCTCGGCTCGTCGACGGTTTTCGCCATCGCGGCGATCATCGGCCAAGCGGCGGCGAGGTCTGGCAAAGCGATCGCGTGCGAGGTCGAAATGACCACGCCGTCCTTCAGCACCTCGAAATCGTAAAGTTTCATTTTGCCGCCCCGTCTCGGCCGGACGCGTGTCGCGATCGCACCACAGCAACCGGCGCGGAAGCGGTCGTGCGAGCGTTTCCGATGCCGGCGAGTGGGTGTCTACACCATTGCCGTTGTGATTTTGTGAGGGCTTTATCTCGAATGCGATGGATCGCCGGACGCGTTGTCGACGCAAGCGCCGGCGCCGTTCCCGTCTCGGCACGACCGGAATTCGTAGGGAGGCTGGCGGTTTTCACTCCCGACGCTCGCGCCTCGATTTTGTCCTTCAATATTCTGTGCGCCAATTCACCGTCTTCGGCCCCGAGCCCAACCGCGTTCTACCGTCGGTCGGTTTGAAACAGCGCTTCGACTATCGCTCGCAGATAGACCTGCTGGGCCTGGGCGAGGTTCATCGCGGTGAGTTCGGCTCCCTGCGCTTTGAGCAAGGGTTCGAGGACGTGTGGCCGGAGCTGCGCTCGTCCGTTCCTTCTGAAAAGGTCGAGAATGGATTCGATCGCCGCAATATCGGTTGCGTCGAATCCTTTCGCGTGAAACTTCGTGCGCTCCTCATCCCCGACTGTGGCGAACGGTCCCTGATCCAGAATGAATCGATACGCCCAGCCCGTGCGCAGATCATCCCGGACAGCTTGGTCGCGATCGCACCACCGATCTGATACGGTTTTCGGATGATCACCTCGGGTTGGCGATTTTCGGCCACCAGTGGAAGCCGGCTTGGCTCTTGATCTTTTCATGGTCGCTGGCGAGCGCGGCGCATCGCGACGAGACGATCTCTTCAAGGGCCTCG